>NZ_JBFTQG010000009.1:0-159225 GCF_056398885.1 Cupriavidus sp. 01T418
CGATGCGCGCGATCCGGACAAGATCGTCGAGATCGTGGCGGCGCTGGAGCCCACCCTGGGCGGCGTCAACCTCGAGGACATCAAGGCGCCCGAATGCTTCTACATTGAGAAGAAGCTGCGCGAGCGCATGAACATCCCGGTCTTCCACGATGACCAGCACGGTACCGCCATCATCTCGGGCGCTGCGCTGCTCAACGGCCTGAAGGTGGTGGGCAAGGACATCGCCAAGGTCAAGCTGGCGGTATCGGGCGCTGGTGCGGCGGCCATTGCCTGCCTGGATACCATGGTGAGCCTGGGCGTGACCCGCTCGAACATCTCCGTGGTGGACTCCAAGGGCGTGATCTATGTGGGCCGCGACTCCAGCATGGAGCCCAACAAGGCCCGCTACGCGCGGGAAACCTCGGCCCGCACCCTGGCCAACGTGGTCAACGGTGCTGACGTGTTCCTGGGTTGCTCGGCTGCCGGCGTGCTGACCGCCGAGATGGTCAAGACCATGGCCGACAAGCCCATCATCCTGGCGCTGGCCAACCCCGAGCCGGAAATCCGCCCGGAAGTGGCCAAGGCCGCCCGCCCGGACTGCATCATCGCCACCGGCCGTTCGGACTACCCGAACCAGGTCAACAACGTGCTGTGCTTCCCGTACATCTTCCGCGGCGCGCTCGATTGCGGCGCCACCAAGATCACGGAAGAAATGAAGCTGGCTTGCGTCAAGGCCATCGCCGATCTGGCCGAAGCCGAACTGAACGACGCCGTTGCCGCCGCCTACGGTGGCCAGGAACTGAAGTTCGGCCCCGACTACATCATCCCGACGCCGTTCGACCAGCGCCTGATCGAGAAGATCGCGCCCGCGGTGGCCAAGGCCGCTGAAGAATCCGGCGTGGCCACGCGTCCCATCAAGGACCTGGAAGCCTATCGCCAGCAGCTCACCCAGTACGTCTACCATACCGGCCTGATCATGAAGCCGGTGTTCACGGCCGCCAAGGCCGCGCCCAAGCGCGTGGTCTACGCCGAGGGCGAGGAAGAGCGCGTGCTGCGCGCGGTGCAGACCGTGGTGGACGAAGGCCTGGCGCGCCCGATCCTGATCGGCCGCCCGCACGTTATCCAGATGCGCATCGAGAAAGCCGGCTTGCGCCTGAAGGCCGGCGAGGACTTCGAGCTGATCAATCCGGAAGACGATCCGCGCTACCGCGCCTACCACGAGGCGTATCACGCGCTGCGCGGCCGCGACGGCGTGACGCCCGACATGGCCAAGGTGGCGCTGCGCCGCTCCAATACGCTGATCGGCACCATGCTGATGCATATGGGCGACGCCGACGCGCTGCTGTGCGGCACCGTGGGCCGCTTCGAAGCGCACCTGGAGCACGTGCGGGACGTCATCGGCCTGGCGCCGGGCGCCAAGGTGTTCGCCGCGATGAACGCGCTGATGCTCGAGAAGTACACGCTGTTCATCACCGACACCTTTGTCAACGACGACCCCACCGCCGAGGAACTGGCTGCCATCACGCAGCTGGCGGCCGAGGAGGTCGCGCGCTTCGGCCAGCATCCGAAGGTGGCGCTGATGTCGCACTCGATGTTCGGCTCGTCGAACCGGCCGTCGGCCCGGAAGATGCGCGCGGCCCAGGAGATCCTGGCCCGCGAGGCACCGCACCTGGAAGTGGAAGGCGAGATGCAGGGCGACGCCGCCCTGGTCGAGGACGTGCGCCGCCACTTCCTGCCGGGCACCAAGCTGGCTGGCAGCGCCAACCTGCTGGTGATGCCGACGCTGGACGCGGCCAATATCGCCTTCAACCTGCTCAAGATCACGGGCGGGCAGGGCGTCACCATTGGCCCGATCCTGCTGGGCGCGGCCAAGCCGGTGCACATCCTCAACCCGCAAGCCACCACGCGCCGCATCGTCAATATGACGGCGGTAGCGGTGGCGGAAGCCAACGCGGTGCGTTGATTCGCGGTGCGGCGGCCTGGAGCCGCCGCGCGCGCGTGGGACGCCAGTGGTGAGGAAGCAGCTCGTCGATTGCTGTCTGCAAGTTGACGCGGGGCGGTTGAAACTAGGTGGAAGCCACTGCCCGGTCAGCCAGTCCACTTCGCGTTGCGGATGACGCTGCAGAAGTTCCCAGGCTTGAAAGAGGGATCCTTGTCGGCGATCACATCGGCTTTGACGTTGCCGAAGGTTGTGTCGGGTTTGTGCTTGATGCCGTCATAGAAGGCCTGAATGATGTTTTCCTTGAAATGGTCTCCACGCGGATGCGCGCGGACAACCGCTTCACGCTCGGCGTCGGTGTACTCAGGATAGGTCAGGCCCAGTACGTCCATTTCCACGCCGGCAGTGACCAGCGCCACGACAGGATGCATGTGCTGGGGAATCCCTGGCGTTGTATGCAAGGCAATCGCCGTCCATACCGTGTCGATATCTTGCTGATTGATTCCGTGGTTTCGCAGAAAATCACGGGCGGCGTTGGCGCCATCCACCTCGAAGCGCTCGCAGGCGCTGCTGTGCTTATGCGTCAGCCCCATGTCGTGGAACATGCAGCCGCAGTACAGCAACTCGGGGTCGAACTTCAGGCCGCGATGCTTCCCGGCCAAGGCGCCGAAGTAATACACGCGGCTCGAGTGATGGAACAGCAGGGGCGATGCGGTGTCCCGAACGAGTTCGGTGATTTCGCGGCTAAGCTTGCTATCGGGGATAGCGATCCCGTCGATATTCAACGTCATGACAAGTCTCCAAGGTGGGGCCAGGTCTAATTTTCGGTCAATGTTGTTTTGGCCGCAATCGGCGTAATACGTCATATACTGCCATTGTGCGTGTTGGACTGACATACGGGAGGTTGCCGTCGAAATGGCAATAACGGTTGCAATTGTGGCGCTGCCAGGTGTTCAGCTCCTGGATGTGGCTGGACCGCTGGACGTGTTCGCACAAGCGAATGTGGAGGTGAGGCACGAGGCCTACGGCTTGCGCATCGTGGCGTGCGAGTCCGGGGTGATCCGGAGCTCGTCCGGCGCATGCCTTGTGGCCGACGAGGTGGCCGGGGACACGAGCACCTGCATAGACACCTTGCTCATCGCTGGCGCACCGAACGCTGCGCAGATACGCTTGAAGCCCGAAGTACTATCCTGGCTGCGCACAACCGCGGCGCAGGCCAGACGCTACGGCTCAGTTTGTACCGGCGCCTTCGCATTGGCAGCGACAGGGCTGCTGGATGGACGTCGACTCACCACGCATTGGGCCGCGGTGGACCAGCTCGCGCAGGCGTACCCCTCCGTTACCATCGACCAAGACGCGCTTTACGTGCGTGATGGGAAACTTCGTACGGCAGCCGGTGTCACGGCAGGTCTAGACCTTGCCTTGTCGCTGGTGGAGGAGGATTTGGGCCGGGAGATCGCCATGCGCGTTGCTGCGCAGTTAGTCATGTACTTCAAGCGTCCTGGGGGGCAGCTTCAGTTCAGTCGCAAAGGCGAAACACGTCCCGCCGGGCGCTCGGCCCTGCAGGAGGTCCAGCGTTGGGTCGCGGCGAACCCGGGGTTGGAACATAGTGTGGAGAAGCTCGCCAAACACGCTGGCTTGAGTCCACGCCATTTCGCGCGTCTGTTCCATGCCGAAGTCGGTGTGACGCCGGCCACGTGGATCGAGATGGCACGAGTCACAGCAGCTCGGGAGTTGCTGGAGACCGGAAGAGAAGCGCCCAAGCAGGTTGCTGCAAAGTGCGGTTTTGCCAATGCAGATACGTTGAGACGGGCTTTCGCCAAGCATGTCGGCGTCACGCCGGCCGAATACAGGAAGCGGTATGCCGGAGCATGACCTGTCTCGGCGCGTAACGTCAGGTGGTTCAGCGGGAACGGTGATTCGCCATGAACGCGGACGATTTCACCTGCGTTTCGGGTCAGATTCCCGATTCCGGGCGACGCGTCCGAGCTCGTCGCGCGCCTTGCCCATCGGGGTGCCTTATCCAAGGCGCGGCGCTTGCCGGGGCGCATCGCGACGTGCCAGTTCGCCGCGATGCCTTGCGTTTTGCCGCGTTTCTCCACGCCTTGGTAACCCGCATCACCGAATGCGTCGGTCTCGTCGCCATGCACCAGGACGTGGGCTCGCGTGACATCGTTGGCGTTGCCGGCCGTGCCCACCACCGTGTGCACCAGGCCCGAGTCGACGCCGCCAACTCCTTCGCTACAACCCGGAGCCCCCGTGAAATTCGACACGACCACCATCCGACTGATCCTCGCCATCGCTGAGGAAGGCAGCATCTCCCGCGCCGCCGACAGACTCAGTCTGGCGGTGGCGGCCGCATCCCGCCGCGTGACGGACCTGGAAGACCAACTCGGCGCCAAACTCTTCAAGCGCGTACCGCACGGAGTCGAAATCACCGGATCGGGCGACAAGCTACTCCAATACGTCCGGCAGATCGACAACCTCATCGACCGCCTCGAAGGCGACGCGCAGGCTCTCAACCAGGGCCTCGACGGCCGCATTATCATCGGTGCGCCCAAGGCCGTCGTCATCCAGTTCCTGGCCCGCGAGATTGCCGACATCCAGCGCAAATACCCCGGCATCTCCTTGAAGATCGTCGAGGAGAACAGCAAGATCGTGCAGCAACTGCTGCGCGACAAAGTGATCGACGTCGGCATCTACGAGAAGAAAAGCGGCTTCCTGGATCTGGCGAAGTCCCCGTACAAGGAGGACCGCCTGGTGCTGGTCTATAACCGCCCGCATTTCCAGTTTCCCGACGGACCCGTCGGAATCGACGATATCCTCGATCTCCCCATCGTGAGCCTCGGCAAGGGCTCCGCGGTCCTGTCCGCCGTGCACCGCGCGTACCGCAGCCGCGGGCGGCTGTTCCCCAACAATTTCACCGTCAGCGGTTTCGACACCATGCTGGCGATGGTGCACCATGGCCTGGGTGTCGGCCTGATGCCGCCCGACGTCCTGCACAGTTTTCATCCCGGGGAATCGCTGGCATCGGCCGAACTCCAGGGCGACTGGCACCGGCGCAGCTACGTCCTGTCCTGCGTCGAGGGCCACGCTCAGGAGCAGACCCTGCGCAACGTGGTGACCGAGCTGGTCGGCAGACCGGCCTAGTCCCCGGGGGAGGCGCCCCGCCCGGTTTCGCATTGCGCGAAACCAGACATGATCCAGGCGTTCTTGCGGCGGCCTGGTATGTAGCGGACAGTGAGATCAGAAGACTGCTGGCCATGCCTGGCATGGCTAAGCGGTCCCACTCACACCTTCTACAGAGGAGACTCGGGATGACCGAATCGAAGCATCTGCCGCTGCAAGGCATTCGCGTGCTGGACGTCAGCCAGGTCATGGCGGGCCCCTTCGCCTGCATGCTGCTGGCCGACATGGGCGCGGACGTGATCAAGGTGGAGCCGCTCGAAGGCGACCAGACCCGCGGCGCGATGGGCTTCAAGATGAAGGGGCCCGACAGCATGGGCTTCCTGAACATGAACCGCAACAAGCGCTCGCTGACGCTTGACCTCAAGAGCGACGAAGGGCGCGAGTTCTTCTACAAGCTCGCCAAGACCGCCGACGTGATTGTCGAAAACTACCGGCCAGGCGTGGTGCAGCGTCTGCGCATCGACTACGAGTCGATCAAGGCGATCAATCCGAAGATTGTCTACGTCAGTATCTCCGGCTTCGGGCAAAGCGGACCGTGGGCGTCGAGGCCCGGCTTCGATCTCATGGCGCAGGCCATGTCCGGCGTGATGAGCGTGACCGGCTACAGGGGCGGCAAGCCCGTCAAGGCCGGGGTACCGGTGGCGGACATCGGCTGCGCGCTGTTCGCGGTCTACGGCCTGCTGTCGGCCTACATCGGCGCGCAGAAAAACGGCGAGGGTCAGCACATCGACGCGTCGCTGTTCGATTCGGTAATGGCCTTCTCGATCTGGGACATGTCGGAATACTGGGGCACGGGCGTGCCGCCGACGCCGCTCGGCACCAGCAATAAGATGAGCGCGCCCTACCAGGCCGTGAAGGCGCGAGACGGCTACTTCGTGATGGGCGCCACCAATCAGAAGCTCTGGACGAAGCTGTGCGAACTACTGGAGCGCCCGGACTTGATCGCTCAGGCCGACTATGCGAGCGTGTCGCTGCGGCTGAAGAATCGCGAGGCGCTGATCGAAGCCTTGGAGCAGGAATTCGCGAAGCGCGACAGCGCGGCTTGGGTCGACGCGATGCTCGCCGCCGGCATTCCGGCCGGCCCGATCCTGTCCTATCCCGATGCGTTCGAGAGCGAGCACGCCACGCACCGTCGCATGTGCATGGAGATCGAACACCCGAACGAAGGCAAGGTCAAGAACATTGGCTTTCCCGTCAAGATGCTGGGCACGCCGCAGACGGTGCGTCGTCATCCGCCGCTGCTGGGCGAGCACAACGACGAGATCTTCGCCGAGATTGATGGGACGGCGCCATGAGCGAACTCGTCAGTCTCAAGATCCATCAGTCGGGCGCAGCGGAGATCGTGATCGACCGCCCGGAGCGGCATAACGCGATGACGCTCGATATGTACGAGTCGCTGTTGGCGCTGATCGCAGAGTGCGCAAATAACAGCGGCGTGCGCTGCATCCTGTTCCGGGGGGCGCGCGGCAAGTCCTTCATTTCCGGCACCGACATCGCGTACTTCAAGGACTTCCGCGACGGCCGTGATGGCGTGGCCTACGAGGCCTTCGTCGAGCGGGTGATCGACACGGTCGAACGCATTGAGGTGCCCACGGTTGCAGTGATCGACGGGTGGGCCGTCGGCGGCGGCCTGGCATTGGCAACGGCCTGCGATTTCCGGCTCTGCAGCGACGGCTCGCGCTTCGGCGCGCCGATCGCGAAGACGCTCTCCAACACGCTGGCGTCGCGCAACATCGCACGGTTGCATGCGGCGCTCGGCGTGCCGCGGGTCAAGAAGATGTTGCTGCTCGCCGACTACCTCACGGCGCACGAAGCGCTAGCGTGTGGCTATGTCTATGACGTGTGTTCGCAAGACGCACTGCAAGACGACGCCCATACGCTCGCGCAACGGCTCATGGCGCTTTCACCGGTCACGCAGAAGGCCGTGAAGGAAAGCCTGCGCCGCATCGTCGTCGAACAGCGGCTCGACGACGAAGATCTGATCGAAGAGGTGTACAGCAGCGCCCGTTTCAAAGACGCCGTGGTCGCCTTTACCTCGGGATCGCCGAGAAAATAACAACGAACAATGTGGAGTGAGACATGAAACGAATACAGATCAAGGCGACCACTACCGTCCTGCTGATGTTGTGCCTGATGTACTTCATCACCTACGTCGACCGCGTCAACATCAGCACCGCCGCCGGGCAATTCAAGTCCGAACTCGGGCTGAGCAACACGCAACTCGGCTTCATCTTCTCGGCTTTCGCGTATCCGTACGTGATATTCCAGTTCATTGGCGGCTGGGTCAGCGATCGTTTCGGCGCCAGGCGCACGCTGATCGCCTGCGCCTTCATCTGGGCGGTGGCGACCACGCTGACGGGCTTCGCCGGCGGCTTCGCGACGCTCGTCGCGGCTCGGCTGCTGCTGGGTCTGGGCGAAGGCGCCACCTTCCCCGCGTCCACCAGCGCGATGGCGTCGTGGGTGAGGAAGGACAAGCGCGGCATGGCCCAAGGTATCACTCACTCGTCGGCGCGGTTCGGCAATGCGGTGGCGCCGATCCTGGTGCTGGCGCTGATGACTTCGTTCGACTGGCGATTCGCCTTCTACCTGCTCGGCGCGCTGAGTTTCGGCTGGCTGGTCCTGTGGTACGTGACCTACACCGAAAAGCCGGCGGATCATCCGCGCATCACCGCTGGGGAAATTGAGAGCCTGCCGCCGCCGAGAGTTCGTCCGGTGGAAGCGCCCGGCACCTGGGCGCGTCTCTATCGTCGCTTGCTGCCTGTCTCCGCCGTGTACTTCTGCTACAACTGGATCCTCTGGTTGATGCTCGACTGGATGCCGCTCTACTTCATGCATAGCTTCCATCTGAACATCAAGAAGGCGGTGATTTTCACGTCAGGGGTGTTCGTCGCCGGTGTGTTCGGCGATCTGATCGGCGGCCTCATCAGCGATAAGCTGCTTCGACGCACCGGCAATCTGAAGCTCGCGCGCAGCGTCCTGGTCGCGTTCTGCATGACCATGACCGGGCTGTCGCTGATCCCGGTGGTGCTGATCCACGAACCGATGTATTCGCTGATTTTTCTGGCCGCGGCGATGTTCTTCAACGAAATGAATATCGGGCCGATGTGGGCTATTCCGATGGACATCGCTTATGACCGTTCGGGTACGGCCAGCGGCATTATGAGCGGCACAGGCTTCACGGCGGCTATCGTCAGCCCGGTTGTGGCGGGCTATCTGATCGACCGCCTGGGGAATTGGAATGTCACCTTTCTGCTGTCCATCGGCGTGATGGCCTGCGGTGTACTGCTGACTTGTATCATGAAACCGGATATGCCGTTCATCGCCAAGCTGAAGCCAGTGGCGCCTTCGGAGCACGCAGGTCGAGATGCAGCGTTGCCGATTGTCAATAGAAACTGAAAACGCCGTAGATGCCTTAGGGCATCTCCTTGTACAGAGCTGAGCGTCAGCCTCACCACCTGAGCGCCGACAGCCCCCATCCCTGCCCCCGATCGAAGAATCAGAATCAGAGGAGACAAGATGCGAATCAAACTTCTGGCGGCAATCGCCATGATCGTTCTTGCGTCCGGCATGGCCAGCGCGCAATCCTATCCGACCAAGCCGATCACCATCGTGATCGGCTCCAGCCCTGGCAGCACGACGGATGGCCTGGCCCGCGCGATGGGTGCCCAGATCACGAAGGAGACGGGCCAACCGGTCGTCGTCGACAGCCGCCCCGGCGCATTTGGCGGCATCGCGGCGCAGCTCGTCGCGCGCTCGGCCGCCGATGGTTACACGCTGTTCATGACCACCAACACCACACAGGCCGCCAATCCGCATCTGGTGAAGAACCTGCCCTACAACCCCATCAAGGACTTTGTACCGATCGGCCAGGTGGTCCAGGGCTACATGCTGATGGTCGTGAATCCCGACGTGAAGGCCAGGAACGTGCCCGAATTCATCGCGCTAGCGAAGAGGGAACCGGGCAAGCTGACGTTCGGCTCCGGCTCATCGTCGGCGCGGGTCGCCACCGAGCAATTCCAGCACATGACCGGGACGAAATTGACTTACATCCCCTACAAGGCCAATCCGCCCGCCGTGATCGACCTTGTCGCCGGACAGACCGACGTGATGATCGTCGACCTGACCACCAGCCTGCCGCAGGTCAAGGCCGGCAAACTGCGCGCACTCGGCGTCAGCAGCCCACAGCGCTCGCAGCTGCTGCCCAACGTGCCGACCATCGCGGAGCAAGGCGTGGCGGGTTATGAGTCCAGCTACTGGAACGGTCTATACGCGCCCGCTGGTACACCGGCGCCGATCATCAACCGTCTCAACGAACTGATGCGCAAGGCGATGGCGACCGAATCGATCCGCCATTTCGTGATGGAGAACGGCATGGAGGTAAAGGTGTCTTCGCCTGAGGAACTTGCCAGATTCCAGCTTGCCGAGCTGGACCGCTGGGGCAAGATCATCAAGACGGCGGGCATCGAGCCTGAATAAGGTCGACTCGGATGGCGTGAGGCAGGATGTCCTGCTCACGCCAGCGCCTTTGACTGCAACTCAACCGCGGCCGACGAAGGGCATATTGCTCGCCGTCACGGTCATGTTCAACACATCTGACGACAATGGCAGCGCTGCGATGTAGCGCACGGCTTCTGCCACGTGCTTAATATCCATCATCGGCTCGGTGGCCACGGTGCCGTTGGCCTGACGCACGCCTCTGGTCATGCGGGAAGACAAGTCCGTCGGCGCATTGCCGACGTCGATTTGCCTGCATACGATGTTGAACTCGCGATCGTCCAGGCCTGACTTTGAGTTCAGGCCAACCCGATGGGCACCTGGAGGCTGCGTAGCTCACTGGTGGCGGTTCGGCGAGGCCCCCTACTTACTCCCAGGTGAGCGTAGAGTCCTTTAGCAGGTGGCCCGCCAGAATGTAGTCTCCATGCTCAATGGCACGTGCTTCTAGTTCGCACAGACAGACCTCTGGCAGTGCGGTCAAATCGAACATGCAATACAGGTGCCGCTGCCTGAATGTGAGTTTCGGTGCTCGTAATCCCCGGACTAGGGCTTCCGGAGAGCACACAGCGACATGCTCGATGGTTCGGAACTGCACGACGACGCCATATTGCTGCCCGAGCCTTCCAAGCTCGAACGCATCTTCCCACGCGGTCTCGTAGTCGAGGTCTACCGTGCCCTTCGTCCGAGAATTGATGCGTTCAACCGCATTGGTCCGATTGTGTGCGACGTAGACGGTCATGGGCGCGTACCTAGTCGGTGGAGTCGGGGTCCCATAAAATATATCGAGAACTTTAGGTCGGCGCAACCAGAAGCTGTGCGCGATTGAAGATTGAAGTAATCCTGCTTCTTCGTGCTGCAAGCCAAGGAATAGTGCCCCACCAGCATACGGTCCTCATGCAACGTCAGCCTGACCTCGCACTTGCCTCCAGGCTGCCGCGTGACTTGTGCCGAGGAAACGCGCATAGGCTGCCCAGCTTGGATGCGCACGTTGCCGCTTTGTGAGATGGATGACGTTGCCGCTCGGCTTGTGCCGTCGTCGCGTTGCAGCGATTCGGCAGCGCAGCGCAAGGGGATCCGATCTATCGGGCGGCAGAACAACTTGGCAAGCTGTTGCGCAGACTGTTCCTGTGCGACTATTTCAGCAACGTGGAATTTCGCAAAGAACTGCATACGCTGCTCAATCGCGGTGAGTCGGTGCACTGGCTCCAGCGTACGATCTACACGGGTAGGGTCACGCCGGAGCGCGGACGGCATCGTGACTAGGCACATGAAGCTGGGGAGCTTGGGCGCGTCGGCTCTTTGCTTTCGTTTGGGGCACGCCCGGCAAGGCCATGCGGGCAACGCATGGAGTGGGATTACCAGATCACACGGCACTTTGCTGTATGCAGCAGAGTACGCTGCAAAGGGCTCTGAAATAAGAAAACTGGAACCATTGTGGCTTGCTCGAAGACCGACATCCGGCTGTGGCTGGCCTTGGCGTCGGCGGCCGCCTTCATCCGCATCGAATCACGCAGTGCTGCGCCGATGCTGCCGCTGGCGCTATTGCGCATCCCCGCGTTTAGGGTGGAGTCGCTCGCCGGTGTGATCGTGAATTTTGCCTACTATGGCCAGATCTTTGTCTTCAGCCTGTTCTTCCAGCTTCAGCAGGGACTATCGCCACAGCAGACCGGGCTGGCGTTCCTCCCGATGACGGTGGTGCGGATGGCAGTCAACGTGCTTGCCGGCCGCCTGATCACGCGGATGGGCGCGAGGTACTTGATGGCGCCGGGATTGCTCCTGGCCGCCCTGGGCTACCTGATGCTGTTGCCGGTACGCATCGACGGCCCCTACTGGCTGCTCGCCCCGCCGATGCTGCTGGCCGCCAGCGGCATCGCGCTGATGGTGCCGACCATGACCAATGTCACGCTTTCAGCCGTGGATGGCTCCCGCGCGGGCATCGCCTCCGGCGTCCTCAACTCGGCGCGACAGGTAGGCGGCATGCTCGGCGTGGCGGGGTTCGGTTATCTGGTGCACGACACTGCCCCGCACTAGCTATTGTCATTCTCCATTTCCAGAATCCCCCCGCTTCACCCATGCGCTCTTCCGTGCTACTGTATAAATATACAGTTATCGGAATTTCCACCCGGCTCCTAAGCTGGGTCGCAAGCATCACATGAACGCCCATCTCTCCCCAGCCTCGCCCGACATGTCGGGCGTTGCGCCTTTGGCGCAAACGCCCGCCGACCGGCAGGGTGCGCTGGACGCACTGGAACAACGCTATCCCGGCCTGTGGCGGGCGGGGCAGCTTGGCCATCTGGGCCGGGCGGGCAGCGTGCCGGCCTTGCCCACCGGCCATGAGGCGCTTTCAGCCGAGCTGCCCGGCGGCGGCTGGCCGGTGGGGGCGCTGACGGAGTTGCTGCTGGCCGACCCTGGCGTGGGCGAGTTGCGCCTGCTGCGCCCGGCGTTGCTGGCGCTGACGGCGGCGCAGCGCCAGGTGGCGCTGGTGGGGCCGCCGTATCTGCCCAATGCAATGTGCCTGGCCGAATGGGGTTTGCCGGCGCGGCAGGTGTTCTGGGTGCGCCCGCCCGCCGGCGCGGGCCGGACCGCGGCCCAGGCCGATGTGCTGTGGGCGGCGGAGCAGGTGCTGCGCAGCCAGGCCTTTGGCGGGATGATGGTGTGGCTGCCCACGGCGCGTCCCGAGGCGCTGCGCCGCTTGCAGGTGCTGGCGCAGGCGGGCGACGCGGTGGTCTGGGCGTGCCGCCCGGCCGGCATGCTGCGCGAGTCGTCGCCGGCGGTGTTGCGGCTGCTGCTGTCGCCGGCGCCCGGCAATGCCTTGTCGATCACCTTCCACAAGCGGCGCGGCCCGGTGCGCGATGCGCCGCTGGTGCTGCCGCTGGGCGAGATGATGGCGGTGCCGGCCAGGTCCACACCGTCTGCGGCGCCACAGGTTCCTTCAATGCCGGTCCCTTTGAATATCCCGGTTTCCCAAGCCGTTGCGGGAGAGCAAGCCCATGTCGTACTGGATCGCGGTGCATCTGCCGCGCCTGTCGCTGGACGCGCTGCAGCCGAACTGGCCTGAGCCCGCCTCGCTCTCCGCTTGCGCCGGCCTGCTGCACCACCGCGTGCCGGTGGCGGTGATGGAGCGCGAACGGGTGGTGCTGGCCAACGGGCCGGCGGTGGCGCTGGGGGTGCAGGCCGGGATGCGGCGTGGCGGCGTGCAGGCCTTGTCGGCGCAGGTGGTCCAAATGGAGCGCGAGCCGGCGGCCGAGGCGCAGGTGATGACGGCGCTGGCGCTGGCGCTGCTGCACTTCACGCCGCATGTGACGCTCCATCCCGATCCCGGCACGGCTACCGTGATGATCGATGTCGGCGCTAGCCTGCGGCTGTTCGGCGGCCATCTGGCGTTGTGCCGCGCGGTGTATGCGCGCGTGCGCCGGCTGGGCGTGTTCCTGCAGCTTGGCTGCGGGTCCACGGCCTTCGGGGCGGCGTGGCTGGCGGCGCAGCCGTTGCGGCGGGACCGCCGTGGCGCCATGGTGCGGCCGGCGCGGCGCGCGGTGCGGGCGCCGCGCATGGCGCGGTTGCTGGACCGGCTGCCGGTGGCCATGCTGCAAGGCCTGGCCGACGACGGCTGGCTCGACGGCATCGGCTGCCGCACCGTGGGCGAGGTGCGCGGCCTGCCGCGCGCGGGCCTGCGGCGCCGGCTGGGCCCGGATCTGCTGGCGCGGCTGGACCAGGCCTATGGCGAGGTGCCGGTGCGCTTTACCTGGTTCAGCGCGCCGGCGGCGTTCGCGCAGCGCATGGAGCTGCCGGGCCGCACCGAATCCGTCCAGGGCGTGATGGCGGGTGCGCAGCGCCTGCTGCTGGCGCTGGCCGGCTGGCTGGCGGTGCAGCAGGCGGGCGTGACGCGGCTCGTGCTGCGGCTCGAACATGAGCGCTACCGGCTCGGCACCGAGACCCCGTCCACGCCGGTCACGGTCAGCCTGGCGCAGCCCAGCCGCGATCCGGTCCATCTGTCCAGGCTGCTGCAGGAGCGGCTGGACAAGGTGCAGTTCAACGTGCCGGCGGTGGGCCTGATGCTGGAGGTGGAGTCCATGGAAACCTGCCTGCCGCAAAGCGATTCGCTGTTTCCGGAGCCGGGCGGCACGCCGGCCGAGCTGGGCCGCCTGCTCGATACGCTGATGGCGCGGCTCGGCCGCGAAAACGTGCTGCAACCGCAGCCGCTGCCCGACCACCGGCCCGAGCGCGCCAATCGCTGGTGCCCCGTCGACGAAATGCCGGCGCGCGCGCCGCTGCCGGCCCCGGCAGGCGGCATGCCCGAGCGCCCGCTGTGGCTGCTGGACAAGCCGATGTCGCTCACCGTGCAGCGCCACCGGCCCTGTCATGGCGGCCCGCTGACCTTGCTCTCGCGGCCGGAGCGCATCGAGAGCGGCTGGTGGGATGGCGCGCTGGCCACGCGCGATTACTTCATCGCCGAGCGGGCCGATGGCCTGCGTTGCTGGGTCTATCGCCAGCGCCCCGGCCGCGAGGAAAGCGGCGAGTACCGCTGGTTCCTGCACGGCTTGTTCGCCTGAGCCTTGCCGCCTTGTCATGTCCAGCAAGCCCTCCATGCCCTCGTTTTCCGCTTTGCCGTCGGTGCTTTCCGCCTTGCTGCCGGCATTGCCGGCATTGCCGGATTATGTGGAGCTGCACTGCATTTCCAATTTCACGTTCCTGGACGGGGCGTCGCATCCGGTCGAGCTGATCGAGCGTGCGTTTGCGCTGGGCTATCGCGGGCTGGCGCTGACCGACGAATGCTCGGTGGCGGGCACGGCGCGCGCGCACCACGCGCTGAAGGACCTGCGCGAGCGTCTGCGCGATGCCGCGGCGCGCAGCGCGGCGCGGCTGGCCGCGGGGCTGGATGAGGATGGCGGCGATGATGACGATGACGACGACGACAGGGAGGAGGGCGAGCACGGCGAGGATGGCGAACCTCTCGCCGCGCCGGATACCACGAGCCATGCAGCCGCCCCCGACGAAGCCACCCAGGCCCGCCAGCGCCGTCATGAACGGCTGGCGGCGCTGGCCCGCGCCGCGCAGGACTTCCGCCTGCTGATCGGCAGCCGCTTCACGCTGACCGATCACGCTGGCCAGCCGGTGCTGCGGCTGGTGCTGCTGGCCCAGGACCGGGAAGGCTTCGGCAACCTGAGCGAGCTGATCACCCTTGGGCGCACGCGTTCGGAGAAGGGCAGCTACCGGCTGCACCCCGACGACCTGGCCGCGCCGCCGCAGCCGCAGCAGGCCCACCTGCGCGGCATGCCCAACTGCCTGGCGCTGCTGCTGCCGTCCTATTGCCCCGAGCCCGAGGCGCTGCTGCAACAGGCCAGCTGGATGCGGCAGACCTTTGGCGTGCGCGGCTGGATCGCGCTGGAACAGTTGCAGGGCCATGCCGATGCCTTGCACCGTTTGCGGCTGGAGGCCGCATCGGCGCAAACGGGCGTGCCGCTGGCGGCGGCCGGCGCGGTGACCATGCATGTGCGCTCGCGCAAGCCGCTGTCCGATGTGCTGAGCGCCATCCGCGTGGGCCAGCCGCTGGCCGAGTGCGGCATGACGCTGGCGCCCAATGCCGAGCAGCACCTGCGCATGCGGCAGCGCCTGTCCCGGCTGTATCCGCGCGAGACGCTGGCGCAGACGGCGCGGATCGCTTCGCTGTGCGATTTCTCGCTGGAGACGCTGCGCTACGAGTATCCGGAAGAGCTGGTGCCGCCGGGCGAGACGCCCTTCAGCTACCTGCGCCGCGAGACCATGAAGGGCGTGCTGCGGCGCTTTCCCGGCGGGCTCAAGCCCGCGTGGCGCAAGCAGTTGAAGGAGGAGTTCGAACTGATCCGGGAGAAGCAATACGAACCCTTCTTCCTGACCGTGCACGATATCGTGCGCTTTGCCCGCGGCCGCGGCATCCTGTGCCAGGGGCGCGGCTCGGCGGCCAATTCGCTGGTCTGCTATTGCCTGTTCATCACCGAGGTCGATCCCGGCGATGCCAACATGCTGTTCGGCCGCTTCCTGTCGCGCGAACGCGACGAGCCCCCCGATATCGATGTCGACTTCGAGCACCAGCGGCGCGAGGAAGTCATCCAGTACATCTACGGGAAATATGGCCGCCACCGCGCCGCGCTGGCGGCGTCGCTGATCACCTACCGCTCGCGCAGCGCGCTGCGCGACGTGGGCCGCGCGCTGGGCATCGATGCCAGCGTGATCGAGCAGGTGGTCAAGGGCCAGGCCTGGTGGGACGGCGGCAAGACCTTCCTCGACCGCATTGCCCAGTACGGGCTGGACCCGGAATCGCCGGCAGTGCGGCAGTGGGCCAGCCTGACCGCGCAGTTGCGGGGTTTCCCGCGGCATCTGTCGCAGCATGTGGGCGGCTTCGTGATCGCGCGGCACAAGCTGTCGCGCCTGGTGCCGATCGAGAACGCGGCCATGGAAAATCGCAGCGTGATCCAGTGGGACAAGGATGACCTCGAATCGCTCGGCTTGCTGAAAGTGGACGTGCTGGCGCTGGGCATGCTCTCGGCCATCCGCCGCGCGCTGGCGATGATCCCGAGCCGTTCGGGCGCGCCGTACCGCATGGAGGACATCCCCGGCAAGGATGTGCCGACCTACGACATGATCTGCGCCGCCGATACCATCGGCGTGTTCCAGGTGGAGTCGCGCGCGCAGCAGTCGATGCTGCCGCGGCTGCTGCCGCGCACCTTCTACGACCTCGTGGTGGAGGTCGCCATCGTGCGGCCCGGACCCATCCAGGGCGGCATGGTGCATCCCTACCTGAAGCGGCGCGAGCAGGCGCGGCGCACCGGCAAGCCGCCGGCGTATCACAACGACGTCATCAAGAAGGTGCTGGGCCGGACCCTGGGCGTGCCGATCTTCCAGGAGCAGGTGATGCAACTGGCCATCGATGCCGCCGGTTTCACGCCCGGCCAGGCCGACCAGCTGCGCCGCTCGATGGCGGCCTGGCGGCGCAAGGGCGACCTGAAGCAGCATCAGGATGCGCTGGTCAAGGCGCTGACCCGCAACAAGTATCCGGAAGCCTTCGCGCTGGCCATCTGCAAGCAGATCGAAGGCTTCGGCGAATATGGCTTCCCGGAAAGCCATGCCGCGAGCTTCGCCAAGCTGGTCTATGTCAGCGCGTGGATCAAGTGTCACCATCCCGCGGCCTTCCTGTGTGCCTTGCTCAACAGCCAGCCGATGGGCTTCTATTCCCCTTCGCAACTGGTGCAGGATGCCGGGCGCCACCACGTGCGTACCGAGCCGGTGGATGTCACGGTGAGTTGTTGGGAAAGCACGCTGGAGCATGAGCCAGGCGGGCCGGCGGCGCGCGGGCGCGAGCGTGCGCAGCCGGTGGTGCGGCTAGGCCTGAACCGCGTAAGCGGCATGCGCGAGGCTGCCGCCGGACGCATCGAGCAGGCACGTGCCGGGCAGCCTTTTGCCAGTGTCGAAGACCTGGTGCTGCGGGCGCGGCTGGATCGCCACGACATTGACGCGCTGGCCGCCGCCGATGCGCTGGCCAGCCTCGCCGGGCATCGCCGCCAGGCGCGCTGGCAGGCCCGCGCGGCGGCGCTGCAGGCGGCGCACCATGACCTGCTCTACGAGGCGCCGCCGGCCGAGAGCGAGCTGTCGCTGCCGGCGCCGCGCCTGGGCGAGGACGTGGCCGCCGACTACGCCAGCATGGGCCTGTCGCTCAAGTCGCATCCGCTTGCGCTGCTGCGGCCGCGGCTGGCGGCCATGAAATACGCCACCGCGCAGGAACTGGCCCATTGCGGCAGTGGCCGGCGCGTGCGGGCCTGCGGCATTGTCACGGTGCGCCAGCGGCCGGCTACCGCCAGCGGCACGATCTTCACGTCGATCGAGGACGAGACGGGCGCCGTCAATGTGATTCTCTGGCCGGACCTGATCGAGCGCCAGCGCAGGGAAGTGCTGGGTGCCACGCTGCTGGGCGTGATCGGCATGTGGCAGCGGCAGGGCGAGGTGAGGCACCTGGTGGCGCAGGAACTGGTGGACCTGAGCCCGCTACTGGGCCGTTTGATGGTGTCCAGCCGCGACTTTCATTGAACGGAAATGAATGGAAACTAACGGGACATAACGAGACCGGCAAGGCGAACGAGGCGGCGAGGCCACCTTGCCTGTTACTGCGGTTGCTGCGCGGATGCTTGCTGCCCGCGCGCCTTGCCATGCCGTGCCCCGACCACGTCTCCCTGCCAGCCGACCGCCTTGAGCAAGGCGAAGCCATGCGGCGTGATATGCGGGCACCAGTGACCGGCTCCGCATTCCTCCAGCGACACGAGGCCGCGCTCCAGCAACGCTTCCAGATCCACGGGATCAAGCTCCAGCCGATCCTGGGTGTCGTGGACCAGTAGCAAGGTGGCAAATTCATGCGGACTCAGCATCAACATCTCCTGGGTTGGAAATCCTGGTCACGCGGCTCAGCAGGGGCGCAACCGCTACGGAAGTAGATAGCGCTCACGCGAATTGGTTCAGGTGTTTTCCACATCCGAACCTGCCCGGTGCGCTGACATCGCGATCCCCTCCGTTCTACGTTTGATTTGCGTCTGTATTGTGTCGACTATCTTTCTCCATTTTTCTTTCCGGTTTCCCAGGCGCGAATTGCATCTGATTCGCCCATGGTTTGCGCCTGATTTGCGCCCGTTTAGCGGGCATCCTGCACCCGCCTTGTGCTGCTTCCGCTCTTCGGTTGTGCATGTGAAAAAAGCCACGAAACCGCGCTTCAGCGCGCTCGCTGCACACCTCGGAGAACTGATGCAGCAAGCCGGCGCGGCGGCACGCTCCGACGTGGGGCCCGACGCGGAAAACTCGCACAGTCGTGGCAACGCATGCATGAAACGGGCCTGCATGCCGCCGGGCCGCTGTTCGACATGCACAGCGCGCTGGTAAAGCAGACCTGGTCACAGTCTGCAGGCCCCAGACTCCAGACTTCAGACTCTAGACCAGGCCGGGAATCTGCACGTCGGGATTCACGTCGGCCTCATAGTCCACGCCATCGATCTCGAAGCCGAAGAGGCGCAGGAATTCCTTCTTGTAGCCGGCAAAGTCGGTGAGTTCGTAGATGTTGTCGCTGGTGACCTGCGGCCAGAGCTGCTGCACGCGGGACTGCACTTGCGGGTCGAGTTCCTTGTAGTCCGCGCGCAGGCGGCCTTCCTGGTCCAGGCAAGGCGCATCGCCGTACAGGCTGTCCTTGTAGAGCCCATAGACCTGCTCGATGCAGCCCTCGTGCGTGCCTTGCTCCTTCATGACCTTGAACAGCAGCGACAGGTACAGCGGCATCATGGGGATGGCGGAGCTTGCCTGCGTGACCACGGCTTTGAGCACCGAGACGCGCGCGTCGCCACCCTTGGCGGCCAGCCTGTCGCGCAGGCCAAGGACCTTCTGGTCAAGGTCCTTCTTGGCGGCGCCGATGGAGCCGTTCCAGTAGATGTCGTGCGTGATCTGTTCGCCCAGGTAGGTGAAGGCGGTCGTCTTCGCGCCGTCGGCCAGCACGTTCGCGGCGCTCAGCGCGTCAATCCACATTTGCCAGTCTTCGCCGCCCATCACCGCCACGGTGTCGTCGATCTCGCTTTGCGTCGCCGGTTCCAGCATGGTCTCCCTGACCACTTCCTTGTCGGTATCGATGCCGCGCAGGCTGACTGCCTTGCCCACCGGCTTCAGCGTCGAGTTGAATACTTCGCCGGTCTTCGGGTGCGTCCGTCGGGGCGACGCGAGGCTGTACACCACCAGGTCGACCTGGCCGAGATCCCGCTTGATGGTATCGATCGTCTTCTGCTTGATCTCGTCGGAGAACGCATCGCCATTGATGCCCTTGGCGTACAAGCCCTTGGCCGCGGCAAGCCGTTGGAAGGTGGCCGTGTTGTACCAGCCGGAGGTGCCGGGCTTGCTGTCGGTGCCGGGACGTTCAAAGAAGACACCTAGCGTATCGGCGCCGGAACCGAATGCGGCGGTGATGCGGGCCGCAAGCCCGTATCCGGTCGACGCGCCGATCACCAGTACTTTCCTGGGCCCTCCGGCGATGGGGCCCTTTCCCGTGACGTAGTCGATCTGTTCCCTGACGTTGGCCTCGCAGCCTGCAGGATGGGTCGTAACGCAGATAAAGCCACGCACGCGCGGTTTGATGATCATGAGACCTCGCTTGTTAGATGCCGAGCCTGATTTAGCAGGCGAAAAAAACTTCGCGCATTGTAAATGAGGCGGCAAGAAACGAGCCCGCCCTCCCGGCGAGCGCGCGGGGCGGTTGGGCGCGGGCCTTCTAATGATGTTGCTGGCGATACGCTACCTGAAGCCAGCTTTGCAGGGTGTCTCCGGTGTCCCGTCCCGCGGGATCGGGATCGGGTCTGCCAGTGTCCGGGGCAGCGTCCAGCAGGCAAGTCCTTAGCTCTTCGCGTTCCGTGAAAGTCGGCGTGGCCAGCCAGCCAACAAACTCGTCGTGCCAGTTTTCCCACGCGTTCTCATCGAACTCAAACTCCTCGTCCAGTCGGCCGCCATCGCGCAGGTAGGTGCCGACGATACGCTTGCCGTCCCAATACGCAACGGCCACGTCCGTCAGGTCCGCCGTGGTTCCCACCGGCAGGTCGCGCAACAACATAACCAAATGTGCCTTGAACGATGCGAATCCGTTTGAGGTCATCGCCTGCTCCGCTTCTGGGGATGCATGCTTCGAAAGCATGCACCCGTTCCGATGGCGCGTCGATGTTCAGCGTCGTCCGGGCACGCGCAAGACCGGCGGCTTGATGGTGCGATCGGCTGCGGATTCAGGTCCGGCTCACCCGAACTTGCCCCGCGCCAGGTCTTTCTCGAATTCGACGGTCCATGCCGTGCCATGTCCGATCCGGTATTCCCTCTCCTTGAGAGTCGACTTGCGCACGACGTTGATCTGGCCCTGCAGCGGATAGACCTCGTCCACGATGTCGGTCGTGTCGGTTTCCTGAAGCAGGAAATCGGCCTCGTCAAGCTTGTGGCGCTGCAGGACGGCAATGAAATCCGCTCTTTCGTCCGGTGCAATGACTGACATTCTGCGCCCTCCCTATACTGAACGTTCGACGTTTCCAAGATAGCACAAGCGCCAATGCCGTGGCGCCCGGGCGCGCTTTCAGGTGCGGGCCGGCCGCCGCTGGCGTCGATGGGCCATAGCGCATGTTCGGAGAGCGTCTTCGCGAGCAACCGCAAGCGCTGTGAAGCATGAAGCTCTCACCGGATTCATTGGCGCGCAGAGCATCGGCAGAAGGCGGACCTGCCGCCGCTCAGCCCCCCAGGAACAGCCGGCCGACCTCCGGGTCGCTGCGTAATTCGGCGCCCGGCCCGGCCATGACAAGCTGGCCGGCCACCAGCACGTAGCCGATGTCGGCAAATTCCAGCCCCTTGCGCGCATTCTGTTCCACCAGGATGAGGGTCTTGCCCTGCGCGTGCTGCAGCTCACGGAGAATCTCGAACACCATGTCGATGAAACGCGGCTCCAGTCCGATCGACGGTTCGTCCACCAGCAGCACGTCAGGGTCCATCATCAGCGCACGCGAGATTTCCAGCAGGCGGCGCTCGCCGCCCGAGAGCACCCTGGCCCGCTGGCGGCGGCGTTGCGCCAGCGCGGGGTACTTGCGGCAGATGCGTTCGGCGGCCTCGCGGGCTTCACGCGGGTGCCGCATCAGGTAGCCGCCCATCAGCAGGTTCTCTTCGACGGTCATGTCGGGAAAGATGGCGCTGTCCTGCAGGACATAGGCCAGGCCGGCGCGCTGGAGCTTGTGCGCCGGACGCAGGCGGGTGACATCCTTGCCGTCGATGCGGATGGTGCCGGAGCGGATGCTGGCGAAACCGTAGATCGCATGCAGCACAGTGGATTTGCCAGCCCCGTTGGGGCCGATCAGGCAGAGCGACTGGCCGCGCCCGGCGCGCAGGCTGACGCCATGCAGGATCTCCTTCGCGCCGTAGCCGGCAACGAGGTCGTCCACCGCGACCATCGGCGCTGCGCCGGCCAAGCGGTCGAGCAGCGCGGTGCCGGGGCGTTCGCGCGGCGCCTGCGGGGCGGTGGCGCCAGCGTCATGAATCGCGGCCTGGCGGATGGTTGCGCGCCCCGCTTGCATCAATGGACCCCCAGGTAGGCGTCGATCACCTTGCGCTCGCCCATGATTTGCGCGGGCGTGCCCTCGGTGAGCAGCTCGCCATGCGCCAGGCAGTAGACGTAGCCGGCCAGGTCGACGACGACCCGCATATTGTGCTCGATCACCAGCAGGGTGAGGCCGGTCTGCGCATTTGCCTCTTTGAGCAAGGTCACCAGGTCCTGGATCATTACCGGGTTGACGCCCGCGGTCGGTTCGTCGAGCAGGAGCAGCTTGGGCTCGTTCATCAGCGCCATGGCGAGTTCGAGCAGTTTCTGCTGCCCGAAGGAGAGTTCGCCGGCGCGCATATGCGGTTGCTGGTGCAGACCGACCAAGCGCAGCAGGCTATCCGCGCGCGCGGTCGCCGCCGGCGGCAGGGGCGAGACCATGGCGGCAAGCCCTTGGCGCGCGCGGGGCACGCTGACCAGCAGGTTCTGCATGCAGCTCATGCTGGCGAAGATGCGGGTTTGCTGGAAGGTGCGCACAAGCCCCAGGCGGGCGACTTGCGGTACGCGCAGGCGCGAGATTTCACGGCCGCCGAAGACGATCGAGCCACGGTCGATCCGATGATAGCCTGCGATCGCATTGAACAGCGTGGTCTTGCCGGACCCGTTCGGGCCGATCAGCCCGACGATGCTGCCCTGCGGCACCTGCAGCGAGATGTCGTGGTTGGCCATGACGCCCCCGAAGGATTTGGTGACACCGCGCACTTCGAGCAGGCTAGCCATGGCCGGTACGCTCCTGTGCCACGTCCGGGGCGGGCGGATCGGCATTGCGGCGCTCCCTGAGTTGCCGGATCCAGCCCATGATGCCGGTTGGAAACAGCACCACGATCGCCACAATCAGCAAACCGAGGGCGACGCGCTGCCATCGCAGCAGGTAAGTCCAGAACAGCTCCTGGGTGAGGTGGAACACGGCGGCGCCGATCACCGGTCCCCACAGCGTTCCCTTGCCGCCGAGGATGGCCATCACCACCATCCAGACGCCGAAGGTGGCGCCGGCGAAGGCCAGTTCCCGCGGATCGATGAAGCCCACCAGGTTGCCCGTCAGCGCTCCCGCCACGCCGAGAAAGACGGCGCTGACGCACCACGCGAGGATCTTGTAGCGGGTGGTGCGCAGGCCGAGCGCTTCGGCCTTGTCTTCGTCGTCGCGGATGGCATTGAGCGCCAGCCCGAACGGGCGGGCATAGAGCCAGCGCAGCGCCAGCAGCGTTGCCACGGCGAGTGCGAGCATGGCGTAGTAGAAGAAGCGCTGGCGGCTGCCGACCTCGCCAGGGAAGAGCGGCAGCGCCAGGCCGGAACCGGCGCCGATGAAGTTCCAGCCGGCGGCGGCATCGGCGAAGGCGATGCCCAGGCCAAGCGTCGCGATCGCGAAGTAGTGACCGCGCAGCGCCAGCAAGGCCGGGCCCAGCGCCAGCGCGAGCGCCACCGCCACCAGCGCGGACAACCCGGCGCCCGCCGCCAGGCCGGGGAAATAGGCCAGGCCGAGATCGCGCTGCACCACCGCGCAGACGTAGGCGCCGACGCCGAAGAAGACGATGTTGCCAAAAGAGTTGTATCCCATCTGCCCACCCATCACATCCCAGGTCAGGGCGAACAGCACCATCAGCCAGAGGAAGGCCATCTGCGTGGTGAGGGCGGGTACGAGCCACGGCGCCGCGGCCGCGCACAGGCCGAGGCCGCCCAGGGCAGCGAGCAGGGCGGGCCGGCTCATTTGAGGTATCTGCGCTGCCGGCGCAGGACCAGGTTTCGCGAGACCAGGATCACCACCAGCAGCGCATACAGGAAAGCGGTCTGGTACTCGGTGCCGAGCACGAAGCCGGCGTAGTTCTCGGCGATGCCAAGGCCTCCGCCGGCTAACAGGACCGGCAGCATGCTGCCCAGGCCCGCCACTACGACGATCATGAAGGCGCGCACGGTATAAGGCAGCCCGAGGTAGGGGTGCACGATCCAGGTCATTGCCACCAGCCCGCCGGCGGCGCCGCAGATGGCCGCGTTCAGGGCAAAGGTGGCGGCGTAGATGCGGTCGGTGTCGATGCCGAGCACGCGCGCTGCCCGCGCATTCTGCGCCGTGGCGCGGATGGCTTGCCCGAGGCGGCACTTCCTGAGGAACACCGTCAGGATGCCGCCCAGTACGAGGGCGGCGGCAAAGGCGATGAGCTTGACCCGCGATACCGCCACCAGCCCGCCTGCCAGCAGGGCGCTGCCAAGCCCGGCGTCGACCGTGCGCACATTGGCGCCGAAGGCCTCGTTGGCGAGCTGCTGGATCACGATGCTCAGGCCAAACGTGGCCAGCACCGAGATAAACAGGTCGCGCTCGACGATGCGGAAGATGACAAGGCGATAGAGGCCCAATCCGACCACGAACATCACGGCCGCGGCGGCGGGCACGGCGAGCAGCGGCGGGCACCCCTTGCCGGCCAGGTAGATCACCACATAGCCGCCCAGCATCACCAGCTCCCCCTGGGCGATATTGATGATGTTCATCACGCCCCACACCAGCGCCATGCCGTAGGCCACCAGCGCGAAGATCGCCCCGGCCAGCAGGCCATCCACCACGAGCTGCAGGTTGAGTTCGGGGGTTTGGAAGAGGACCGCCAGATCGGTCATGTCAGCGGTTGCCGCGGAGGCGGCATGCGTCACTTATCGACTTGCTTACTTGCGTTTGGCCCAGGCAGGAGCCGGGAAGATGATCCGGGACGATGCCCAGCCGCTCGGCGCGACCACCTTGAACTGGCCGTCCTGGACCTGGTACAGCACCATGGACTTGGCGATGTTCTTGCCGGTCTGGTCGAACTTGAGCGGACCATAGAAGGTCATCAGGTTGGTAGCGGCGAGTGCATCGCGGATCTTGTCGGGTTCGAACGAGCCCGCGCGTTCGAAGGCGTCCACGAAGGCCAGCACGGCAGCGCTGGACTCGGCCGCCTGATAGGGCGCCTCATAACGGAATTCCTGCTCGAACATGCGGGCGTACTGCCCGGCAGAGCCGAACCAGCGGTCGGTGTACGTGAGCGAGCGGTCCCATTGCGAGCCGCAGACCGCGAATTCCGCCGCCTTGCCGAACTTTTCGATGATCTGCGCGGAGTCGCAATGGGTCAGGGCCAGCATGGGCACATACACCTGCATTTCGGCGATCTGCCGCACCGCCAGCGTGGCGCCTTTTTCGTGGCCGGAGACCACCAGGATGTCAGGCTTGAACGCCTTGACCTTGGCCAGCGTTGCCGACATGTCGTTCAGTTCCGGCGGCAGCTTGTCATCGACCACTACCTGCATGCCCAAACGCCTGGCGTCCTCGACCACGCCGTCGCGCACATCCTTCGAGAAATCGTCGTTCTCGACGGCGATCGCCAGCTTGAGGCTTTTTGGCGACCTGCCTGCGCGTTGTGTCTCTTCGGCGGCGAGGTTGATTGCCGAGCGCAGATAGTAGTCCGAGGTATTGAGCACGGCGAACAGGTAGCGATAGCCCTGGGTGAACAGGTTGCGGTCGGCGCCGTTGCCCTCGACCATCGGCATACGATATTTCTCGGTGACCGGCGCGATCGCCTTGGTGAGGCCAGAGCTGTACGGCCCGAGCACGAACTTGACGCCGTCCTGGCTGATCAGCCGCTCGGCCAGCTGCGCGCCGCGAGCGGAGGTCGATTCGTCGTCGTAGTAAAGGATTTTCAACTGGTAGGCCTTGCCGCCCACCTTGACGCCGCCAAGCTCGTTGACCCGCTTGACAGCGAGCGCGTAGCCGTCCTGGGTGTTTTTGCCGTTGGTGGAGTATTTGCCGGTCAGGGAGACTGCCGCGCCGAGGATGATGGTGTCACCCTCCACCTTGGCTGGCGCCGGGACCGTCAGCGCGAAGCCCACGCCGGCTAGCGCGAGCGCGGCAATACGGCTCGACCGCAGCGCGGAGATGACGCCTGTGCGCCGCAGGCGCGCTGGCCAGGTCCGCGGTTGGGTGCTGCCCTGGGGTTGCCGTTCGGGTGCGTGTTTCATATCACCTCCCCACAAGACCAGCATAGTGCAAGGATGGGCACTTGCCAGCCTGGCCCGGTCCGGCCGTGGCCGCACCGGGTGCGTGGCGGTTGACAGGCGCGACCCGTGAACGTGCGGGTCTTGTCCGAACCGATGCAGGGCGCGGACCTGCTCTACCAGGGAATCGGCTGGCGATCGCGGAAGAAGCCGCCGCTGGGTCCCGCCTCAGGCAGCGTCGCCAGCCAGACGACGGTGTCGATGCCTTGCTCGGGCGAGCGCGGCGCATCGGGCCCACCCAGGTCGGTGCGGCACCAGCCAGGGCACACCGAGTTGACCTTGACGCCGCTGCCGGCCAGTTCGGCGGACAGGATGCGGGTGGCGGCATTCAGCGCCGTCTTTGAAATGCGGTAGGCCGGCGCACCGGCGCCCATGTCCGCGAGCTGCCCCATGCCGGATGCGAGGTTGACCACCCGGCCGGAGCCGCTGGCGCGCAGCAGGGGCGCCAATGCCTGAGTAACCCGCAGCACGCCGAAGAGATTGGTTTCCAGGGTGCTGCGCAAGGTATCGAGCGGCAGTTCGAGCAGGCTGGTGCCGTAGTGATCGAGCGAGACGCCGGCGTTATTGATCAGCGCGTCCACGCGACCGAAGCGTTCGGCCAGCCACTTGGCAAGGGCGGCCACCGCATGGTCGTCCGTGACGTCGAGCGGGTGGCATGCGAGCGAAGAGCCGGTTAGCTTGAGCTGGACCTGCAACGCTGCGAGGTCCGCCGGCTCGCGTGCCGTGGCGACGACCAGGTGGCCTTCGGCGGTGGCAAGGCGATATGCGGCTGCGCGGCCGAGTCCGCGGCTCGCGCCGGTGATCACGGTGACGGGTTGGCTGGCCATGCTGGTGTCTCCTTTTCCAGGCCACTAGCAGGTGAGGTGCAGGATCGCATTGGCGCCGCGGGGATGCTCCTCCAGCTTTGCGATGGCTTCGGCGGTGGGCAGGATGACCAGCTCGACATGGCGGCGTTTCGCCTCTCGCTTCACGTCATCCATGACCGGCAACGCACCGCTACCGGTGCCGATCACCAGACGGCTGCAATTCCAGGGTATGTCTTCCATGATCGACAGCGGCGTGTGCCCGAAGGCTTCGCGGAAAGGTTTGGATGGCCTTTTCTTGCGTTTGCGGACCTTCCCCTGATCGATGATGACGTCATGCTGGTAGGTCTCTCCGTCAATACGGAGGGATCCAAAGGAAAATGCTTCGAAGCGCATACGGAAACATCCAGGGGGACGCGGCCGGTGTCAGTGGCTCTCGGCGTGCTTGTGCGGCTTGCCCGGGCCCGTGACCGAAATCACGTCCAGATCGAAGAACGGGCTGTCCTGGGGCGGCGGTGGCAATCCTGCGCCCCACGCGCCGATGGCCAGCTTGATGTACTCGGCCATCTGCTCGTCGGAGATGTCCTTGGGTTGGTCGATTGTGACCACGTACCGACGATTGCTCATGGTGCATCCTTGTCTGGCCTGTCGGGCTGGCGGGGAAGCGTTCCACGCTCACCCGGCATGCCTGTTTCCTCCACGCACTCCGGATCCAGGGCACTATCGCTTGCGCGGCTTCCCCGCACGCGGCACATCGTCGGCCGGATCGGGAAGCAGGTCCTTGTCCAGCACGTCATCGATGCTGGGTGGCATAGGGGGGTGCTCTTCCCGTTCCGCGCTCCGGTCTGCCCGGTCCGAGGGCGTGTCGGCGGGAATGCTCTCGGCCGCGCGGGTGATCTCGTTCGTGACTTCGTCCGGCGCGTCATCGTCGTCCGGGTAATGGCCATGGCGGAAATCGGTCGGTTCCGCCGTCTGTTCGGTGAATACGTCGACGGTCTCGTCGATGTCCGCCCATAGGTACACCTGTTTGCTGGCATCGAGGATGCTGGGAATGGCGCGTCCCGTGCCTGGCCGATCCGGCGGTCCGGTTCGCTGCGTCTTGCCAGGATCCACCTTGTGCGGCCTTTTCATGGTCAACTCCTGAGCGGCGATGGTGAGGATGCTGAGGACGGTAGTCTTGCCTCATGCAAGCGTGCGCATGTTTCCATAATAAGCACGCAAAGCGCGAAGGAGGGCAATGCGAAGGATAGGTGCCTGATGCGGTACTGGCCATGCAATACAACTGGCCGTGTCGGACGCGACGGTGTCCTAGAATTGAAATGCCGGTCTGCGGGAAGTGACCGGCACACCAGATACAGCGAGTCCCTGCACCATGCAGGATGGAGGAGTGTCATGCCCACCTATTCGTACCGTTGCGAGAAGTGCGGTCAGGTCTTCGACCACGCCGAACATCTCGCTGAACATGCAACGGCCCATCCGCCTTGCCCCAAGTGCGGCAGCGAAACGGTCCAGCACGTGCCAACGCCATTTGTGGCGAAGACGGCCAGGAAGAGTTGAGGCCTGCCAGGCCTGCGTGACTCGCGCGCTCCATTGAGACGGGAAATGCCGCCGCTTTACCGCGGTGCGCCGCGCATCGGAACAAAGAGTACTAAACTGGTTCCAGATGGCGCGCACTGGTGGGGACGGGTGGGGACGATGCTCAGGCTAAGCAAACTGACCGACTACGGCACGGTAATCATGACCCACATGGCGCGGGATCCGGGCCGGATCTGCAGTGCCGCCGAGGTTGCGGCCGAGATCGGTGTGTCGATGCCAACGACGAGCAAAATCCTGAAGATGCTCGCGCGGCAACACCTGCTGCATTCGTTGCGCGGCGCCAGGGGCGGTTACCTGCTGGCGCGGCCGCCGCAGGAAATCTCGATCGCGCAGGTGATCGACGCCATGGAAGGCCCCGCCGGCATGACCGAATGCAGTATCGCGGCCGGCTTGTGTGCCCGGGAAGGAACCTGTTCCGTCCGGGCAAACTGGCAGCAAATCAGCCTGGCAATCTTTCATGCCCTGGATGGCGTAACGCTGGCGGACATGACCCAACCGGCGTTGCATCCGGTGGATACCGGCATGCTGCACGCCTGGAGGGCGGCAGGCCGCAAGCCGGCATTGGAGTGACATTCGAGTGACATTCGAGTGACGCATGGCAACCGAAGGCAGAATATGGCAACCCCGGGGTACAAGCTCGACGAACTGATCAGCCAAGGCTATCAGCACGGCTTCTACACGTCCGTGGCAACGGACACGGTGCCGTGCGGGCTGAACGAGGGCGTGATCCGCATGATCTCGGCCATGAAGGACGAGCCGGAATTCATGCTTGACTGGCGCCTCAAGGCCTATCGTCACTGGCTGACGGTGTCCGAGCCGCACTGGGCGACAGTCAGGCACCCGCCCATCGACTACCAGGCTATCGCCTACTATTCGGCGCCGCGCTCCCAGAAGGCCGGGCCCAAGACGCTGGACGAGGTCGATCCGGAGTTGCTGCGCACCTACGAGAAGCTGGGCGTGCCCCTGCGGGAACGCGCGTTGCTCGCGGGCGTCGCCGTGGACGCGGTATTCGACAGCGTCTCGGTAGCGACCACCTTCAAGGCGAAACTGGGCGAGCTCGGCATCGTTTTCTGTTCGTTCTCGGAGGCGGTGCGGGAGCATCCAGAGTTGGTGCAGCAGTACCTGGGTACGGTCGTGCCATACACCGACAACTACTTCGCCACGCTCAACTCGGCTGTGTTCAGCGACGGGTCGTTCTGCTATATCCCCCCCGGAGTACGCTGCCCGATGGAGTTGTCCACTTACTTTCGCATCAACGCCCAGAAGACTGGACAATTCGAGCGCACCCTGATCATTGCCGGCGAGGGCGCTTATGTCAGCTATCTGGAAGGCTGCACCGCGCCGATGCGCGATGAAAACCAGCTGCATGCCGCCGTGGTGGAACTGATCGCGCTGGAAGGTGCGCAGATCCGGTACGCGACGGTGCAGAACTGGTATCCGGGGGACAAGGAGGGCAAGGGCGGCATCTATAACTTCGTGACCAAGCGCGGCGACTGCCGCGGCGCCCGCTCGAAGATCTCGTGGACCCAGGTCGAGACCGGCTCGGCCATTACCTGGAAGTATCCAAGCGTGATTCTGCAGGGCGACGACTCGGTTGGGGAGTTCCATTCCGTGGCGCTGACCAACCACTACCAGCAGGCCGACACCGGCACCAAGATGGTCCACCTCGGCAGGAATACCCGGAGCACGATTCTCTCCAAGGGCATTTCCGCCGGCCACGGCCAGAATGCGTACCGCGGACTGGTGAAGGTGGCAAAGAGCGCCGATGGCGCGCGCAACTACTCGCAGTGCGACTCGCTGTTGCTGGGCGACCAATGCGCGGCCCACACCTTTCCCTACATCGAGGTGAAGAATGCCACCGCCCGCGTCGAACACGAGGCCTCCACCTCGCGCATCGGCGAGGACCAGCTGTTCTATTGCCAAAGCCGCGGCATCGGCCCCGAAGACGCGGTATCGATGATCGTGAACGGGTTTTGCAAGGCAGTGTTCAAGGAACTGCCCATGGAATTCGCGGTGGAAGCGCAGAAGCTGCTGGGCGTCAGCCTGGAGGGAAGCATCGGCTAGGGGAGCGCGCGGGACGCGGCGCCTCGGAGCCACATTGGAACCACATCGGAACCACATTGGAGCAAGAGGCCAGCCATGCTTGAAATCCGCAACCTGCATGTCTCAGTCGACGACAAGCCCATCCTGCGCGGCATCGGCCTTACCGTGAAAGCCGGCGAAGTGCACGCCATCATGGGCCCCAACGGCTCCGGCAAGAGCACCCTTGCCCATGTGCTGGCCGGACGGGACCGCTACGTCGTGACCGCAGGCGAAGTCCTCTTCGACGGCGCGAACCTGCTTGGCATGCCGCCCGAAGAGCGGGCGCGCGCGGGCGTTTTCCTGGCCTTCCAGTATCCGGTGGAAATTCCCGGCGTCTCGAACATCTATCTGCTCAAGGCGGGGCTCAACGCGATCCGCAAGCATCGCGGCGAGCCGGAGCTGGATGCCATCGACTTTCTCGCGCTGGTCAAGGACAAACTCAGGCTCATGGAGATGGACCCAAGCCTGCTTTACCGCTCCGTGAACGAGGGCTTTTCCGGCGGCGAAAAGAAGCGCAACGAGATCCTGCAAATGGCGGTGCTGGAGCCCCGGCTCGCCATTCTCGACGAAACCGACTCCGGCCTCGACATCGACGCGCTCAAGATCGTCGCCAGCGGCATCGGCGCCATGCGCGGCCCGCAACGCGCCATCGTGCTGGTTACCCATTACCAGCGGCTGCTTGATTACATCGTGCCGGATCGCGTCCACGTGCTGGCGCAGGGGCGCATTGCCAGGTCCGGCGGACCCGAGCTGGCGCTCGAACTGGAGCGCCATGGCTATGTCGGGATGGAGGCGCCGGCTTTCACCGGCACGGAGGCTTCAGCATGAGCGCAACCGGCGTGGAACACTATCTTGCCGAGTTCGACCGCGTCGAGGCTGCATTGCCTGGCCGGCGACTGCCCTGGCTCGCGCGCGAGCGCCAACAGGCGCGCGAGTATTTCGCGCAAGCCGGGTTTCCGACGCTGCGCCATGAGGACTGGAAGTACACCAGCGTGGCCGGGATCGAGAGAAGCCGCTTTACCGTGCGGCCGACGCAGTCCGACGGCAAACCGGACGCCGCCCTGGCTGCGCGGATCGAGTCGCTCGCCTTGCCCGGCGCGCACCTGATGGTATTCGTCAACGGCCGCCACCAGCCGCAATGGTCGCGCATCGGTATGCTGCCGGCAGGGGTTGAACTCCTCAGCCTCGCCGCCATGCTGGAGCGCACACCGGAACCCGTGGAAGCGCTGCTTCGCCGCCGCGTGAGCGACTACCCGTCCGGCTTCGCCGCATTGAACACGGCGCTCATGGCCGATGGCGCCTATATCCGCCTGGCCGCCGGCACTGCTCCCAACAAGCCGATCCACCTGCTGTTCGTCACCACGGAGTCCGAACTGGCCACCCATACGCGCAATCTCGTGATGGCGGACGAAGGCAGCCATGTTTGCATTGTGGAGCACCACGTGGGCGTGGACGGCCTCGGTTATCTCACCAATTGCGTCACCGACGTGGTCGCCGCGCGTGGCGCGCAGGTCGAACATCACAAGGTGCAACAAGAGAGCCTGAAAGCGTTTCACATCGCCGCCGTGAATATGGATCAGGGGCACGGCAGCCGCGTCACCTCCAGTGCATTCGCCCTGGGCGGCGGCCTGGCGCGGGCAGACATCCAGGTCGCGCTGAATGGCGAGCGCGCCGAGTGCTCGCTCGACGGGCTATACATGAGCAGCGGCCGGCAGCATCTCGACCACCACACCCGCATCGACCACGCCAGGCCGGACGGCAAGAGCCGGGAGTTCTATAAAGGCGTGCTGGCCGACGCCTCGCGCGCCGTGTTCAACGGCAAGGTGGTAGTGCATCCCGATGCCCAGCATACCGATGCGCACCAATCCAACCGCAACCTGCTCTTGTCCGGGAATGCCGAGGTCGACACCAAGCCACAGCTGGAGATCTACGCCGACGACGTCAAGTGCAGCCACGGCGCCACCGTAGGCCAGCTCGATCCCGACCAGATCTACTACCTGCGCTCGCGTGGGGTGGACGACGCTTCGGCCCGGGCCCTGCTGACCTTCGCCTTCGCCGAAGAAATGGTCAGCCGGCTGGGCCTGATCTCTTTGCGCGCGCGGCTGGAAACGCTGTTGCGCGGCCACTTGCCCGAGCCGGTGAAGGTGCTGACATGAACACAGCCGCGCATGAACTCAGGGCCCTGCAGCGCGCGGTACCGGCCGATGGCCTGGACGTGATGCGGCTGCGCCGGGATTTCCCCATCCTGCGGCAGACCGTCAACGGCAAGCCGCTGGTCTATCTGGACAACGCCGCCACCAGCCAGAAGCCGCAGAGCGTGATCGACTGCGAGGCACATTACTACGCTGCGCTCAATGCCAACATCCACCGCGGCGTGCATACCCTGAGCCAACTCGCGACCGATGCCTACGAGGCCGCGCGCGACGCCGTGCAAGGCTTGATCAACGCGGCCCGGCGCGAGGAGATCGTGTTCGTGCGCGGAGCCACGGAGGCGATCAACCTGGTGGCGGCGAGTTACGGACAGCGCCTGCGGCCCGGCGACGAGATCCTGATCACAGCGATGGAGCACCATTCGAATATCGTGCCGTGGCAACTGGCGTGCGAGCGCACGGGTGCCATCCTGCAGGTGGCGCCGATCAACGACGCGGGCGAACTGCTGCTGGAGGCATTCGAGCGCCAGCTTGGCCCACGCACCAGGCTGGTTGCCGTGACCCATCTGTCCAATGCCCTTGGCACGGTCAACCCGTTGCGGTACCTCATCGAGCTGGCGCACGCCAGGGGCATTCCAGTGCTGGTCGATGGGGCCCAGGCCGTGCCGCACTTCAAGGTCGACGTGCAGGCGCTGGATTGCGATTTCTACGCATTCTCGGCGCACAAACTCTACGGCCCCACCGGGGTTGGCGTGCTCTATGGCAAGGCCGCGCTACTCGATGCCATGCCGCCTTACCAGGGCGGGGGCGACATGATTCGCGAGGTCACTTTCCGCAAGACCACTTACAACGAGTTGCCCTTCAAGTTCGAGGCCGGCACGCCCAATATCGCCGGCGTGATCGGCCTGGGCGCCGCGATCGGCTATGTGAGCGCGGTGGGTCCGGAAGCCATCGCGGCCCACGAGCACGCGCTGCTCGCCTACGCCACCGGGCAGGCAGCGCAGATTGCCGGCCTGCGCATCATCGGCACGGCCGCGGACAAGGCCAGCATTCTCTCGTTCGTCCTGGATGGCGTGCATCCCCACGATGCCGGCACCATCCTCGACCTGGAAGGCGTGGCGGTCCGTGCGGGCCACCATTGCGCCATGCCCGTGATGGAGCGGTTCGGCGTGCCCGCCACGGTGCGTGCGTCCTTTGCGCTTTACAACACGCGCGAGGAAGTGGATGCGCTGTTCCGTGCCGTGCGCAAGGCACAGGAGGTATTTGCCTGATGTCCGATTTGCTCGATCTTTACCGGGAAGTCGTGGTCGACCACAGCCGCTCGCCCCGCAATTGCAGGCGGCTGGCGGGCGCGAACCGCAGCGCCGAGGGGTTCAACCCCCTGTGCGGCGACCGGCTCACGCTATACCTGAAGGTGAGCGACGGCATGATCGAGGATGCGAGCTTCGAGGGCTCCGGCTGCGCCATCTCCACCGCCTCGGCGTCACTGATGACCGAGGCGCTCAAGGGCAAGACCGAGGCGCAGGCGCAGGCGTTGTTCTCCGGCTTCCACGCGCTTGTGACCGGATCCGGCCCGGCGCAGGCCGGCGCGCCGCTGGGCAAGCTGGCGGTACTGGGCGGCGTACGGGAGTTTCCGACCCGCGTGAAGTGCGCGACTCTGGCCTGGCATACCCTGCAAGCCGCCTTGCGCGGTAGCGCCCAGCCGGTCTCAACGGAGTGACGCGATGAGCATGATCGATTGGCTGCGCAAGGCAGAGGCACACGAAGACAGGCTCGAGCCTGGCCCCGGCACGATGGAGGGACGGGTGATAGAGGCGCTGCGCACCGTCTATGACCCCGAGATCCCGGTCAATATCTACGACCTGGGCCTGGTCTATGCCCTGTCCGTGGACGAAGTCGCCGGCAAGGTGGACATCCGCATGACGCTGACCGCGCCGGGCTGCCCGGTGGCGCAGACCTTCCCCGGCGTGGTCGAGAGCGCCGTCATGGAAGTTGGCGGCGTGGACGAAGTCGAGGTTGAACTGGTATGGGATCCGCCCTGGTCGCGAGAGCGGATGAGCGAGGCGGCGCGGCTGGAACTGGGGCTGCTCTGAGATGAGCGAATGGATCGATGTCGCGCGAGCCGACGAATTCACGCCCGGGACGTGCCGCACCGTTGACGTCGACGGGGTGCAGGTCGCGGTATTCAATGTGGGCGGCAGCTATTACGCCATCGAGGACATGTGTTCCCATGAGGCGGAGCCTTTGTGCGGCGGCGACATCGAAGGCGAGGAAATCGTCTGTCCGCGCCACGGCGCGCATTTCTCCCTCATCACGGGGGCGGCGCTGTCCCCGCCGGCTTATGACCCGGTGGCGATCTTCCCAATCCGGGTCGTGGGCGGCAAGGTACAGGTCAAGGATGACCGCTGGGGCTAGGGGGCGCGTCGTTCGGCCTTGTGCCGGCGCCGGTGCGGCATATATTGAAAGTCCTTCCAGCGCATTCTTCCCGACGCCCATATGCTGTACCGTTTCATGGAGTATCAGCGTGCATTGCTCGAACCGTGGACGGCATGGGCAGCGCAGGCCACGAACGCTTTCACCGACCCAGGCAGCCCGTTTGCCCATGTGCCGGGTGCGCCCTGCTTTGCTGCGGGCTATGAGTGGCTCTACCGGCTAGGCAAGACTTACGGGAAGCCCGCCTTCAGCATTACCACGTGCGACGCGAACGGTCGCGTCGTGGCTGTGGACGAGCAGATCGTGCTGGAACGGCCATTTTGCCGTCTGTTGCGTTTCGCGTGCGACCGGGTTGCCGCGTCAGGACGAAGGCCCCCCGTGCTGGTGTGCGCGCCGCTGGCGGGCCATCATGCCGTGCTGCTGCGAGAAGTCGTGGAAATGCTGCTTCCCGCACACGAAGTCTATGTGACGGACTGGCGCGATGCGCGCTATGTGCCCCTGGTCGAGGGGCCGTTTCACCTGGACGACTGCGTCGGCGAGTTACAGGCGTTCATCCGGCATATCGGCGGGCAACGCCTGCACGTGCTCGCCGTCTGCCAGGCTACCGTGCCGGCATTGGCGGCGGTATCGCTGCTGGCCAGCGCCGGCGAGCCGATGCCGGCAAGCCTGGTCCTGATGGGCGGCCCGATCGACACCCGCCGCCACCCGACCGCCGTGGATCGCATGGCCGCCCGCCAACCGCTGGCGTGGTTCGAAACCAACCTGATCCACACGGTGCCGGCCCGATATCCCGGTGCCGGCCGCAAGGTGTACCCGAGCTTCCTGCAGCATGCGGGCCTGGTGATGGCGCATCCGGCGCGCATGGCGAATGCGCATTGGGACTGCTACCTCGATCGGGTGCAGGGCGATACCGAGCGCGCCCAGGCGCACCGGCGTACTTGCGAGGAGTACAACTCGGTGCTCGACATGGCAGCCGAGTTCTACCTGGATACCATCCGCATCGTGTTCCACGAGTTTCGGCTGGCGCGCGGCAACTGGAGCGTGCATGGGCAGGCCGTGCGGCCGCAGGACATTCGCGACACCGCGCTGCTCACCGTGGAGGGCGAGTTGGACGATATATCCGGGCTCGGGCAGACCCAGGCCGCGCACGACTTGTGCAGCGGCATCGCGGCGCGCCTCAAGCGGCATGTCACGATACCCCGGTGCGGTCACTATGATCTTTTCTCCGGACCGTTATGGCGGACCAAGGTCTATCCCGTCGTCCGCGATCTGATCGCGCAGTACGGCTAGCGGGCTCGGGTGCGTTCGCGCCGCCTGTTTCCGCGCCTCCTTATCGTTACAGCCCACTATACTGTGCGGTGACGGTCTCGCGCACAGGGGCAGCGTCGGGATGCAGCCGCTATCTCCGTCCTCGTCCGTTGATCCGCATCCACCCATCACAAGGAGACTGAATATGTCGATTCGCATTGGTGACGAAGCCCCCGATTTCACGGCGGACACCACGGAAGGGAAGATAGATTTCCATGAGTGGATCGGAGACAATTGGGCGATTCTGTTCTCCCATCCCAAAGACTTTACGCCGGTCTGTACTACGGAATTGGGTTATATGGCTGGACTGAAACCGGAATTCGACAAGCGCAATACCAAGATCATCGGCCTTAGCGTGGACCCCGTCAGCGACCATCAGAACTGGGTCAAGGACATCGCGGAAACGCAGGGGCACGCCGTCAACTATCCGATGATCGGCGACGTCGACCTCAAGGTCGCCAAGCTCTACGACATGATCCATCCCAACGCGAGTGGCGGGCCGCGCACTGCGGTGGACAATGCCACGGTGCGCTCGGTGTTCCTCATCGGGCCGGACAAGAAGGTCAAGGCGATGCTGGTCTATCCGATGAGCGCCGGCCGCAATTTCGACGAAGTGCTGCGCCTGCTCGATTCCCTGCAGCTCAACGCGAAACACACCGTGGCCACGCCGGTGAACTGGAAACCGGGCGACGACGTGATCATCCCCACCTCGGTATCCAACGAAGACGCGATGAAGAAGTATCCGCAGGGCTTCAAGACCCTCAAGCCGTATCTGCGGGTCGTTGCACAGCCGAAGTAGGGCGAAGCAGGGTACGGCAAGGCCGCTCAGCAGGAAACACGCGCGGCGTTGGGAGGCACCCAGGGCCCATCCAGCGCCGCGCAAGTCCGCCCAGGCTTCAAGCCAAAACCACGCCGCGCACAAGATCCCTCAAAAAAAAAAGAGATCCCGCATCATTCGCGGTCATTCGCGGGATTGGCCATGCACGCAATTCGCCAATGCCAAAGCCCGCTCAAGGCGGGGCGGAAGCGTGCGTGTGGCCGGTGTGGGACTTGTGCGGGCCGTGTTCATGCTGCTGCGCCGCCTGGTTCGGGTCGAAATCGCAGCTCGGGTTGGCTTCGTCGTGCGAATGCGGGTGCAGCGCGCCGGGGATGTGCCGGCTGTTGAGGCCGTCGGCCTTGAGCCAGGCCAGCGTGGCGGCGGCGGCACGATCGATCAACGTGCCGCACTGCGTGTAGTCGTAGGGGGAGACGTCGAGCGGGCACAAGGGCGGGACCACCGCGATGTGGGCGTGATCGGCCCAGCGCTCCAGGTCTTGCACCAGCTGGCGCGCGACCAGCAGCGACAGCGCGTTGAAGGCATGGTCGATGGGGCCGCGCGGTTCGCGCCGTGCCGCGCAGGCGAAGCCGGCCGGCAGCACCACCACGCGCGTGGCGCCCAGGCGGATGGCGGTGGAGACCGGCGTGTTGTTGGCCACGCCGCCGTCGATCAGTTGCCGGCCGCCCAGCGCCACCGGCGGGAACACGCCGGGGATGGCGGCGCTCGCCAGCACCGACTGGACCAGGTTGCCGGAGGACAGCACCACCTCCGCGCCGGTCTGCATGTCGGTGGCGACGACATAGAGCGGCAGCTCGGCGCGTTCCAGATGCATGTCGCCGAAATGGCGGGACAGCAGGCGCTGCAGCGCGGAGGAGTCGACCAGGTGGGCACGCTGCCCGCGCAGCATGCCGAACAGGCTGCGCCATGACCACGGCATGACTTCGGCCCGGCGCAGTCCGCGCCAGAGCGTTTCCAGCTGGTTGGTGCCGGTCACATGCGGGTTGCAGGCATAGTAGGCGCCGTTGATGGCGCCGGCGGAGGCACCGATGACCATGTCGGGCTTGATGCCCCAGGCCACCAGTTCACGCAGCATGCCGGCCTCGATGGCGCCGAGGCTGCCACCGCCGGCAAAGACAAATGCGGTTTTTTCCATGGTCTGTGGTTCAGTGCGAAAGTGCGGAGGAACCCGGTAAGGGAAGGATAGTCGACATTTCGCCTCCATGACAGGCATTTGCCGCGGGCGGGGTGCGCCGATGGCACGTAATGTGCGTACAGTGCCAGAAAAGCACGCGCGCGCCAAGGTTTCGAGGCCGCCGGGAGAGGAGGCAATGCGTAGCCCTGCCGAGAAGTTTCATGGCGGGCATCCGCTGCGGTCCTCAGGCCGGCACCGGCTCCGCCTCACCGCGCGCCATCCGTCGAATCGCCTGCGGCGGCTGCCCGAACGCCCGCAAAAACGCCCGCCGCATGCGCTCCCGGTCGCCGAAGCCGGTATCCCTGGCTACCACATCGATCGGATGTCGCCCGGACTCCATCATCAGCCGCGCGGCTTCGATGCGCAGGTGTTCCACCGCCTTGGCCGGGGTTTGCCCGGTCTCTTCGCGAAAGGCGCGGCTGAACTGGCGAGGGCTGAGATGCGCGGCTTGCGCCAGTTGCTCGACCGACAATGCTTCGTGCAGGTTTTGCCGGGCAAAGGCGAGGGCGGACTGGATGCGGTCGGACTTGGGTTCCAGTTCAAGCAGCGCCGAGAACTGCGATTGCCCCCCGGCGCGGCGGTGATACACCACCAGCTTGCGCGCGACCTGGCGCGCGACCTCCGCGCCGGCATCCTTCTCGACCAGCGCGAGCGCCAGATCAATGCAGGCGGTCATGCCGGCCGATGTCCACACGGGTCCGTCAATGATAAAGATGCGGTCCTCCTCCATGCTGACCTTGGGATAGGTGCGACGGAACCGGGCGGCATAGAACCAGTGCGTGGTGGCGCGGCGGCCGTCGAGCAGTCCCGCTTCGGCGAGGTTGAACGCGCCGGTGCAGGTGGCGCCGATCCGGCGGGTGGATTTTGCAGCGTCCTTGAGGAACGCAACCACACCGGGCGGCGCGGGCTGGACATCGTTGTCGCCAACCACCAGCAGGGTGTCGAACGCGCAGCCGCCGAATGGCTCCGTAGTGACGGAGAAGCCTGCTGAGGTGGCGACCGGCCCGCCATGCTCGGAGAGCAGGTGGACGCCATAGAGGGCCTTGCCGGCGGTGAGGTTGGCAAATTCCAGGACCGTGGTGATACCGAGGTTCATCACCTGGAACCCTGGATAGAGAATAATTCCGATACGTCGCATGGCGAATTCCGGGGGTGGCACAAAAGGTGGTATCTATGGCATTGCTGCCATCAGATTATGCACCTAATCTTCGATCCGTGATGGCCGGCATGGGGCTGGCAGACAACGGAGAACCAACATGGCAGCAACCACGGCAACGCCCGCCAACATGCAGCATCGGGGCACCGCGCTGATTACCGGCGCATCTTCAGGGATCGGCGCGGTCTATGCGGACCGGCTCGCCCGGCGCGGTTATGACCTGATCCTGGTCGCCCGCAACCGCGAGCGGCTTGCCACGCTGGCCGAGCGGCTGACGAGCGAAACGGGGCGCTCCGTCGAGATCGTGACGGCGGACCTTGGCGTGGACGCCGATGTCCGCCGGCTTGAGACGCTGCTGCGCACAGACGCCAGCATCACGTTGCTGGTCAACAATGCAGGCATCGGCGCTACGGGGCAGTTGCTCGAATCCGATGCCGACAAGATGCAGGCGATGATTACGCTCAATGTGATCGCGCTGACGCGGCTGGCCTATGCCGCCGCGCATGGCCTCGTGGCGCGCGGCACGGGGACGATCATCAACATTGCCTCGGTCGTGGCGCTCGCACCCGAGTTCCTGAATGGCGTCTACGGCGGCACGAAGGCCTTCGTGCTGGCGTTCACGCAATCGCTGCACCATGAACTGGCGGATAAGGGCGTGCGGGTGCAAGTCGTGCTGCCAGGCGCGATCCGCACGGAATTCTGGGATGTGGCCGGTCACCCGGTGGAGAACCTGCCGCAGGAAATGGTGATGGGCGTGGACGACCTGGTCGATGCTGCCCTGTCCGGGCTGGACCAGGGCGAAGTGGTGACGCTGCCCTCGCTGCCGGACGTAGCAGACTGGCATGCCTTCGAGGCCGCCCGCGCGGCGCTGAGGCCGAATCTGTCGCGCAGTGTGCCGGCAGCCCGCTTCAAGGTGGCTGCGGCAGCCTGAAGGGAGATCGATAACGTTCAAGGAACGCGTAAAGGTGCAAGGTCATATAACGATAACGCGCGCCCGCTATTGCATCGTGGCATATGCATATGGCCATTGCGTCCTTGCGGGATAACCCGTATTGCCGCTAGTATTGAAGTGTCTCCTCCATTCCCTGCCAGGGAATTGGGTTACGCCCGCTCAAGCAGCGGGCGTTTTTATTTTCGGGCGGAGCCAGTGGCTACGCAGACTTCGTGCTGCGCGAGCAGAGAGTTCCGCGGGACATTTGAGCCGCTCTTGAGCGCCAGCCATTCTGCTCGGTGTTATTTATGCGCAATACGGCGCTTTCGTGACCGTCCAAACAAATCAAAGTTTGTTTTTCGCATATACAAATTGTGGTTTGTATCTCAGAGAAACAAATTATAGGCTGTTCGCCATACAAACTATGTTGTGTTTTTTGAAAAACAAACTAGAATTTGTTTATCGAAAAAACAAGCCAGGATTTGTATGAGCGACTTCACCGTCCGGTCACCTGCAGACCTTACCGAGTTGCTGCAGGCGTTCCGCAAGCAGGCGGGCCTGAAGCAGTCGGAAGTCGCTGTGCGGCTGGGCGTCACCCAGCAAACCATATCCGCCCTGGAGCGCAACGCTGACAAGGTCAGCGCCGACCGGCTCCTGCAACTGCTGAGCATTCTTGGCGTTGACATGGTCCTTCACAAGGAAGATGGTCGCAAAAAGACGGAGCCCTATCAGCCGCGCATAGCCCCTCCCCCGCAAAAGGGCAAGATTTCGACCGATAAGAACTGGTGATGGCAATGGACGGGCACAGGCGGCCTCGCCATCAAAGGCTCGGGCTGTGGATGAATGGAACATTCATCGGGACCTGGAGCGTCAGTCCCCATGGCGGCGACCAGTTGCACTATGCCGATGAGTGGATAAATTCGGATGAAGGGCGGCCTATCTCAAGGTCTCTCGGGTTTCTCCCGGGCAACGCGCCCCACCGCGGCGGCGCAGTGCAAGCCTACTTCGAGAACCTGCTTCCCGATAGCAAAGATATCCGCGAGCGGATTGCCCGTCGGTACAAGCTTGCCGCGACCGACGCTTTCACAATGCTCACCGAAGTCGGTAGAGATTGTGCTGGCGCTCTCCAAATCCTCCCGGACGGCATGGCGCCGGACGATATCGAGACCGTCCACGCGACACCTCTTGCTGAGGCAGAGATTGCCGACATCTTGAGGGGAACAGTGGCGCCTCCGAAGATAGGCGGCGCCCCCCAGGACGAAGTGCCGGACAATTTCCGCGTCTCCATCGCAGGCGCACAAGAGAAAACTGCCCTGTTGCGACATGTCGTGACCGACCAATGGTGCATGCCTCACAAGGCTACGCCCACAACGCACATCCTCAAATTGCCGATGGGAATCATCGGCCACATGAAGATGGACTGGCGCGACTCCATTGAGAATGAATGGCTCTGTGCGCAAATTTTCGGCGCTTACGGGCTCCCCATGGCGACCTGCGAGCCGTTGATGTTCGAAGACATGCAGGTGCTGTCGGTGGAGCGCTTTGACCGCCGTTGGGTGGGTCGTCATGAGCAAGACGACAACCCTTGGCTACTGCGCCTGCCGCAGGAAGACATGTGCCAGGCCACGGGTACGCCGCCGCACCTGAAGTACGAAAATGAACATGGGCCAGGTATCGACGCCATCATGGAAGTTCTCGGTAGTTCGCTGCAGCCCGCACGAGACCGCAGGTTGTTCTTTCTCGCTCTGCTTCTCTTCTGGATGCTTCGCGCTCCAGATGGCCACGCCAAGAACTTCAGTGTCTTTATCCGCCCTGGCGGCAAGGTCGAGCTGACCCCGTTCTACGACATTCTGTCGGCATATCCGAATCTTGGCGATGGCCCATCGCAGATGTCGCCATACAAGATATCGATGGCTATGGCCATTCRGTCCAGGAACGCGCATTGGAAAATGGTGGACATCCATCTGCGGCACTGGGTTGCGCTCGCGGTGAAGTACGGCATCACTACCGAAGATGGCCGGCCGGCTGCGAAGCTCATAGAGGAAGTGGTAGAGCTGACCCCGCAGGTCATCGAGACAGTCAGGAACAATATTCCGCCCGGCTTCCCAACGAGGGTCCCCGAACGAATTCTGAATGGGCTGACTGCCGCTGCAGCCGAACTTGGCAAGGAGCTGTCCGCGAGCTGACGTGCAAAAAGAAAGACTATGCCGGTCAGGGCGAACAGCGCGTTGGCGACGGCGGGGGGCGATGGGTGCCGGCTGTGACCGCCCCGGCGCGCGGCGAGTCGCGGGGCAGCGCATGGGGAACTTGTGCAATTGCTTTCAAGGGCGCGCACCCCTGCGACACCTTGCCGCAGCCAGAATTCTCGGTGAATAGCGCGAAGTTATGACAGACATAGCCGAGGAAGCTGCATTGTCTGGTTTGCTGAACAGTGTATTCCAACTCCCGGGTTTACCCTCAATGCTGCGATGCGGTAGATTCCGGGCCACGATGTCTGACGTACCGCGAACCTCACCCGAATCCCCTGTTTGCCCGCCGGGCAAACCTGCCGGGCATCGCCGCGCGGACATCCTCCCGTGTGGACCACCGCAGTCCCACAACGATCCGTCCCACAAGGACCAAGCCAGCCTGCCCCTGATCGGGGCATCCCCTGGCACACAGGTCGCCTGAGCCGGATCCGACCCAGTTTCCCCGAAGCCTTAAGCCTGCCTCTTGCTCCCGCATCCGGCAGCAGAACCGCGCCGCGCCGTCGCAGCCGTGATCAACTCAACCAGTCGTGACATGAAGATACCCACACTTCCGCGTTGGACGCGGCTAATGCCTTGCGCCGCCCTGCTCCTGCTGGCCGGATGCAACATGGCCGTGCTGGATCCGAAGGGCCAGATTGGCGCCGACGTCAAAAACATCATCCTGATCGCGACCTGGCTGATGCTGCTTGTCGTGGTGCCGGTGATCGTGCTGATCATTGCCTTCGCCTGGAAGTATCGCGCCAGCAACACGTCGGCCCGCTATGAGCCGGACTGGTCCCACTCGACCGGGATCGAAGTGGTGGTCTGGCTGATCCCCTGCCTGATCATCGTGGTACTGGGCATCATCACGTGGAAGTCCTCACACGACCTGGACCCGTACAAGCCCATCGAATCGAACGTCAAGCCGGTCACCATCGAAGCGGTCGCGCTGAACTGGAAATGGCTGTTCATCTATCCGGACCTGGGTATCGCCACGGTCAACGAGATCGCGTTCCCGGCGAACACCCCCGTGAACTTCAAGATCACGTCGGATTCGATTATGAACTCCTTCTTCATCCCGCAACTGGGCAGCCAGGTGTACGCCATGGCGGGCATGGAGACCAAGCTGCACCTGATCGCCAGCGAGACCGGCGCATTCGACGGCATGTCGGCCAACTACAGCGGCGGCGGATTCTCGGGCATGAAGTTCAAGGCCAGGTCGATGTCCAACTTCGACTTCGAAGCGTGGGTCAAGCAGGTCCGTGCCTCGTCGAGCCAGCTGACCCTGGCTGACTACAGCGCGCTGGCCAAGCCCAGCGAGGCGAATCCCGTGGCGCTCTACGCCAAGGTCGATCCGCAGCTGTACCACGGCATCCTGCACAAGAACATGGACGGCGCCGGTGGCGCTATCGCCGGCAACGGCACCTCGTTTGGTCCCGTCTGCACCTCGCGCAACACCCTTGGCGTGAGCCAGGTGTCCATGGCCGCGCCCGCTACGCCGGCGCCGGGCTCGAATTCCTAGGAGTAGAGATGTTTGGCAAATTGAGTTTGGATGCCATCCCGTTCCACGAGCCCATCATCATGGGCACGTTGTCGATGGTGGCCCTGGGTGGCCTGGCGCTGTTTGCGCTGATCACCTATTTCGGCAAGTGGAAATGGCTGTGGAACGACTGGTTCACCTCGGTCGACCACAAGAAGATCGGCATCATGTACACGGTGGTCGCGCTGATCATGCTGCTGCGCGGCTTTGCCGACGCGATCATGATGCGTACCCAGCTGGCGCTGTCCACCAGCGGCTCGCCGGGCATCCTGCCGCCTGAGCACTACGACCAGGTCTTTACCGCCCACGGCGTGATCATGATCTTCTTCGTGGCCATGCCCCTGATGACGGGCCTGATGAACCTGGTCGTGCCGCTGCAGATCGGCGCGCGCGACGTGGCTTTCCCGTTCCTCAACACGCTGAGCTTCTGGCTGTTCGTGGCCGGCGCCATGCTGGTCAACGTCTCCCTGGGCGTTGGCGAGTTCGCGCGCACCGGCTGGCTGGCCTATCCGCCGCTGTCCGGGATTGCGTACAGCCCTGGCGTGGGGGTGGATTATTACCTCTGGAGTCTGCAGATATCAGGTCTCGGCACCTTGCTGACCGGCGTCAACTTCCTGGTGACCATCCTCAAGATGCGCGCCCCGGGCATGACCCTGATGCGCATGCCGGTGTTCACCTGGACCGCGCTGTGCACCAACGTGCTGATCATCGCCGCCTTCCCGGTGCTGACCGTCACGCTGGGCCTGCTGGGCCTTGACCGCTATCTCGGCATGCACTTCTTCACGAACGAGATGGGCGGCAACGCCATGATGTACGTGAACCTGATCTGGATCTGGGGCCACCCCGAGGTCTACATCCTGGTGCTGCCCGCGTTCGGTATCTTCTCGGAAATCATCTCGACGTTCTCCGGCAAGAAGCTGTTCGGCTACAAGGGCATGGTCTACGCGACCTGCGCCATCATGGTGCTGTCGTTCCTGGTCTGGCTGCACCACTTCTTCACGATGGGCTCCGGCGCCAACGTCAACGCGTTCTTCGGCATCACCACGATGATCATCTCCATCCCGACCGGGGTGAAGATCTTCAACTGGCTGTTCACCATGTACCGCGGCCGTGTGCAGATGACCACGCCCGTGCTGTGGACGCTGGGTTTCATGATCACCTTCGTGATCGGCGGCATGACCGGCGTGCTGATGGCAGTACCGGCGGCCGACTTCGTGCTGCACAACAGCCTGTTCCTGGTCGCCCATTTCCACAACGTGATCATCGGTGGCGTGCTGTTCGGCTACATCGCCGGCATTACCTACTGGTTCCCGAAGGCGTTCGGCTTCAAGCTGGATGAGCGCCTGGGCAAGTGCGCGTTCTGGTGCTGGATCATCGGCTTCTACCTGGCCTTCATGCCGCTGTACGTGCTGGGCTTCATGGGCATGACCCGTCGCCTGAACCACACCGACAACCCGGCGTGGAACCCGTACCTGTACGTGGCCGTGGTTGGCGCCGCGTTTGTCGGCCTGGGCATCCTGTTCCAGATCCTGCAGATCGTGGTCAGCGTGCGCCGCCGCAAGGAACTGCTCGACGTCACCGGCGATCCCTGGGGTGGCCGTACCCTGGAGTGGGCCACTTCGTCGCCGCCGCCGTTCTACAACTTCGCGCACACCCCGGTGGTGCGTGACCTGGACGCGTTCGCCGACATGAAGGCGCGTGGCGAGCTGCCGCAGATGCAGGCGAGCTACGAGCAGATCCATATGCCGAAGAACACGGGCGCGGGGTTCTACATCGGCGCCTTCAGCCTGGTGCTGGGTTTTGCCCTGACCTGGCATATCTGGTGGATGGCGGCGGTTGGCCTGGTTGGCATGATCGTCAGCTTCATCTTCCGCAGCAACGACGACCATATCGACTACTACGTGCCCGCGCGCGAAGTCGAGGCGGTTGAAACGAGCCATTTCCAGCGCATCGCGTCACAGGCCTGAATCGAATCATGACGACTGAAGCCCTACATCGTTATCCCGCGCATGCCGCCCCCGAGGCGCATGCCCACTCGCACGACCACGCCCATCACGACACCAGCGGCAATACGGTGTTTGGTTTCTGGGTGTACCTGATGAGCGACTGCATCATCTTCGCCGGGCTGTTCGCCGCATTCGCGGTGCTGCGTGGCGAAGTGGCGGGCGGCCCGTCGGGCAAGGAACTGTTCGAACTGAACTACGTCCTGGTCGAAACGTTCCTGCTGCTGTTCAGCAGCCTGACCTCCGGCATGGCGATGATCTCGCTGCACAACGGCCAGCGCGCCCGCCTGCAGTTCTGGCTCGGCATCACCTTCCTGCTCGGCGTGGCGTTCATCGGCATGGAAATCAACGAGTTCCATCACATGATCGCCGAAGGCGCGGGTCCGGAACGCAGCGCGTTCCTGTCCTCCTTCTTCACGCTGGTGGGCACCCACGGCCTGCACGTCTTCAGCGGCCTGCTGTGGATGGCCGTGCTGATGTGGCAGGTCTCCCGCAAGGGCCTGACCGCCACCATGAACAAGCGCCTGGCCTGCTTCGCGCTGTTCTGGCACTTTCTGGACATCGTCTGGATCGGCGTGTTCACCGTGGTCTACCTGATGGGAGCGATGTAATGGAACATGGCAACGTCTCTACCGCCGGCGCCCACGGCGCGCACGGCACCACCTCGGCCGGCGCCAGCCATGGCAGCGTCAAGTCCTATGTGATCGGCTTCGTACTGGCGGTGATCCTGACCGTCATCCCGTTCAAGCTGGTGATGGGCGGCACGCTCGAAGCCTCCACCACGCTGGCCGTGATCCTCGGCCTGGCCGTGGTGCAGATTGTTGTGCACCTGATCTACTTCCTGCACCTTGACAGCTCGTCGGAGCAGCGCTGGAACGTGATGGCCCTGGCCTTCACCGCGCTGATCCTGCTGATCGTGGTGGCGGGCTCGCTGTGGATCATGCACAACATGAACACCAATATGATGGTGCACTGAGTGATGGTGCACTGAGCCATTTGGCACCGTGGCGGCAAGGGCGTTCCAACGCCCCTTGCAAAAGATGTAAAAAAACGACCCGGACGCTTCAGCGCCCGGGTCGTTTTCTTTTGGGGGGAGGACGCCGAAACGCATTCCTGGCCGGCCATCGCGCCGACCTGCCCGGACGGCTCTGCGCGCCCAAGGCCGAGACGCACCTTTACGTGCGCGGTCCCGCTGGTTTCATGGAAGCCGTGCTCCGGCAAGCGCAGGAAGCCGGCTGGCATGAAGCGAACTCAACCCGGTTTGGGCTCCGCTTGCGGCCGCAGAGGCTGGTCGCTCATGCCGAGCCGCTCGAGCACGCGTCCGGCGGCATTCGCCACGCTGTCGCCGTGCTGGGGCATGATCAGGTGCGCCGTTTCGCGATAGAGCGGGTCGCGCACCCGGTAAAGGGCCTCCAGCGTGGCGCGCGGGTTGGCGCCTTGCAATAGCGGGCGGTTGCGGTTGCGCCGGGTGCGATGCCAGAGTTCGGCGGGCGAGGCGGTAAGGTAGATCACGTAGCCGCGCGAGCGCAGCATCTCGCGGTTTTCCGGGCGCAGCACGGCGCCGCCGCCGGTCGCCAGCACGATGCCCTTGCGCTGGGTGAGTTCGTCGAGCGTGCGGGTCTCGCGCTGGCGGAAGCCTTCCTCGCCTTCCAGCTCGAAGATGGTGGGAACGCGCACGCCGCAACGCGCCTCGATTTCGTGGTCCGTATCGAAAAAAGGCAGTCCCAGCCGGCGCGCCACCGTCCGGCCTATGGTGGTCTTGCCGGCGCCCATGAAGCCGATGAAGAAGAGGTTTTCGAAGTCCAATTGGGGGAGGAGCCAGCGCAGGCTCCGGATTCGGCCTGCGCTACGTTAGCACGAGATGGGCGCCGCTCAAAACGGCCTGGCGTCGCGCCCGTTGCGTGGCGGCGATGCAGGGGGCTTCAAGGACCTGGCAATTGCCGCGCCTGCGCGGACGTGGCCACGGCGCGGCCGTACTCCGCGCACAGCTGCGCGACCCGGCCGGCCAGTTGCGCGTTGCTGGCGGCCAGCGTGTCCTTGTCCCAGCCCCATTGTCTTCCAGGCCAGTGCGGCAATGGCCGCCGCGCTGCAGTGGGGACCGAACCGGTGATGGCTGCCGAGAGGATGCAGGGGTCTCGTATTTGAAACTCCAATTCCGATATTCCGATGTGCGATTGCAATGTCCGTCTCAGGCGGGCCGGGCCGGGCGGTTGCGGCTGGCCAGGGCTTGCGCCGCCATGCGCAGCGAGGCGTTGGCCGCGCCGAAGCCCAGATAACCGTCGCGCTGCACCAGCTCGAAGAAGAACCGGTCGTGGAACGGCTCGGTATAGGCGTGCAGGAATTCGCCGCCGGCATCTTTGTCGTAGAGCAGTTGTTGCCGGCGCAAGCGCTCCAGCAGCGCATCGTCCAGCCCGAGCCGCGCGCCGACATCGTCGTAGTAGTTGTCGGGCACATGGAGCATGGCGGCTTCGGCAGGGACGATGCGCTCCAGCGTTGCGCTCAGGTCGGGCGTGCGCAACGCAATATGGTGGATGCCCGATCCGGCATAGGCGGTGACGAACCTGCCGGTGGCCGTGCGGCTGCTTTCCGATACGTTGAGCGGGATCCGTATGCTCTGCTCCGGGCTGACCATGGCGCGGCTTTTCACCAGTCCGTAAGGGTCCGCGATCTCGTGCAGCGCCTCGGCCCGCAGGCCGAACACCGTCTTGTAGAACAGCACGAAGCTGTCGAGCCGGTGCGCGGGCAGCGCCTGGGCGATATGGTCGATGGCGGCGAGCCCCGCGCCCGCGCTGCCGGCGCTGCCGGGTTCGAGCACGAAGTCGCTCTCGTAGATGCTGCGGTCCGATTCCCGTTCGTCGATCAGGTAGAACAGCATGCCGTCCGGCGCCCGCACGGCCGGGATGCTGCGCTCGTCCGGGCCGATGCGCTCGCGCCATTCTTTGCACAGCAGGGCACGGGCACGCGCAATGGCGCGCTGGGCATCGTCCACCTTCAGCCCCACCGCGCACACGGACGGGCCGTGCAACTGGAAGTGCTCGGCGGCGGCACTGTCCAGCTCGGCATTGAGAATGATATTGACGCCGCCCTGGCGATACAGGTCCACCGCCTTGGAGCGGTGGCGGCCGGCGTGGTGGAAGCCCAGCGAACGCAGCCGCGTACCCAATTCTCGTCCGGCGACATAGTCCACCGCGAACTCCAGGAAGTCGACGCCGCCGAAATGCGGCGCGGCTGGCAGGGCGGGGCCGCCGGCTTCCGATTCGAGCCAGATCAGCGAGCGCAGCCCATCCTGCGCGGTCAGCCGCGCGGGCGCAGCGCGGAATTCATCGTTGAAGATCTCCAGCGAAAGTGGCCCGCGATAACCCGCGCCGATGGCCGCGCGCGCGAATCCGGTGATGTCGAGATCGCCCTGGCCGGGGAAGTTGCGGTGATGCCGGCTCCACGACAACACGTCCATGCTCATGCGGGGCGCGTCGGCCAGTTGTACGAAGAAGAGTTTCTCCGCCGGTACGTCGCCGATGCCTTCGAGCGTGTCGCCCAGCGACAGCGTGTGGAAGCTGTCGAGGATCAGGCCCAGCGCTGGATGGTCTGCCTGCCGCACGATCTCCCACGCCTGGCGCCACAGCCGGGTGTGGCGAGCCCAGGCCAGCGCCTCGAAGCCCACCAGCAGTCCTCGCTTCGCCGCGGCTTCGGCCATGGCGTGCAGGTCGGCGGCGGCGCGCGCGGGATCGTCGATGGCGATCCCTTGCACATTGCTGCAGACCAGCACCATGGGCGCGCCGAGTTCTTCCATCACGTCGAACTTGCGTTCGGCGCGCGCCATGTTGCGGGCACGGAATTCATCGGGCATTGCCTCGAAATCGCGGAAAGGCTGGTACAGCGGGATATCCAGGCCGAGGTCGGCTGCGATGCGGCGTACATCGGCTGGCGAGCCATCGAAATTCAACAGGTCGTTCTCGAAGATCTCGACGCCATCGAAGCCGGCCGCGGCGGCCGCTTCCAGTTTTTCCGGCAAGGTGCCGGACAGCGATACGGTGGCGATCGATTTCGGGTGGCGCCAGGCTGCGGTGTCCATGTCAAATCCTGCGTGCTTCGTGTAAGGCAAGGTTAGAACCGATAGCAGGCAGCAACAAGCGCAATTCGCCCGCATACGTGCGATAATCGCGCCATTGCGAGCGACTGGCGCTCGGAACTAGGGTTATCGCTATGGACAAGGAACCGTTGAACCGGCGCGACTGGATTGCCGGACTGGAGAAGGGCCTGGCCATCCTGGAGGCCTTCGATAACGACCATCCACGCCTGACGCCCACGCAGGCGGCCCAGTTGACGGGCCTCACGCGCACTGCTGCGCGGCGTTACCTGCTCACGCTGGAGCACCTGGGTTACACCACCAGCGACGGCACGCTGTTCAGCCTCACGCCGCGCGTGCTCAAGGTGGGCTGGTCCTACTTCGATTCAGCGCGCCTGCCGCGGGCGGTACAGCCCTTCCTGCAGCAGATCACGGCGGCGGTGGGCGAGCCGGCTTACCTGAGCGTGCTGGATGGATGGGAGCTGGTGTTTATCTGTCGTACCGGCACGAGCCGAGTGATGAATACGGGCTTTGTGCTGGGGGCGCGCGTGCCGGCGCCACTGGCTTCGGCCGGGGTGATGATGCTTGCCTCGGAGCCCGAGGATAAGGTCAAGTCCTGGCTGGAGGGCGTCGTGCTGACGCCCTACACGCCGTACACTATCCTGCAGCAGGACCGGCTGCTGGCGGAAATCAGGAAGGCGGGCGCGCAGGGTTATGCGCTGGTCGAGCAGCAGTTGCAGATCGGGGTGCGCGGCGTGGCGGTGCCGCTGCGGGATCGGCATGGGCAAGTGATGGCTGCGCTGAGCGTGAATATGCAGATTGGGGAGGAGAGCGCGGAGCAGGCGCGGGAAAGGGTGTTGCGGGTGCTGCAGGATACGGCGATATCGATTATGCGGGTGCTTTGAGCGTGGCAATTGCGCTTGCTTGACGGCAAAGTGAACTGCTCATGCACGGTGACAAGAGGACTGCCTGAAAACGCAGCTGACGGAAGGGGCGCATGCGGTGGCGAACCAACCGGCGCGAACAAAAGCGATACAGCCCGATCAGAATTCGGATGATGGGCTGCAGAATCTGCGCGTCACCGAGGCCATCGCCGAGGCTGCGCGTGCAGGCCGCATCGTCGAGACGGCGGATGTCGTCGTCCCAAGGCGTGGACGAGGCGGGCGGCAACGATCAGAAGACCGGCAAGAACACCTAGGAAAGAGGGAACAACATGCAATCCGTACTCGTCATCAACGGACCCAACCTGAACCTGCTCGGCACGCGCGAGCCGCAGATCTATGGCTCGACCACGCTGGCGGATGTCGAGGCGGCCCTGCAGCAGCAGGCCGCCGGAATGGGCCTGTCGCTGGCCTGCTTCCAGAGCAATCACGAAGGCGCCATCGTCGACCGCATCCACGCGGCGCGCACCGAAGGTGTCAGCTATATCCTGATCAATCCGGGCGCGTTCACGCACACCAGCGTGGCGATCCGCGATGCCTTCGCCGGCGTGGCGATTCCCTTCGTCGAGGTGCATATCTCGAACGTGCACAAGCGCGAGGCGTTTCGCCACCATTCCTACCTGTCCGATATCGCGGAGGCCGTGATGGCGGGCTTCGGCACGCAGGGCTATGGCCTGGCGCTGCAGTTCATCGGTGCGAAGCTGGCTGGAATGCCCGCCAGGTAGCCGCTGACATTGCATTTGCGGGTCCGGTGGATGCGTGCAGAGAAACGGTATATACTGTTTTTTGCATTTTCTGGAATCCGCAAATGAGTACGCCACATATCAAGCCCCCAACGAAGACGGCCTTCTACTTCCCGACCAGCGCGGAGCAATCCGATGCCAGCGCCCGGAAACAGAGCGCCAAGGAGAGCGCCAAGGCAAAGCCCGCCGCAGGCAGGAAGAAGCCGGCGCCCGCAGATGCAAAGGTCAAGCCATCGAAGGTGGCCGGCAAGCCGGCCGCCGCTCCCGTGGTAGAAAAAGCGCCGCGCCAGAAGAAAGAAAAAGCGGTGCGCGATAGCTTCACCATGCCCAAGTCGGATTACGCGCTCATTGCCGAGATCAAGCAGCGATGCCTGGCGGCCGGTGTGCAGATCAAGAAGGGCGAGGTCCTGCGGGCAGGCTTGCAGCGCCTCGCCGCAAGCTCGGCGGAGCAGTTGATGGCCGCCGTGTCGGCTGTCGAAGTCGTCAAGACGGGGCGCCCGGCGAAGGCCTGACGCGCAACCGATCCGGGCGGCGCGTTTCCTCCAGCCGCTTGCATGACAACAGCCAGGCACTTGTCCTGGCTGTTTTGCCGTTCTTTTTGCGGATCATCCGGATCGAAACGCCCTTCAGGCTGTTCACCAATGCAGAGACACCTTTAAATTCGAACGCATGCCGAACGGCGAGCAGACGCGCGACATGCGTCGCTTCGCCGGATCGTGCCGGTTCGTATTTAATCAGGCTCTGGCATTGCAAAAGGCCAACCACGAGGCGGGCGGAAAATTCATCGGCTATGTGGCGATGGCGAAGCAGCTGACGGCTTGGCGAAATAGCGCAGAGACGGCGTGGCTGAAAGATGCGCCGGTTCACCCTTTGCAGCATGCGCTGAAGGATTTGGAGAAGGCTTACAAGAATTTCTGGCCAGCATGCCCCAGCGCATTCGTCCGACCGCGGATGTCCGTTCTGTCTTGCGCCCTTGCCTTGGCATGGCGTCTGTACGCGCGGCAGCGTGGCCGGCGTGCCGTCCACTCAGTAGGCGATCCTGGCAACGGCGCGCAATTCGTCGGCCGTCGCCGTGCCGAAGCCGAAGAACTCCAGGTAGGCCGGAATCATCTCGAACAGCATGTCGGTGCCGACCTGGACCTTGCAGCCGCGTTCCATGGCCGCGCGCAGCAAAGGTGTGTATTCCGACTTCATCACCACTTCGCCCACCCACGCCTGCGGATCGATGCGCGACACATCGAAGGGCAGGGGGTCGGCTTCGTTCATGCCCAATGGTGTGGCGTTGACCACCACTTCGTAGCCGGCGGGATCGTTGGCGCCGACACTGATCAGCAGGCTCGGATAGTGCGACCGCAGGCGTGCCGCCAGCGCTTGCGCGGGCGCTTCGCTCGCGTCGAACAGTCCCAGCCGCGCCACCCCGGCGGCGGCCAGCGATGCGGCGATGGCCGAACCGACACCGCCGCAGCCCGAGACCAGCACGCTGGCGCTCTCCAGCCGGCAGCCCTTGCGCTGGATGCCGCGCACGAATCCGGCGCCGTCGAACTGGTCACCCAGCAAAGTGCCGTCGTCGCGCAACAGCACGGCGTTGCAGGCGCCGGCGATGCGCGCGGTCGGGGTGAGCGCGTCCACCAGTTCCATGGTGGTGACCTTATGCGGCATGGTGATCAGCGCGCCGCGGATATTCGTCAGCCGGAACAGCGCGCGGAATCCGCTCGCGAAGTCCTCGGCTTTCAGGCCCATGGGCATCACGACGGCATTGATGCCGCGCTGCTCGAACCACGGGTTGTAGATCATCGGCGCCTTGAAGGACTCGGTGGGGTAGCCGATATGGGCGATGAGGGTGGTCTTGCCGTTGATCATGATGGGGGCCGGGTTCGATGTGGATAGTCGAAGCTTAGGGGCGCAAGGGGCTTGTTCCAAGAGTGTCATCCAGCATATTGCGCGATAGATGAACGAGGATGCGCGCTTATGGATCGAAACGCGGGTTTGCCCTCGATGTACGCCGCATCCGGGCAAGGAGGATTGGCCGCATTGGGGTTTACACGAAGTTCGTGCGGTCATCGCTCGCCCGCGCACGAATAGCGTGGTGGGCCGGGGCTGCCGGCATTGTTGGCCACCGGGGCGCCGGGTAGGCTTCGGCTGCCGCCGCGCCCATCCGGTCCGGCGCGAGCGGGAGCGGGTCTTGCGGCTGGGCTAGAGCGAAGCCGGGCCCCTTGCTATGATGAGCGACGCCACACCCGCAGCCACCACGGATCACATAAAGGAGCACAGACATGAGCCTGTCGGCAGACGCCTTTTCCCCGCGCGACGACGATTTCCAGCCTTGGGAGAATCCGCTGGGCATCATGGGTTACGAGTTCATCGAATTCGCGTCTCCGGACCCCGTCGCGCTCGGGCGTACCTTCGAACGGTTCGGCTTCCATGCCATTGCCCGGCACCGGCACAAGAACGTGAAGTTGTACCGGCAAGGCGAGATGAACTTCATCGTCGATGCGGAACCGGATTCCTTCGCCACCCGCTATGCCTCCGAATATGGCTTGTCGATCTGCGCGGTCGGCATCCGCGTGAACGATGCGGCGACGGCCTTCGCGCGCGCGGTCGATGCCGGCGCGTGGCCATTCGAGGGCGGCACGGTGGGCCCCATGGAGTTGAATATTCCAGCCATCCAGGGCATCGGCCAGTCGATCATCTACTTTATCGACCGCTGGCGCGGCAAGGAAGGCCGGCCCGGCGACGTGGGCGACATCTCCATCTACGACGTCGATTTCCGCTCGCCGGCCAATATGGCCAATACGGCCGAGGACGCCGCCGCGCTCACCACCCCGGCCGGGCTGACCCGCGTGGACCACCTGACGCAGGCGGTCGAGCCGGGCCATCTGGACGAATGGCTCGATTTCTATCGCAATGTACTCGGGTTCAAGGAGATCCACGAAGTCAACGCGGGCTGGCAGGTCGCCAGCGATTCGCGCGTGCTGCTCTCGCCCTGTGGCCTGATCCGCATCCCGATCTACGAGAAAGGCACGCAGCGCCACGACCAGATGGAGCACTACCTGTCCGGCCAGCGCGGCGAAGGCATCCAGCATATTGCGCTGGCGACCGATGATCTGGTCGCCAGCGCGGCCGCGCTGGAACGCAACGGCGTGCGTTTCGTCGAACCGCCTCCGGCCTATTACGAGTCCATGGATGCGCGCGTGCCCGGCCACGGGCTGGATCTCGCCGCCTTGCGGCGCTACGGCATCCTGCTGGATGGCGCGCAGCGCGGCGACGGTACGCGTGAGCGCTTCCTGCAAGCCTTCGCCAGGCGCGAGGCCGGCGAATTCTTCTTCGAGATCGTCCAGCGCGATGGCTACCACGGTTTCGGCGAGGGCAACCTGCCCGCGCTCGAAGCGGCCATGGCTTCAGCCAGTGTGCCGAAGTCGCCGGCTTGACGGCACGGACCGGCTCGCGGATAGTGCGGTTCCCGGGATGCCGCGCGCGGCGCGGCGCCGATGATGTCCCGCGTCTTCCCCCACTCCTGTCTCGGGCCTTGTTCGCGGCCCAAGCGTTCGCCGTCACCATGAAACTTCGCTTTCTCGCTACCCGTCCGGCCCCCCGAACCCCTGCGCGGCCGATGCTGGCGCCGGCGCTGGCGCTTTGCCTCGGACTGGCCGCCTGCTCCCGGCATGAGGCGCCGCCCGCGCCGGCCTCCGTTGCCGTAGCGCAGGCCGACAGCCTCGCGCGCGAAGTCCTGATCCGCCTCGCCTTTCCCGCCTGGCACGACGACGACAAGGGCCGCGTGGTACGCGCCCGGTTGCCGGACCCGGAGTACAAGGGCAAGGGCCAGGCGCCGCTGGTGGAGGACACCATCGACGTCAAGCCGATCCAGGTGATCCGGCTGGACGACACCCACGCCGTGATGCTGACCGAGGGCGTGACCATGGATGAAGCCGGCACGCGCAACGACAGCCATGCCGCGGGCGCCTGGCTGGGGGCGTATTTCTTCACCCGCGATGGCGACGCCTGGCAACTGGGCCGGCGCATCGACGGCTATGACTACACTGGCGTGTCAGGCTCGCTGGGACAGTCGGCGGTGACGAAGATATCGGCCACGGATTTCGCGCTGACCCAGACCTGGGGCAGTTGCTGGCAGGGCTACTGTGGCAGTTGGGCATCCGTGTATCGCCTGGAGCCCGGGCAGATTTCGACGTTGCTGGGCAGCGTGGCGATCAGCGCGGAAAACAGCGGTGCGTTCGAACCTTGCGCCGACGCGCTCGCCGGCAAGCCGCTCGCGCTTGCCGCAAGCGGCGCGGATGGCCAGAGCGATAGCGAGCAGGTCTGCTACAACGTGGAGGGCAAGCCGGCCTTCGCGCTGGGCACGGATGCGCCGGGCGATCTCACGCTGACGTTCCGGGGCGAGGAAGTCCAGGTGCCGGGAGGCGCCGCCAAGCCCCGGCACCGCTCGCTGGACGCGATGGTGCGCTATCGCTTCCAGGACGGCAGGTACCTGGTGAGCCAGGGCAAAAACCCGGTACCCTCTTTCTGAGCCCCGGGGCGCTCCCTGATGCTTGCAGGCGGGACCCGGAAGGCGTAGCTTGCCGGGTTGTGCCGCCGCGACGGCAAGAATCCTCCGGTCCTGACCGCGCGGTGCCGCCACTTCCCTGGCCGCGCCTGTCCGTATCCCTTGCCGGCTCCGGAGCGTCCGTCCAATGCACTCAGAGAATCGCGCACCCATGACCGACATCCATCACGCCGCCGCCCAGGGCTTTTCCAGCCAGGCCGATACCTACGCGCGCGGGCGCCCCGACTATCCGAGCGCGCTTTGCGCCTGGCTGGACACGGAGCTTGGCCTGCGGGCCGGCAAGACCGTGCTGGACCTGGGCGCCGGCACCGGCAAGTTCAGCCGCCTGCTGCTGGCCACCGGCGCCACCGTGATCGCGGTCGAGCCGGTGGCGGCAATGCGTGCCCAGCTCAGTGCCGCGTTGCCCGTGGTGCGGGCGGTGGAGGGCACCGCCGAGGCCATCCCGCTGCCCGACGCCAGCGTCGACGCGGTGGTCTGCGCGCAAGCCTTCCACTGGTTCGCCAACGTCGCCGCCATGGCCGAGATCGGCCGTGTGCTGGTCCCGGGCGGCAAGCTCGGGCTGGTCTGGAACGTGCGCGACGAGTCGGTCGACTGGGTGGCGCGGCTCACCGCCATCATGACGCCGTTCGAGGGCGATGCCCCGCGCTTTTACAAAGGCGACTGGAAGGCCGTGTTCCCGGCTGCCGGCTTTGGCGAGCTGGCCCTGTCCAGCTTCCCCTACGAGCACGTCGGCCCCGCGCAGCGGGTCATCGTCGACCGCGTGATGTCGGTGAGCTTCATTGCGTCGCTGGCGGCGGCGCAGCAGGATGCGGTGCGCGCCCGGCTGCAAGCCGTGATCGACGGCAGCCCGGCGCTGGCCGGCAAGCCGAGCGTGGCGTTTCCCTACCGGACCGAGGCCTATAGCTGCCAGCGGCTGGGGTAGCCGGCGCGGGCCCCGGGGCGGCTACGGGACGGCGGCACCTGCCGCAGTGGCCGGCACAGGCACGCTGTAGTCGACCGGCGCATCGGCGGGCCGCGGCGTGTCTCCCGCCCGTTCGATCCAGCCGCCACCCAGGAACTGATAAAGATCGACCAGGTTCGTCAACCGCTGCAGCCGCGCATTGATCAGCAGCAACTGCGCGCTGTAGAGATCGTTTTGCGCGGTCAGCACGCTCAGGTAGCTGTCCACCCCGTTGCGATAGCGCAGGTCCGACAGTGCCAGCCGCCGCTCTTGCGAGCCGGTGAAGCGTTCCAGTGACTGGATCTGCTTGTCGAAGGTACCGCGCGCGGCCAGCCCGTCCGACACTTCGCGAAAGGCGTTCTGGATGGCCCGCTCGTAGAGGGCGATCTCGATGCGTTTCTGCACCTTTGCCAGGTCCAGGGCAGCCACGTTCTGGCCGCCCTGGAAGATCGGCAGGGTAATCTGCGGGGCGAACGACCACGCCCCGGAACCCGGCTTGAACAAGCCGCCAAGCGTGGGCGAGAGCGTGCCCGCGCTGCCCGTGAGCGTCACGCGCGGGAAAAACGCCGCACGCGCTGCGCCGATGTTCGCGTTTGCCGCCAGCAGCGATTGCTCCGCGGCGGCGATGTCGGGGCGCCGCGTCAGCAGGTCCGAGGGCAGACCCGCCGGGATATCGGTGAGCAGGGACTGGCTGTTGAGCGGCATGCCTGGCGGCAGGTCGTCCGGCAGCGGCTCTCCCACCAGCAGCACCAGCGCATTTTCCGCTTGCGCGCGCAGCCGGCTTTCCGTTTCCAGGTTGGCGCGCGCCTGCTCGACGACGCCTTCGGATTGACGCAGGTCAAGCTCCGAGCCCGTGCCGACTTCAAACTTCAGGCTGGTGATGCGCAACGACTCCTCGGCCGTCACCAGCGTGGCGCGCGTGACCGCGAGCGCATCGTCGAAGGCGAGCATCGCGAGATACTGGTCCGCCACCGACGACAGCAGCGCAAGCTCCGCCGCCTTGCGGGTTTCCGCCAGCGACAGGTACTGCGCCAGCGCCTGGTCCGACAGGCTGCGGATGCGGCCAAAGAAGTCGACTTCCCACGACGCATTGACGCCGACCGAATACTGGCCCGAAACGGTCCTGCCGAAGGACGTCAGGTTCGCCGGCGTGCGCGCCCGGTTTTCCGAGGCCACCGCGTTGACCGAGGGGAACAGCGCCGAGCGCGTGATCTGGTACTGCGCACGCGCCGCTTCCATGTTCAGTACCGACACGCGCAGGTTGCGGTTGTTCTTGAGCGCCAGTTCGAGCAGGCGCTGAAGGCGCGGATCGGCAAAGAAATCGCGCCAGCCGATGTCGGTCGCCGGCGCGCTCGCCGGCGTGCCGCTCGCGGTGACGGGCTGCTGGTCGTAGACGCCGCCTGCGGGGAAGGCCGGGGCCACGGGGGCAGCCGGGCGCTCGTAGCGCGGCTGGAGCGTGCAGCCGGCGGCGAGGATGGTTGCGGCGGCCGTGATCGATGCGAGTCTGTGCATCTCAATGTCCTTCCCTGTGCATGCCGGCGTCGCCGTTGCTGTCCGGTTGCTGCGGCTGGTCCGGCTGGCCGGAAGACGGCGGGGGAGGCGTCCCCGGCGTTGTCTTCGTCTTGCCGAACTTGGCGATCACGACGAAGAACATCGGGATCATGAAGATGGCCAGGAAGGTTGCCGTCAGCATCCCGCCGATCACGCCGGTGCCGATCGCATGCTGGCTGCCCGAGCCCGCGCCGTTGCTGAGCGCCAGCGGCATGACGCCGAGGATGAACGCAAGCGATGTCATCAGTATGGGGCGCAAGCGCAGGCGGGATGCCTCCACCGCGGCATCGACGGTGCTCATGCCCTGGGTGCGCAGCTCGCGGGCGAACTCCACGATCAGGATGGCGTTCTTGGCCGACAGGCCCACCGTGGTCAGCAGGCCGACCTGGAAGAACACGTCGTTCTCCAGCCCCCGCAGCGTGGCGGCCAGCAACGCGCCCAGGATGCCCAGCGGCACCACCATGATCACCGAGAACGGGATCGACCAGCTTTCATACAATGCGGCCAGGCAGAGGAACACGAACAGGATCGAGATGCCATAGAGGATCGGCGCCTGCGCGCCGGACTGGCGCTCCTGGTACGACAGGCCTGTCCATTCGTAGCCGACGCCCGTCGGCATCTTCGCCGCGATGGCCTCCATGGCATTCATCGCCTGGCCGGTCGATCTGCCGGAAGCGGCCGCGCCCTGGATCTCCACCGCCGGAATGCCGTTGAAGCGTTCGAGCTTCGGCGACCCATAGATCCAGGCCCCCGAACCGAAGGCGCCGAAGGGCACCATGCCGCCCGACCCATTGCGCACGTACCAGGCGCCGAGGTCCTCGGGGTTCATGCGGAACCTCGGTTCGCCCTGCACATAGACCTTCTTGATCCGGTTGTCGGTATCGAGGAAGTTGTTGATGTACAGCGATGCCCACGCGGCCGAGAAAGTCTGGTCGATGTCCGCCGCGCTGACGCCGAGCGCATTGGCCTTCTCGCGGTCGATATTGACCTTGAACTGCGGCGTGTCGTTCAGGCCGTTCGGGCGGACCTGTGCGAGCATCGGGTCCTTTGCCGCCAGGCCAAGCAGCGCGCCGCGCGCCTCCATCAGCTTCGCATGGCCCAGGCCGGCGCGGTCCTGCAACTCGAAGTCGAAGCCCGCGGCCGTGCCGAGTTCCGGGATCGAGGGCGGATTCAATGGGAACACGTTGGCGTCCTTATACCCCGCGAAATGTCCGAAGATCCGCTTGACCAGGGCGGGGGCTTTCAGGTTCGCGGACTCGCGCTCGGCGAAGCCCTTCAGCCGTATGAACACCAGGCCCGAGTTCTGCCCCCGGCCGGCGAAGCTGAAGCCGTTCACCGTCAGCACTGCCTCGACCGCGTCCTTCTCGCTGTTCAGCAGATAGTTCTGCACATCCAGCAGCACCTTGGCGGTGCGCTCTTGCGTGGAGCCCACGGGCGCCTGCACCAGCACGAACATCGTGCCCTGGTCCTCTTCCGGCAGGAAGGCCTTCGGCAGCCGCACGAACAGCAAGCCCACGACCAGGATCACCATCAGGTAGATGATCAGCCAGCGGCGGGAGCGCCGGATCACGTGCACCACGCCGCTATGGTATTTCTGCTGGCTCCTGGCGAAGGTGCGGTTGAACCAGCCGAAGAAACCGGTCTTTTCGTCGTGATGGCCCTTCGGGATCGGCTTGAGCATGGTCGCGCACAGCGCCGGCGTCAGGATCAGCGCGACCAGGACGGACAGCACCATGGCGGCGACGATGGTCAGCGAGAACTGCCGGTAGATCGCGCCCACGGACCCGCCGGAGAAGGCCACCGGCACGAACACCGCCGATAGCACCAGTGCCACGCCCACCAGTGCGCCGGTGATCTGCTCCATGGCCTTGCGCGTTGCGTCGCGCGGCGACAAGCCTTCCTCGGCCATGACCCGCTCGACGTTTTCCACCACCACGATCGCGTCGTCCACGAGCAGGCCGATGGCCAGCACCATGCCGAACATGGACAGCGTGTTGATCGAGAAGCCGACCACCGACATCACCGCGAACGTGCCCAGCAGCACCACCGGCACCGCGATCGTCGGGATCAGCGTGGCGCGCAGGTTCTGCAGGAACAGGTACATGACCAGGAACACCAGCACGATGCCCTCGATCAGGGTCTTGATCACCTCCTCGATCGACAGCGTGATGAACGGCGTGATGTCGTACGGATACTCCACCACCACGCCTTGCGGCGCATACCGCAGCAGTTCGGCCATCTTCGCGCGCACGGCGTTGGCCGTGTTGATCGCGTTCGCGCCGGTGGCGAGCTGGATGCCGAAGGCCGCCGTCGGCTGGCCGTTGTACTTGGTGTCGAAGTTGTAGTTCTCGCCGCCAAGGTCAACGCGTGCCACATCCTTCAGGCGCACCTGCGAGCCGTCGGTATTCACCTTCAGCAGGATATTGCCGAACTGCTCGGAAGTTTGCAGCAGGGTGGCTTCCGTGATGGTCGCCTGCAGCATCTGGCCCGGCACCGACGGCGTGCCGCCCAGGCTGCCGCCGGCCACCTGCACGTTCTGCGCGGCGACCGCATTCCTGACGTCGATCGGCGTCAGGCTGTAGTTGTTCAGCTTGGTCGCGTCGAGCCAGATCCGCATGGCGTACTGCGTGCCGAACAGCGTCACCGTGCCGACGCCGTCGATCCGGCTGACCGGGTCCAGCACTTTCGATGCCACGTAGTTGGCGAGGTCGTACCGGCCCATGCTGCCGTCCTTGGAGACAAAGGCGAGGATCAGCAGGAAGCTGCTGCTCGATTTGGTCACCTTGGTGCCCAGTTGCTGCACGACCTGCGGCAACAGCGGCGTCGCCAGTTGCAGCTTGTTCTGTACCTGGACCTGCGCAATGTCCGGATTGGTGCCGGCGGCGAAGGTGAGCGTGATGGTGGCGGTGCCGGAGTCGTCGCTGGTGGACGACAGGTAGAGCAGGTGATCGAGGCCACTCATCTGCTGCTCGATGACCTGGGTAACGGTATCTTCGACGGTCTTCGCGGAAGCGCCGGGATAGGTCGCGCTGATCTGGACCGCCGGCGGGGCAATCGTCGGGTATTGGGCAATCGGCAGCGTGGCGGTGGAGGCCAGGCCGGCCAGCATCAGGATGATGGCGATCACCCACGCAAAAATCGGCCGGTCGATAAAGAACTTTGCCATGAAGGTGGCTCCCTTTTATCGCGCGGCCGGCGCGGAAGACGGGGACGGAGCGGACGCGGACGCAGCAGGCGCGCCCGGTGCGCTCGCCGCTGCGACGGGCTGCGCGCCGGAGGCCGGCTGCGCCGGCACCTGGGCCTCGACCGGCTTGACCGTACTGCCGGGTTTTGCCTTTTCCACACCGTTCACGATCACGCGATCGCCGGGCTGCAGGCCGCTGTCCACCACCCAGCCATTGCCGAAGGTGCCGGAGGTGGCGATCTGGCGTTGCGTCACCTTGTTGTCCTGGCCGACGACGAGGACCATCGGCTGTCCCTTCTGGTCATGCGTGACGCCGATCTGGGGCACGACGATGGCCTTGTCGTTCACGCCCTCGTCGATGCGCGCGCGCACGAACATGCCCGGTAGCAGCACGCGATCCTTGTTGGGAAAGATCGCCCGCACCGTGACGGAGCCCGTGCTCTGGTCGACGCTCACGTCGGTGAACTGGATCTGGCCGGTCTGCGGGTAGGTCCGGCCATCTTCGAGCAGCAGCGTGACCTTGGCGGCATTGGCGCCGGTGGTCTGCAGCCGGCCCTCCTGGATCTCGCGGCGCAGCCGCAGGCCGTCCACGCTGGATTGCGTCAGGTTGACGTAGATCGGGTCCAGTTGCTGCACGGTGGTCAGCAGCGTGGCCTGGCTGGCCTGCACGTAAGCGCCCGGCGTGACCTGCGACACGCCGCTGCGCCCGGTGACCGGCGAGGTGACATCGGTGTAGCCCAGGTTGATCTGCGCCGTTTCCACGCTGGCCTTGCCCGCTGCCACGTCGGCTATCGCCTGGCCCAGCGCGGCAACGGCGTTGTCGTAGTCCTGCTTGCTCACGGCATTGCCTGCGACCAGTATCTTGTAGCGCTGGACCAGCGCGTTCTGCGTGCCCACGTTGGCCTGCGCCTTCGCCAACGCTGCCTTGGCATTGTTGAGCGCGGCAATGTAGGGCAACGGGTCGATCTTGTAGAGACGCTCCCCGGCCTTGACGTCAGAGCCCTCGGTGTAATCCCGGCGCTGCACGATGCCATCGACCCGCGCGCGCACCTGCGCCACCAGGTACGCGCTGGTGCGGCCGGGCAATTCGGTGACGACGGGCACGGTGGCCGGCTTGACGGTAACGATGCCGACTTCGAGCGGCGGCGGCGGCGGCGCGGCTGGTTTCTGTCCGCACGCAGCAAGCATGACGGCAGCCGTCGCGGCACTGATATGGCGAAATGGAACCCGCTCGATGCGCATGAAGGGACCTCGGAATCGATAATAGTGGACTGAAAACACGTAAACACGCACGCGCCGGCCGGCGCTCTGGCAGCAAGGCAACAGCCGATCCGGCCCGGCGCGCCGCAAGGCCATGGTGGAAAGTTCGGCTATCGATCGAGGCCGCGGTCAGGACGCCGGCGATGGCCGGAAGCCTCGCACGGCGCGCGGGAGAGGCCGTGAGAGCTTGGATGCCTGACCTCGCCATTGGGAATGGCAGGGCGAACGAGGTAGAGGAAGGAGTTTTCCGCAAACTGAATGCGAGCCCGTGTCAATGCACTCATTCCAACCGTTGACGAATCGCTTCATCGTGACGGCGCCGTCGTGCCTTTAAGCGCTATGACTATTCCTGCACCCTCACGGCAGGGTGAAATGGGTGGCATGGCACATCACATCACTTTAGGTCACTTGCATGACAATGCAAGGAAGGCTCGACGCATTGTGTGCCGCACAAGCAACGCCGTGATGTCGGCAATGCGCCACGATTGCAGCGGCGGATATCGATGCGGCGCCCTCGTTGGGAATAAAACCGGGGCGCCAGCCGTTTACCCGTTGGGCAGGACCGGCAGCGGCATGCAGGCAGACCGATGTGGTGCATGCGGCATCGACGGATGCCGCCGCGTGGCCTGCCGCCAAGGAGACCGACATGAAAGCGCGCCGACTGGTCTTTGCACTGCTGCTGGCGTTGATGGCGGTGGCGGCCTGCTCTTCGGATGGCGGCGGCGGGTCCGGCCAGTCGTCGGCTTCGCGTGATGGCAGCCGCAGCACGAGTGGCACCGGCGCCATGGGCGGCGGCGGATATTGATATCCGCGCGGATGCATCGGGAGGCGTGCACCATGTCTTGTCAGCAGTGAGCTTTGGCGACGACATCACTGTCTGGCTTCCGCAGCTGCGGCGCTTTGCGCGCGCCCTCACCGGCGACGCGGCGTGGGCCGATGACCTGGTTCAGGACACCGCCGAGCGTGCGATCGCCCAGGGCAGCCGCTTGCGCGCCGGCAGCAATGTGCTGGCCTGGATGCTTACCGTGCTGCGCCATCTCTACATCGATCAATTGCGCCGGCGCCGCGAAGTGGCGGTGGACCAGGCCGACCCCCTGTGGCAGCGGCAGGAAGCCCCGGCCGGCGAGATCGACGGATTATTGCTGCGCGACGTGCAGCGCGCGCTCTACCGGCTCCCGGTGGAGCAGCGCGAAGTGCTGTTGCTGATCGTACTGGAAGGCCTGAGCTACCAGGAGGCCGCGGCGGTATTGCACGTGCCGCCTGGCACGGTGATGTCGCGCCTGTCGCGGGCACGGGAGCATATGCGTGTCTGGCTTGCCGGCGGCACCGGCGGCGCGGGTGGAGATAGCGAGCGGCACGTGCCGCTCAGGGTGGTGAGAAACAAGTCATGAGCGACGATCGAGGCCCTGGCTCCCCAAGCTCCCCTGGCTTTAGCGAAGCCGCACCGGATACCGAGGCGATAGAGCGCTTGTGCGCGCTGGTCGACGGTGAACTGCCCGAGCCCGAAGCGTCGGCCGCCCGCGCGGCGTTCGCGCACGACGAACAGGCGGCAAAGCTGGCCGAACACTATCGCCAGCAGAACGCCGCGCTCAAGGCCTTGTTCCCCTTGCCCGCCAACCTGCGCTATGTGCTGGTCAGGTCGCGGCCGCCCTGGCGACGCCGTGCACTGGCCGCCACGGGCTGGGCGCTGGCCGGGCTGGCGCTGGCCCTTGGCGTGGCCTGGCTCCCCGGAGCGGGCGCCGATCCTCGCGCGTTCGCTCGCCACGCCGACGCCGCCTATGCGGTGTTCGCGCCCGAACAGCGCCATCCGGTCGAGGTGGCGGCTGCCGACCAGGCGCACTTGCAGACCTGGCTGTCGCGCCGGCTCGCGCGCACGCTGACCATCCCGTCGCTGGACGAATACGGATTCGCGCTGCTGGGCGGCCGCCTGCTCGTGGGCGACGCCGGCCCGGCCGCGCAGCTGATGTACCAGAACCCGGCCGGCGAGCGGCTCACGCTTTACATTACGCCGGCCGCGCCCGCTTCGGCCACCCTCGGCCTGCTGCGGCAGGCGGACCGCCGCACGTTTTACTGGGTCAGCGGCGGGGCGGGCTACGCGCTCTCAGGCCAACTTGGCGAAGCGCGCCTGCGCACCATCGCCAGCGATGTCTGCGCCAGCCTCGGCGGGCATCCGGAGGCGTGGCGATAGCGATACGCGGTCGCCCGAGCCGGTCTCAAAGCCGGGGAGCGTGGAATGAAAATGGAATAAGCGCGGGTGCCAATGCGTTTACCCGATGTGGGAACGCGTGCTGCATGCGAAGCGCGCCAGTGGGTCCCGCAGGCAAACCGATGTGCCATGGGATGTGCTCTGGCGTTGGCCGGGCACATCGCAACGTCGGGCGTTCGATCCCGGGATGACATCATGGGAAAGGCTCTGGGTGCCGTGGCGGCCTTGCTTGCCGGCCTCGGTTTGAGCGTACCGGCGGCAGCGCAGATGGCCACTGACGCAGGGAACGTTTATTCGTCGCCTTGCCAGCAGATGACGGGGCAGGTGGAGGTCGATGGCTACGTGCAGCAGGTGGTCGGGCTGGCCTGCCTGCAACCCGACGGCTCCTGGCAGATGGTGGAAGACACTGGTGGCACGGCCATCTATCCGCAGCCGGCTTATTACATCGATCCGTGGTACTGGGCGCCGGTCGGTGTCGGCTTTGGTGGAAGTTTTATCTTCGTCGACCGCTTTCATCACTTCCACCATATGCACCACATGTCCTTTGCCCACGCAGGGGGCGGCTTCCATGGCGGCATGCGCGGTGGCTTCCATGGCGGTTTCAATGGCCATGGTGGCTTCCATGGCGGCGGTGGTGATGGATTCCATGGCGGCGGCGGTGGATTCCATGGCGGCGGTGGTGGTCACCATCACTAAGGAGGGAGGGAGGCGCCGAACGTGAATGCGCATCAGGACTTCAAGGGGCGCGCCATGCTGGGTCCCTGGGGCGATTGACAACGCTGGTACCGTTCTATACCGTGGAACACTGTGCGGGCATGCCATCCCTTTGCCGGCCTTCTCCAGCTTCCTCTTTCAACCCTCCCAGCCCTGTTCCCACATGCCACGTAAAGCCGCCCAGCTCTCCGAAGCCGACAAGCATGCCGCGCAAGGCGGCGCCGTAGCCGTGGACCGTGCCTTGTTCGTGCTCTGCGCTTTTCGCCTGGGCGACACCACGCTGAGCCTGGTCGAACTGGCTCAGCGCACGGGCCTCTACAAAAGCACGCTGCTGCGCCTGCTCGCATCGCTCGAGCATGCCCGCCTGATCCTGCGACATACCGACGGCCGCTATGGACTGGGGCCCGAAGTGGCGCGCCTGCACTCGGTCTATTCCGCCTCCTTCTCGCTGGAGATGGTGGTGATGCCCGTGCTGCGCCAACTGGTGCAGGCCACGCGCGAGAGCGCAGCCTTCCACGTCGAGCAAGGCGAGCATCGCCTGTGCCTGTACCGCGTCGATTCACCGCAGCCGGTGCGCGACCATGCCAAGGCGGGCGAGCTGCTGCCGCGCAACCGCGGCGCCGGTGGCCGCGTGCTGCGCGCGTTCAGCGGCGCGCGCGGGGAGATCTACCAGAAAATCCGGGAGGAGGGCGTTGCCGCGCTGGTCGGCGACCGTATCCCGGACATTGCCGGCGTGTCTTCGCCGGTGTTCGGTCCGGATGGCGAACTCAAGGGGGCGCTGACGCTGACCTGTCCCACACCACGTTTCGACGAGGGGTTCCGCTCGCATGTGCTGCTTGCTGCGCGTGATCTGACACTGGCACTGGGCGGCGCCTTTCCGTTCCCGGCCTGATCGCCGGATGATCCTGGCCTCGCTGGCGAGACACGCTCGCCAGTCGGACGGCCTTTGCCGGCACGGCGGCATGCCTCCCGCCATCCGAATCTGATGCAAAACCGACACGAATCCGACGCCGTTAGTCAGGGACAACCCATGCCCAGCTTGTCGGGGGTGCCCGGCAGGGCTCCGTGACGCTATCATGCGCCTTTGCGAAATCGCCCCAACATCTGGCCGCCCCCCCAACTCTTTCCGTCAACGTCACCGGCAACACGGTATCTTCAAAGGAATCCCGTGCAGTTAGACCAGCAAACGATCGTCGTCGTCATGGTGGTTGTGTACGCCAGCGCGCTGGCCATTTCGGCGGGCCTGCTGGCAGCCTTGCGCCCCAGCCAGGCTGGCCGCCTGTGGGCCTGGGGGCACCTGCTGGTGTCGGCGGCCGGACTGGCGCTGGCAGCCAATGCGTCGGCGCGGCTGGTCTATGTCAGCGCCGCGGGCGCGGCAACGTTCATTGCCGGCAGGCTGCTGATCTACCGCGGCGTGCGGGTCTACGCCGGCCTGGCCTCCCGGGACCGCACGCTGGCGGTGGGCGTCACCGTGGCCGGGCTGGCGCTGCTCGGGGCCGCCGGCATGGCCCACAACGAAGCGCGGATGCACGTGATCGGCTATGGCAGCCTGTCCCTGGTGGCCGCGCTGACAGCCGTCACCCTGCTGCGCACGCATGGTGGCCAGCGCAGCATCGGCACGCCGCTGGTGATCGTCGCCAGCCTGATGCACCTCACCACGCAACTGGCCGGGTTTGCCGCCGGCTTGAGCGGCGCGGTGGCTTCGGGGCCGTTCTACGCCAGCAGCGCGAACGGATTCCTGCTGCTGACGCCGCTTGTGGCTACCTTGCTGGGATTGTTCGGCTTCACAATCATGGCGATGGAGCAGGTGATCGCCGTCAACGAGGACGGCGCCCGGATTGACGCGCTGACGCGCCTGCTCAACCGGGGGGCACTCGACAAGGCGGCGACCAGCCTGGTGGCCGCATGGGAGCGCCACGGACAGCCCTTGTCATGCCTGGTGATCGACGTCGATCATTTCAAGCAGGTCAACGACCGTAGCGGCCACCATGCCGGCGATACCGTGCTCAAGCTGATTGCGCAAGCCATCGACAACTCGCGGCGCGCCTCCGATGTGGCCGGCCGCTATGGCGGCGAGGAATTCTGCATCCTCTGCCCGCACACCGATGAAGGCCAGGCCACGGCGCTGGCCAACCGGATCCTGAAGAAAGTCCGTTCCATCCCGCTGCCCGGCCAGGGCGCGGCAACCGCCAGCGTCAGCATCGGGGTGGCCGAACTGCGCGGCGGGGCGGCAGGGGTAGAGGGGCTGTGGCGCGCGCTGTTCGCTGCGGCCGACCGTGCCCTCTATGCGGCCAAGGAGTGTGGCCGGGACCGTTTTGCGCTGGCGTCCTGGATGGCGCCGGCCACGCGGCCGGTCCCCGGCGACGTGGGCGACTCCGCCCACGTGCCGAGCCGGTAGGTTTCGCTCAGTCCTGCGCCGGGGGCACGTCCCGCGGCGGATGGCCGTCATAGGTCCAGATGTACTGGCGCGGGATCGGGCCCTTGTTGCGGCCGCCTTGCCCGGTCTGCTCCCATGCGTGCGCCAGGATGCCGACGGAGCGCGACAGGCAGAACAGCCCGCGCGCCAGCGGCGCCGGGAAACCCAGCTCCGCATAGATCACGGCCGTGGCGCCGTCGATATTCATGGGAATGGGTTTGCTGCGACCCGCGCCCAGTTCGGCCTCCACCGCGCGTGCGATGCCGGCAAAGCGTCCCGTGACCACGCCTTCGCTGGCGGCCTTGTCCACCAGCGCCAGCAGGCGCGGGGCGCGCGGGTCCAGCGGATGGAAGCGGTGGCCGAAGCCGGACACGAACTTGCCGTGGTGGTCGCGATAATTTGCCAGGGCAGCCTTGACCGCCTCTTCCTGCGCCTGGCCGCCGTCGATGCGCCGCGCCACGTCCTGGTACAACTCCACCGCCTGCTCGCCGGCGCCGCCGTGCACGTCGCCCAGCACGTTGACGGCCGAAGCCATGGCGTTGTTCAGGCCCACGCCGCAGGTGGCCGCCATGCGGGCGATGGCGATGCTGGGCGCTTGCGGGCCATGGTCCACCGCCGACATCAGCGCGGCGTCCAGCAGTTCACCCTGTCCACGGCCCGGCAGATCGCCGCGCAGCATCAGCCAGATCATCTGCGCGAACGACACCTGCCCGATCAACTGCTCGATGGGGTAGCCCCGGTAGCGAATCTCGCCGGGCTGCATATCGATGATCTCGGTGCGCCACCAGTCCTGGGATAAACGCTGGCCTTCGTTGATGGGTTCGCTCATGGGTTCGCTCATACCGCACGCTCCTGTTGCAGGGTTTCGATGTCCGCCTCGCCATAGCCGAGCTGGGCGAGGATCTCGCGGGTGTGCTGGCCGAGTTCCGGTGGTGGCGTATCGACGCGCGGGGCTTCCCCATTGAGCTTGAAGCCCGTGCGCACCAGCCGGATGTCGCGGCCCACGCCGGGCACGTCGGCAAAGTCGCCGATCATGCCGCGCCCGCTGACCTGCGGGTGGTCCAGCGTTTGCGGCACGCTGTAGACCGGGCCGGCCGGCACGCCGGCCTCGTTGAACAGTTTCCACCAGTCGTCGGCGGATTGCCTCGCCAGTTCGGCTTCCAGCTCGCGCGTCAGTGCCGCGCGGTTGGCCAGCCGTGCCTGGCGTTCGGCAAAGCGCGCGTCGGTGGCGAGTTCCGGGCGGCCCACCACGCGGCAGACCGCTTCGAACTGTTCCTGCTTGTTGGCGGCAATATTGATCAGGCCTTCGCCGGTATGGAAGGCGCCCGACGGGCTGGCCGTCATGTTCTCGTTGCCCATCGCCGCCGGGGTCTTGCCGGCGATCAGGTAGTTGGAGACCACCCAGCCCATGGTGGCCAGGGTGGCTTCGAGCATGGAAACATCGATGAAATAGCCGTCGGTGCGCTGGTGGTCCGCCAACGCGGCAGCCACGGCGAAGGCCGCGGTAATGCCGCCGATGGTGTCGGAAACCGGGTAGCCCACGCGGTAAGGCGCGGTCTGCGGGTCGCCGGTGATGCTCATCACGCCGGACATGCCCTGGATGATCTGGTCGTAAGCCGGCAGGTCCGAGAGCGGCCCGTCCTGGCCGAAGCCGGAAATGGCGCAGTAGATCAGCTTGGGATTGACCAGCTTGAGCGCCTCGAAGCCCAGCCCCAGGCGGTCCATCACGCTGGGGCGGAAGTTCTCCACCAGCACGTCGGCGCTTTCCACCAGCTTGCGCAACACTTCCTTGCCGCGCGCGTGCTTGAGGTTGACGGTAATGGAGCGCTTGCCGGGGTTCTGCGCCAGGAAGGACACCCCCATCAGGCGGCTGTTGAGGTCGGCGTCGGCGCCGAGCTGGCGGGCGAGGTCGCCGGTGCCTGGCGTTTCCACCTTGATGACTTCGGCGCCCATATGGGCGAGTTGGTGGCAGCAGAAAGGCCCGGCCAGCACATTGGTGAGGTCGAGCACGCGGATATGGCGTAACGGTTTTTGCATGAGGCGGATTCCAGATGTCAGTGCCGGGGCTGGCCTCGTGGCAGCGAAGCCGGCCCCGGATGCGGAGCGTTCAGGGCGGTGAAGGCCGAATGCCCTTACTCCACCTTGGCGCCGGACTGGCGCACGATGGTGCCCCAACGGGTGTTTTCGGCCTTCATGAACGCGGCCAGCTCAGCGGGGCTGCCGCCGCGCGGCTCGCTGCCTTCCTCGCGCATCCTGGCGATGGTGTCAGGCTGGATGATGGCCTTGTTGATTTCCTCGTTGACCCGCTTGACCACATCCGCCGGCGTGCCGGCCGGAGCCACCAGGGCCTTCCAGTCTTCAGCCTGGAAGCCGGCGTAACCGCCTTCGATCACGGTAGGCACGTCGGCCAGCAGCGGCAGGCGCTTGGCCGATGTCACCGCCAGCGCGCGCAGCTTGCCGGCCTTGATCATGGGCAGCGCAATGGGCGGCGTGGCGAAGTAGAAATCGGTCTGGCCGCCCAGCAGGTCGGTCAGCGCCGGGGAGGCGCCCTTGTATGGCACGTGCAACATCTTGATGCCGGCACGGCGGGCAAACAGCTCACCGGTAAGGTGGCCCACGGTGCCGGTGCCGGCCGAGGCCATCGAGAGTTGCTTGCCCTTGCCGGCGGCAACGAGGTCGGCCAGATTCTTGTACTGCGCATCCTTGCGCACGATCAGCACCAGCGGTTGGGCGGAAACCAGTGCGACCGGCGTGAAATCCTTGATCGCGTCGTAAGGCATCCTGGGATACAGCGTGGGGTTGATCGCCAGGTTTGCGGTCTGGCCCATGCCCAGGGTGTAGCCGTCCGGGCGGGCCTTGGCGACCGCGTCCATGCCGATGTTACCGCCCGCGCCGGCGCGGTTTTCCACTACCACGTTCCAGTGGGTGGTCATGCCGACCTTGTTGAACACCAGCCGCGCCATGACGTCGGTGCCGCCAGCGGGGGGGAAGGGGACTACCAGGCGGACCGGCTGGCTCGGGTAGCCGTCCGCGGCAGCGGGTGTCGCGCCGGCGGCGAGCATGGCCGGGACCGCGAGGAGCAGGAGGGCGCGGAGGATGCGGGAGGGGATGCGGTTCATTCTGTCTCCGGATTTGGATGGTGTACGTGCTGCCGCGTGGCTTTTGTGTTCTGTAGAATAGAACAATGATCTTACTTAAAGAATTTCATCGAGAGAATAGGAGGGGTGGGGAGGGTTGTCAAGATCCCGCTGTTTATGGATCGGCGTTGGTTTTGGACCCAACACGCATCGCTCCGTATCTGGCAGTGTCCAGGCAAGAGCGGCGGGAGGCGATCACGCGCTGGTGACGGGCGAATTCTCCAACGCGGGTGATGCGGAGCTCGTGTGGTAGCGCGCGGTGAAATATGGCCGGTCGCGTTGGCCCCGACCTTGGGTAGCGAGATTCAGAAAGCGCGCCCCTGCGTGGTCGTGTCACCGGCGGAGTTGCACGACCCTCTGCGCACGGTCATCGTTGCGCCGATGACGACCACGAAGCCCATCCATATGAATTCTTTGCCGCGCAAAGAAAAATGACCGGCAGCCCCCGCAGGGGGGGATGTCGTATGTTTTGGGTCCAAATACCAACACCGATCCATAAACAGCGAGAGCCCCCGGTAAGCCCCGCTTAGTCCGTAGTACTCGGACTCCAAAACGCCTGACGAATAAACGCCGATTCCGCCAGCTGCGCCATCAGCCGATCCAGTACTTCCCCATCCACCGAAGTCGAAGTCAGCACCGCCTCAATTTCCACATCGCTATCCCCAAACGCACGCACCTCGAGATCCCGCGTCGGAAAGTCCCCGGACTCCAGCGTTTGCTCCAGCAATCGCAAGGCCTGTTTCTGCGACTCACGCGGTGCGATCACATAGACCGTGTTGGTGACTTCCACGGTGGTCGTGTCCATCGGTTGCTGGTTGATGCGGTTGACCACCGGCCTGAGCAGCGTATTCGCGGCCAGCACGAACACACAGCCCAGCGCTGCCTCGAAGATCAGGTCGGCGCCCGCACAGGCGCCGATCGCCGCCGAGCCCCAGAGCGTGGCCGCGGTATTCAACCCGCGCACATTGCCTTCCTCGCGCATGATCACGCCGGCGCCGAGAAAGCCGATCCCCGACACCACATAGGCCACGACTCTCACCGCACCGTCATGGCCGGCCATGCGGTTGGCCATGTCGACGAAGATGGCGGCGCCTACCGCCACCAGGACATTGGTGCGCAGTCCGGCGGTGCGCTGGCGGATCTGCCGCTCGTAGCCGATCACCGCGCCCAGCACAAAGGCGGTGCTCAGGCTGACGGTAGTGTCGAGCAGCGAGTCCAGGTTAATGTTCTGAAAGGCTTGGAGGGACATAACGGTTTTCCCCGGTCTTGAAGTTATCGTTCTTGATACCCGTGCTTCCTGCGTGTTTCCTTTTACGCCGGCCAGGTTTCATCCCGATGTCACCGAGTGCGCCACCGCGCACAGACGAGGCCGTATCGCGAAGGCGTTCGCCATCGGCGTGCCGCAAAGCGCGGCCACGATGGGATCTTTCGTCATCATGATCCTTTTTGCGGCATATACGTCTCTTCTTTGCTATTTTTTGCGGCTTTCAAGGATTGACGCTAAAGAAGCTGACGGCGCATTCCGATATCGGGGGACGCCGCGTGCCTCCTGCATCGCTGGTACTTGTCTCGAGAAAACGACCCCCCATGAATCACCTGACCTTGCGAAAAAAGCTGTGGATTCCCCTGGTGCTGGCCTGGCTCGGCCTGCTCCTGCTGACCGTATTGCACGCCTTCCAGACCCGCCAGCTGGAGATGGCGGACCGCCGCGGCGAGCTTGCCAACGTGGTCGATATGTCGCTCTCCCTGGTGCGCGACTATGCCGAGCAGGCACGCCAGGGCAAGATGTCCGAGGAGGAGGCCAAGGCCCAGGCTACCGCCCGCATTGCCGCGCAGCGCTACGGCAAGGACGGCTATATCACCATCGTCGGCGCGGATTCCACGCTGCTGATGCATCCCATCAACGCCAAGCTCAATGGCAAGAACATGCGCGATTTCAAGGACGCCAAGGGCAACGCCTTGTACGCCGAGATCGCGGCGCGCGGCGCTTCGCCGGAAGGTACGGGACATCTGGACTACTGGTGGCCCAAGCCGGGCAGTGACCAGCCGAGCCCGAAGATCGGCTACGTGGCACGCTACCAGCCCTGGGGCTGGGACCTGGTCGCGGGCACCTATATGGACGACGTGGAGGCGCAATTCCGCAGCTCGCTGTACCAATCGTTCGGGCTACTGGTCTTGCTCGGGATCGTGATCTCCGCGGTGGCGACGCTGCTGATCCGCAGCATCCAGCGCTCGGTGGGCGGCGAGCCCGCCACCGCCGCGGCGCTTGCCTTGCGCATGGCCGGCGGCGACCTTACCACGCAGGTCACGCTCGACCCCGACGACCGCTCCAGCCTGATGTATGCCATCGGGCATATGCGCGACCAGCTCACGCGCACGGTGTCGGGGATCCAGCAGTCAGCCGAAGCCATCACCTCGGCCGCGCAGGAAATTGCTTCGGGCAATACCGACCTGTCGAGCCGTACCGAGCAGCAGGCTGCCTCGCTGCAGCAGACCGCGGCCAGCATGGAGCAGATCACGGCAACCGTGCGCCAGAATGCCGACAACGCCACCGAGGCCAGCCAGTACGTGGCCGATGCCTCGCAGATCGCGCAGCAGGGCGGCAGCGTGGTGAGCCAGGTGGTGGACAAGATGCGCGGCATCACCGCCAGTTCGCGCAAGATCAACGACATCATCGGCGTGATCGACGGCATCGCCTTCCAGACCAATATCCTGGCGCTGAACGCCGCGGTGGAAGCCGCTCGCGCCGGCGAGCAAGGGCGTGGCTTCGCCGTGGTGGCGGGCGAAGTGCGCACCCTTGCGCAACGCAGCGCGGGTGCGGCCAAGGAGATCAAGACGCTGATCGTCGAGTCGGTGGGCCAGGTCGACAGCGGTTCGGCCCTGGTGGAGCAGGCCGGCCAGACCATGGCCGAGATCGTCAACGCGGTCAGCCGCGTGACGTCCATCATGGATGGCATCGCATCGGCCACCGCCGAGCAGCGCACCGGCATCGAAGAGGTCAATCGCGCGGTCGCGCAGATGGACCAGATGACGCAGCAGAACGCGGCGCTGGTGGAGCAGGCGAGTGCTGCCGCCGCATCGCTGGAAGACCAGGCCGACGCCCTGCAGCACGCGGTGTCGGCCTTCCGCCTGGCTGCCTGACTACCAGCCCCCGGCCAGGGCAGCGCTGCCTACAGTAACGATTTGCCCTGGGCGAGGATCTTGTCGCAGACCTGCTTGGTGACCTGCTCCTTGAGGCCGCCACCGCTCAGGTCGACCTGCTTGCCGTCGCTGCTGTTCAGGATGCCCTTGGCGCCGTCGGCATAGCCGGTATCGGAAGTGGGCGAGCTGCCACCGACCTTGCCCAGCAGTTTGTCCTTGAGCGAAGCGGCGCCGCTGGCGCCGCTCAGATAGTTGTTCTTGACGCAGAACTCCAGCACGCCGGCGACATTGCCGGTGCTGCCGGACGTCAGGGATTGCAGCGAAGGCATGCTGCTCATGCCGCTGCCAAGGCCGCCGAGCCCGCCGGACGAGCCTCCGCTGCCTTGCGTCGCGCCTTTGAGCATGTCCCCGAGTTGCGCGTGCGCGGCCACCACCGGTAGCAGCGTGGCGATCAGGATCTTCACGGCGGTGTTGCGATAGGTGCAGGCGTTCATGCGGCGTTCCTCTCGGCTTGGTGGAAGACAGCTTTCACTATAGTGCGTGGCAGGTTTGCCATTGCTCGCAATCCTGCCCCATTTCGCCAGCGTCCACTCCGATGCCGTGGTGCGCCGCAAACCGCGAAAACCGCTCCGGTGCGTGTCCCAGGGCACATCAAGGGGGCAGGAGGCTGGCCTACACTGGCGCCATCCATCCGAGGAAGGCCGTCATGAACAAGCTAAGGTCCAGCCGTCTGCTCGACCGCATCTCGCCGCTTGTACTGGCCGAGCTGCGCCGCATGCATGCCGCCGCCGAAGCGCAGCGGGGCCCAACGACGCAGTCGCAAGCCGCGCCGCTGGCCGCGGGGGAAGCGGACAAATTCGACGAAAATCAAAAAAGTGTTGCCAATTGGACGGAAATTGCTCGTTACGACCCGGAGCAGGGCATTTTTGTGATGACGCTTCGGATCGCCGGCCAGCGTATCCGATAAGCGCGCCGCCCCGGACGGAGCCCCTCATTGGGCTGCGGGCCGCGCCCGTGGCGGGACTTGGTATAATCGCCCCCTATCCCAAACATGCCGCCTTGTGCTGCGTGCCTGGCCGAGGCGACAAGCCAGGGCGAGGCAGCACAGCAGCACGGCGGTCCAACGCGTGACGAGGAGTTACGTGGCCGGAACAGAAATCTCAGTGCAAACCGTCCCGCTAGCCGGCAATGCCGTATCGTCCGGCAGCTCATTCCATACCGCCCTCAAGATCCTGCCCGCCGCGCAACGCGAGGCGATGTTCGAGATCTATGGCTTTTGCCGCGCGGTGGACGATATTGCCGATGGCGACGGCCCGCGCGCCGGGCGGTTGGCCGGGCTGGATGCCTGGCGCGCCGATCTTGCCGCGTGCTATGCCGGCGCGCCGCCGGCCGCATTGCGTGGCCTGGCCGCCCAGATCCAGCGCTTCGGGCTGCTGCAGGAGGATTTCCTCGCCGTCGTCGATGGCATGGCAATGGATGTCCTTGCCGATATCCGCGCGCCGGACAACGCCACCCTTGACCTGTACTGCGACCGCGTGGCCAGCGCGGTAGGGCGGCTGGCCGTGCGCGTGTTCGGCATGGAGCGCGACACCGGCGTGGCACTCGCGCACCACCTCGGCCGCGCGCTGCAGCTCACCAATATCCTGCGCGATATCGACGAAGACGCAGGGCTTGGCCGCGTCTATCTGCCGGCCGAGGCGCTGGCCGCTGCCGGTGTGCCGATCGGCGCGCCGCAGGCCATCGCCGGCCATCCCGCCATTGGCCGTGCCTGCGTTGAAGTGGCGCAGCAGGCTCAGGCGCACTATGTGCAGGCTTTCGCTATCATGGCGGGTTGTCCGCGCCGGACCGTGCGCTCGCCACGCATCATGGGCGAGGTCTACCACGTGATCCTGCAGCGTTTGCTGGCCCGCGGATGGGCCAGCCCGCGCGAGCGCGTCCGGGTACCGCGGCCGCGGCTGTTCTGGATCCTGCTCCGGCATGGCCTCATCTGAGGCGATCCCGCGAGGTATTGCTGATTGCGTTGTTGAAAAGAGGGCATCGAGACCGATGAGCCAAGTAGCACTAACCCCTAAGCCGGCTACGGCCGTGCAGGGTGCGCCGGAGCATAGCGAGTTGCAAGGCACGCTCGACCGCGCGCTTGACGCCTTGCTGGCGACCCAGCGGCCGGACGGCCACTGGGTATTCGAGCTGGAGGCCGACGCCACCATCCCGTCGGAATATGTACTGCTGGTGCACTACCTGGGCGAGACCCCGGATACCGTGCTGGAAGCGCGTATCGCGCGCTACCTGCGTCGCATCCAGAATGCCGACGGCGGCTGGCCGCTGTTCCATCAGGGGCGCTCGGACATCAGCGCCAGCGTCAAGGCGTATTTCGCCCTCAAGATGATTGGCGACGATACCGAGGCCGAGCACATGCGCCGCGCCCGCGCGTCCATCCATGCCCAGGGCGGTGCCGAGGCCAGTAATGTCTTCACCCGCACGCTGCTGGCGCTGTACGGCGTGATGCCGTGGCAAGCGGTGCCGATGATGCCGGTCGAGATCATGCTGCTGCCGCTCTGGTTCCCGTTTCATTTGTCCAAGGTGGCGTACTGGGCCCGTACGGTGATCGTGCCGCTGCTGGTGCTCAACAGCTTGCGTCCCCAGGCGAAGAACCCGCGCGGCGTGGGCATCGACGAATTGTATGTCCGTCCGCGCCAGGCGGCCCGCCCGGCCCCGAGAGCGCCGCATCAGAAGCGGGTTTGGTTCAGTGTCTTCAGCGCGCTCGACGCCTGCCTGCGCGTGGCCGAGCCGTTGTTCCCGCGCAGCCTGCGCAAGCGCGCCATCGTGCGTGCCGAGAAGTTCGTGCGCGAACGCCTGAACGGCGAGGATGGCCTGGGCGCCATCTTCCCGGCCATGGCCAACGCGGTGATGATGTTCGACGTGCTGGGCGTGCCGCGTACCGATCCCGATGTGGCGGTGGCACGCGCTTCCATCGAAAAGCTGCTGGTCGTGCATGGCGACGAAGCCTATTGCCAGCCGTGCCTGTCGCCGGTGTGGGATACCTCGCTGGCCAGCCACGCCTTGCTGGAAGTCGGCGGCCCGCGCGCCGAGGCGGCAGCGGAGCGCGGCCTGCAATGGCTGCGCCCCCTGCAGGTGCTGGACGTGCGCGGCGACTGGATCGTGCGGCGCCCCGACGTGCGCCCGGGCGGCTGGGCCTTCCAGTACGCCAATCCGCACTATCCGGACGTGGACGATACCGCCGTGGTCGCCATGGCCATGGACCGCGCGGCACGCTCCGGCGCAGCGGCGCCTGCCGTCGCCCCGGCGAGCCATCGTGCTCGCTACGAAGAGGCGGTCAGCCGCGCGCGCGAATGGGTGGCCGGCATGCAGAGCGCCAACGGCGGCTGGGGCGCTTTCGAGCCCGAGAACACGCATGAATTCCTGAACAATATTCCGTTCGCCGACCACGGCGCCTTGCTCGATCCGCCTACCGCCGACGTCTCGGCGCGCTGCCTGTCGATGCTCGCGCAACTTGGTGAAACCGCGGCCAGCAGCACCGCGTTCCGGGATGCGTTGCGCTACCTGCTCGACGAGCAGATGGCCGACGGCAGCTGGTACGGCCGCTGGGGCATGAACTATATCTATGGCACCTGGAGCGCGCTGTGCGCGCTGAACGCCGCCGGCCTGCCGCCCGAGGCGCCGGAGATGCGCCGCGCCGCCGCCTGGCTGGTCTCGATCCAGAACGCCGATGGCGGCTGGGGTGAGGATGGCAGCAGCTACCGGCTCGACTACCGGGGCTATGAGTCCGCGCCGAGCGTGCCATCGCAAACCGCATGGGCCGTGCTGGCCCTGATGGCGGCAGGCGAGGTCGATCATCCCGCCGTGGCGCGGGGCATCGCCTGCCTGGTGCGCACGCAGCAGGCCGACGGCCTGTGGAACGAGGCGCGCTTCACCGCGGTGGGTTTCCCGCGCGTGTTCTACCTGCGCTACCACGGCTATGCCCGCTTCTTCCCGCTCTGGGCGGTGGCGCGCTACCGCAACCTGCGCCGCGACGGTACGCGGGCCGTGGCGTGGGGGATGTGACCGCGCCAGGTCTGGCAGCTTCGCATGCCGATCCCACGCTCGTGGTGACCGGCATGCGCTTCGAAGCCCGCATTGCCGCGGGTCCCGGCATCGAAACCCTCCATGGCTTACGCGCGCAAGCGTTGGCGCAAGGTTTGCGGCAACGCCTGGCGCATCCCTGCGCGGGCGTGATCAGCTTTGGCGTGGCCGGCGGGCTCGATCCCGCGCTTGTGCCGGGCAGGGTGATCGTCGCCACCGCGATCCATGATGGCGAGAGGTCGCGGCCAGTCGATGCCGGCTGGTCGCGCGTACTTTCCCTCGCCTTGCCGGATGCCGTCTCCGGCTCACTGGCGGGCGCGGACCAGGCGGTGACCTCGGTGGCGGCCAAGACGGCGCTGCACGCGGCTACCGGTGCGCTGGCCGTGGACATGGAGTCTCACATCGCGGCGCGGGTTGCCCAGGAGTTCGGGGTGCCGTTTGCCGCCTGCCGGGTGGTGATCGATCCCGCGCTGCGGGAAGTGCCGCCCGCCGCGGTGGCCGGGATGGGGGCCGATGGCGGTACCGATATCTGGGCCTTGCTCAAGGCGCTGCTGGCGGGGCCGGGACAGGTGCCGGATTTGATTCGGCTGGGCAGGGATGCCAGGGTCGCCAGGCTGGGATTGCAGGCGGTTCGGGGCAGGGTGGGAATGGGGTTTGGCTTGGGGTGAGGCCGGGCGGTGTTTTTCCTCCACCGGGGTGTTCCCCTCTACCGCCTGCGGAAGAGCGGAGAGCGGAGAGGGAGCAAACGCCGCCGTCATTTCAAACGGCCTTGGCGCTTCCTGTCAGCCGTTCAGCGCAAGTTACGCGCCTCAAGGCTTCTTTTCTTCCGCTTCCGGCTTCTTCTCTTCCCCGCCGGCCGGCGCGGGAGCCGCCTTTTTGGCAGGCGCTGGCGCAGTCCCCATCGCGGGTACTGGCGCAGCCCCTTCCGCGGGCGCTTCCGTATCCTCGTAATCCGGCAATTTCCCGCCACCGCCCTCGATCAGATACTGCCGGCGCTGCCGGTACCCGTCCCGCACGAAGCTGTATTTATCCAGCGCCGCCAGCGACAGCAGATCGGTCGCGCCCAGCGCGTTGGTACGCGCGTCGAGGAAACCCACGCCCCACAGCGCCAGCTTCGCGTCTCTGTCGAGCCAGGTGGTAGGCGACAGCTGGAAATTCACGTACAGCCCCACCCCGTCGCGAATCGAACTGGGGCCGAACAGCGGCAGCACCAGGTAGGGACCGGCGGGCACGCCCCAAATGCCCATTGTCAGCCCGAAGTCCGTGGAATGCTTGCCCAGGCCGGCTGGCGTAGCGATATCGATCAGGCCGCCGATGCCGAGCACCGAGTTCATCGCGACCCGCATGAAGCTTTCCGCCGCGTTCACGCCATTGCCTTGCAGCAGGCTGTTGACCGTATTGCCGACGTCGGCCAGGTTCGAATAGAAATTGGTGATGGCGGTGCGCACCGGCTGCGGCGTGATGGCGCGGTAGCCCTTGGCCAGCGGGGTCGCTACGTACTCGTCGGCCTTGTCGTTGACTTTGAAGACAACGCGGTTGAGCGGCTCCAGCGGGTCGTCCGGACTGGCTTGCGGGCCGGTCGCGCAAGCCGTGGCCAGCAGCGACAGGGACAGCGCCGGCAGGAGGCGCGAGATGCAGGGGACGGTGCGATTTATCATGATGGGGTGACGTGTCAATGGGCTGGTCCGGTGGCGGGCACGGACCGCTCGCGCGGCCGTCCCATCAGGATAGGCTGAAAAAATACGGCGCCGACCAGCGTGCATGCCAGCGCCAGTGCCAGCAGCTTGCCCATGCTGGCCGTGCCAGGATGCTGGGACAGCCACAGGCTGCCGAAGGCGGTGGCAGTGGTGGCGGCGCTGAAGAGTACGGCGTGGGTGAGCGGGGACTGCAGCAATTGGGTCTTGCCTTCGCGCCAGGCAAGCACGTAGTAGATCTTGAAGGCCACGCCGATGCCGAACAGCAAGGGCAGGGCGATCACGTTGGCGAAATTGAGCGGGATGCCAAACACCACGCACAACTCCAGTGTCACCAGTGCGGACACCAGCAGCGGCACCAGCGTGCGCAGCACGTCGCCCACGCGGCGCAGCGTGATCCACAGCAGCAGCGTGATCGACAGCACGGCCCAGATGCCCGCCTGGGCAAAGGCCGTCATGATGGTGTCGGCGGAGCCCCGGATCGAGATCGGGCCGCCCACCGCGTTGGGCTCGACGTGCTGCACGGCGGCGATAAAGCGCGTCAGCGCGTCGTCGCGCGCATCGCTGCTGCTGGAGGCATCTCCCGGTTTGGCCGCAGCGGGGAGCTTCGGGCTCACGCTGACCAGTGCCTGTCCATCAGGGGCGATCCAGTCGCGTACCAGGGCAGGCGGCAGGGTCTCCCGGCTGATCGGCTGCGGCGACAGCGTCCGCTGCAGGCGCGCGAGCGCAAGTCGCAGCGGCAGGGCGATGGCCTGTTCCGCGCGCGCGCGGGTGGCGGCATCCGCGGCGGCCAGCTTGCCTAGCGCCGTGGCCAGATGGGCGGCTTGCGCGGCGCCCGGGCCAGGATGATCTTCCGCCGCGAGGGCGAGCTGGCGCGCCGTGTTCTTGAGCGAACTGACGAGGCGCGCGTCGTCGGCGGGCGTGGCCAGGTTCTGCGTCAGCACCGGCATCAGGCTCGCCGATGTATTGGCGATCAAGTCCAGCCGCGCCGGCTGGTCGTCCGGGATGAAGGTCTGCAGCGTGACGGCGCGCTCCACCTCGGGCAAGGCCGCCAGCCGGTCGGCCGTGGCGACGGCGGCAGCCAGCGAGGGCGCCAGCACGTTGACGTTGTCGGTTCCGGCCTGGGGCGCATCCTTGAGCGAGAGCAGGGTTGCCATCGACTCCGAGCCGGGATCCTTGAGGTGCAGCGGATCGAAGTCGAAGCGCAGGTGCGCCAGCAAGGGCGAGCCGGCCAGGATCAGGGCGCAGGTGCCCAGCAGCACTTGCTTGCGATAGCGCTCGAAGAAATCGTCGGCAGGCGCCAGCCACTTGAAGCCCGGCACTTCGGTCCGTCCCGCTTCATCCTTCGGACGGAACACCGTGATCAGCGCGGGCAGCAGCGTGATGGTGGTGGTGAATGCGATCAACATGCCCACGCCGGCAATCTGGCCCAGCTCGGCCACGCCGCGATAGTCGGTCGGCAGGAAGCAGAAGAAGGCAGCCGCGGTGGCGGCGGCGGCCAGCGCCAGCGGTACGCCGACCGCCCTGGCGGCGCTTGCCAGGGCAACGGGGATGTCCGGGTGCACATGGCGCTCGGCGCGGTAGCGCACGCCGAACTGGATGCCGAAGTCCACGCCAAGCCCGACAAACAGCACGGCGAAGGCCACGGAGATCATATTGAGCGCGCCGACCATGGCCAGCCCAAGCGCGGCGGTGATGACCAGGCCCACCAGCATGCTGGCCAGTACCGCCAGGATCAGCCGCTTGGAGCGCAATGCCAGCCACAGGATCAGGATGACGACCACCAAGGTCAGCACGCCATTGAAGGCGGCCCCTTCCTGGACCGAGGCAAATTCGTCATCCGCCAGTGCTTGCGAGCCGGTCAGGTGCACGCTGGCGCCGTACCGTTTGGCCAGGCCGAGCTTGTCCGCCATGGCGCGAATGGCCTGAGCGCCATCCGCGCCGGCCTGCAGGCCGGCATAGTCGAGCACGGGGCTGAGCGCGACGAACGCCGTGGCGTCGCCGCCAGCCGCCGGTTGCCGGCTGCTGTCGACCAACCCGGTCCAGGACAGCGCGGCGGCCTTGCCGGCCAGTACCTGGTCCACGGTGCGCGCGCTGTCGTCGAGCAGCCTGGCCATATCGCCCAGCTTGACCTGGCCGAGCTGCAGCGGCAACGACAGCGTGGTCGATAGCGTATCCGACAGGCCGCGCAGGGTCGGGTCGTGCGCCAGGGCATTGAGCAGGGGACGTGCCTGGGTCAGTTGCGAGGTGACATCGCGCAGCTTGTCCGTTTCGGCGAAGAGCAAGCCATTGCGCTCGAAGAATTCGCCGCCGCCGGGCTGGCTGACGGCGCGAAAGCGCTCGCGCTGCTGGCTTAGCCCCCTGGCCAGCTCATCGGCGGCAGCGTCCGCCAGTTCCGGGGCCGGCGCCCGCACCACGGCCAGGATCATCTGGTCGCGCTGGGGAAAGGCGGCGCTCACGGCGGCATCGCGTTTCGCCCAGGGCTGGTCCGGCTGGAGCAGGCGGCTGATATCGGTGTTGATGGCGAAATGGACGGCCACATAGACGCCGCTGGCGGCGGTCAGCAGCAGCGCCAGCGCAATGACATGCCAGGCGCGGCGGGTAGAAAACTGGACGATGCGGATGACCAACGACGTCAGCATGGGCGATTAAGGGGCAGTAACGTTGTGACGCGCAACGACGCGCGGAAAAAAAGCGCGGTGCAGCGCGCAAAGCGGCAGCCGCGAGTATAACGGGAGGACGCGGGGTGGCGCTGCGGCTTTGGCCGCGCCGCCACATGATCCATGGGGTCTGCCGGTACGGCGAGCGCCGGCGCCGGTACGCTATACTGCCCCGTCACATGCGCGCAAGCCGGGCTGCAGTTTCGCTGCCTGCGGCGCGGCGTGCTTCCCTTGGCAAGTATGCCGGGCATTTCCGGCGGCGAACCTACTGGCATTTTCAGGTCCCAATTCGCATGAAGAGATACGGTATTGCTTTGCAGGTTCTGGTCCCGCTCGCCGCGGTGGCAACGGTTTCCGCCGCCCAGGCCCAGGCGGTCGACAGGTCTTCGCCGGACCRCATGGTGCGGGCCGCCGTCGAGGGCGTGATCGGCACCATCCAGTCCAACCCCGACACGCGCAGCGGCGATCTGGCCAAGATTACCGCGGTGGTGGAACGCCAGTTCCTGCCCTACGCCGATTTCGAGCGCACCACCCGGCTCGCGGTGGGCAGCGCCTGGCGCAATGCCTCGCCTGAACAGCAAAAACAGCTCTACGAACAATTCCAGACCCTGCTGGTGCGCAGCTACGCGGTCTCGCTGTCGCAACTGCGCGAGCAGAACGTCAAGTTCCGATACAAGCCCGTGCTGGCCGCGAGCGGCGCCACGGACGTCGTGGTCGAGACGCGCGTGCTCAACAATGGCGACGAGATGCAGATCGACTACCGACTGCAGCGTATCGGCAATGGCTGGAAGATCTACGACATCAACATGATGGGCGCCTGGCTGATCGAGGTCTACCGCCGCCAGTTCGCCGATATCGTCGCGCGTAACGGCATCGACGGCCTGCTCAAATACCTGGTCAACCACAACGCGCGCCGGACCGCCGACGCCTGAACCCCGGGCGTTCAAGCCGGCACGAGGCCGGCATGAGCGACAAAAGGCTCGCCCCCGGAGACACGCGGTGCCCCGGGGGCGAGCCTTTATCCATTCCGGCTTGCCTGCGCTTTAGTGCGCGGCGGCCTTGCGCGCCGCGGCGGCGTCGTTGGCTGCCTTGGACGGCTTGGACCGGCCGATCTCTTCGAGCTTGATCTCGACGTGCTTCGAGAACACGTACTCGGCAGGGCGCTGCCTGGTCAGGTCGATATCCGGTGCCATCGGGCCCGTGGTGCGCACGCCGCGCAGGGTCACGCCCAGCGCCTTGAGCGGGTGGGCGATGGTATCGGCCACCGCGGTGGCTTCAAAGCCGCTGTGGACCATGCAGTCGGCGCACTTCTCGTAGTTGCCGACGCCGTAGGCGTCCCAGTCGGTGCCTTCCATCAGTTCCTTGAAGGTCTTGACGTAGCCTTCCCCAACCAGGTAGCACGGACGCTGCCAGCCGAACACGGTACGCGCCGGGTTGCCCCAGGGCGTGCATTTGTAGGTCTGGTTGCCGGCCAGGAAGTCCAGGAACAGCGTGGACTGGCTGAACGCCCAGTTCTTGCCTGCACGGCCGCGCGACAGGATGTCGCGGAACAGCTGGCGGGTCTTGCCGCGGTTCAGGAAGTGCTGCTGGTCCGGCGCGCGCTCGTAGGCGTAGCCCGGCGAAACGGTGATGCCGTCCACGCCGAGTGCCTTCACGGAGTCGAAGAAGCGGGCCACGCGCTCTGGCTCGGCATCGTTGAACAGCGTGCAGTTGATATTGACGCGGAAGCCGCGCTTCTTGGCTGCGGCGATCGCTTCGACGCAACGGTCGTACACGCCTTCCTGGCTCACCGAGCGGTCATGCATCTCGCGATCGCCGTCCAGGTGCACCGACCAGACGAAGTAAGGGCTGGGCTCATACTGGTCCAGCTTCTTTTCCATCAGCAGCGCGTTGGTGCACAGGTAGACGAACTTGCGCCGCGCAATGATGCCCTTGACGATGGTGGGCATGTCCTTGTGCAGCAGCGGTTCGCCGCCGGCGATGGACACCACCGGCGCGCCGCATTCGTCGACCGCGCCCAGGCATTCCTCGATGGACAGGCGCTGGTTCAGGATGGGGTCCGGATAGTCGATCTTGCCGCAGCCGTTACAGGCCAGGTTGCAGCGGAACAGCGGCTCGAGCATCAGCGCCAGCGGGTAGCGCTTGTTGCCGGAGAGGTGCTGCTTGACGACATAGGCGCCCACGCGGGCAACCTGCAGAAAGGGTATGGCCAAAATGTACTTCCTTGTTATGGGGCGGCCGGGGGTCAGCCAGCGGCGGTTTGCGGGTGCGGCCGCGGCACGGCCTCGGTCTCGGTGTCGACCTCGGCCATGCCGGCTGCCTGCCTGCGCGGCGACGGATCGGCCAGCTCGGCGGGCAGGCGGAATTCGGCGTGCTCCTCGCGGCCATCCATGGTGGACACGTCCACCGGTCCGAGCCTGCGCAGCGCGGCGATCACGTCCTTGACCATTTCCTCGGGAGCGGACGCACCTGCCGTAATGCCCACGACTTCGACACCGCGCACCCATTCGGGGTTCAGCTCGCTGCCGTCGGCGATCAGATAGCTCGGCACGCCGCTCTCCGTGCCGATTTCACGCAGGCGGTTGGAGTTGGAGCTATTGGTGGCGCCAATCACGAGGATCACCTCGACCTGCTTGGACAGCTCGCGCACCGCGCTTTGCCGGTTTTGCGTGGCATAGCAGATATCGCGCGTGTCCGGCCCCACCAGGTTGGCAAAGCGCCGGCCCAGGGCGGCAATTATATTACGGGTATCGTCCACGCTCAGCGTGGTCTGCGTGACGTAGGCGACCGGCGTATCCGCGGGCAGGTCGAGTTGGGCGACCTCAGCCTCGCTTTGCACCAGGATGACCTTGCCCGGGATCTGTCCCATGGTGCCTTCGACCTCCGGATGGCCGGCATGGCCGATCAGGATCACCACGCGGCCGCTGGCGGCATATTGCCGGCCTTGCGTATGCACCTTGATCACCAGCGGGCAGGTCGCGTCGATCGAGTGCAGCTGACGGGTACGGGCATCGCCCTCGACTCCCTTGGAGACGCCATGCGCGCTGAAAATCGTGACGGCACCAGTCGGCACTTCGTCAAGTTCTTCCACGAAGCGTGCACCCTTCTGCCTTAGTCCTTCCACGACATGCTTGTTGTGCACGATTTCGTGTCGCACGAACACCGGGGCTCCATGCTTGAGTAGGGCTCGATCTACAATCTCGATCGCGCGCACCACGCCGGCACAAAAACCGCGGGGTTGAGCAAGAATCACCTGCATAAAATAGGCCCCCAGACCCAGTCAACGGGTTCAGCATAAGTTGATATTCCGGAATCACTTTCCCGTCATACGGTGGTTACTATATACCTGTGCCGCAACCTTTGTCTGGCACCTGGCTAACGCCTGCAACACTTTGAGGGTTATTCCTGTGGGGAACATGACGTCAGGGGACTATGTCCTGGTAACGGGCGCATCCGGTTTTCTCGGTTCTGCGGTGGCGCGGCAGGCGCTGGCACGCGGATTCCGAGTGCGCGCGATGGTACGCGCGGGCAGTCCGCGCCGCAACCTGGAGGACCTGCCGGTCGAGATCGCCGAAGGCGACATGCGCGACGCGGGCGCCATGCAAAGTGCGCTCCAAGGCGTGCGCTATCTTTTTCACGTGGCGGCGGATTACCGGCTGTGGGCCCCCGATCCCGAGGAAATCGTACGCACCAATGTGGCCGGGACCGAGACCGTGATGGGTGCGGCGCTCGCCTGCGGGGTCGAACGCGTCGTGTATACGAGCAGCGTGGCGACCTTGCGGGTGGCGGGCGCCACCGCGCCGGTGGCCGAAGACGCCGCCATGGGCGACCACGAGGCGATCGGCGCCTACAAGCGCAGCAAAGTGCTGGCCGAGCGCGTGGTCGAGCGCATGGTGGCCCGCGACGGCCTCGCGGCCGTGATTGTCAATCCCTCCACGCCGATCGGCCCGCGCGACGTGCGGCCCACGCCCACCGGCCGCATCATCGTCGAGGCCGCCAGCGGCAAGATTCCCGCCTTCGTCGATACTGGCCTCAACCTGGTGCATGTGGATGACGTGGCGGCGGGGCACATGCTCGCGCTGGAGCGCGGCGTGACCGGCGAGCGTTACATCCTTGGCGGGCAGGACGTCTCCCTGCAGCAGATGCTGGCCGACATTGCCGCCATGACGGGGCGGCGCGCACCTACCATCAGCTTGCCGCGCTGGCCGCTTTATCCGCTCGCGTTCGCGGCGGAGGCGGTGGCGCGCATGACCGGCAAGGAGCCCTTCCTGACGGCAGACGGCCTGTCGATGTCGAAGTACCGGATGTTCTTCAGTTCGGAAAAAGCCCGGCGCGAGCTTGGCTACCAGGCCAGGCCTTACCAGCAAGGCCTGGGCGAGGCGCTCGACTGGTTCCGTACCGCCGGTTACCTGCGCTGACCCTGGCTGGCGGCGCATCGCGCGCGGCCGGCCATCGGCCTGGCGTGTTCAGCCGCGCTGCGGCGCCTGCGCGCGGCCCTTCCATTGTCCGCCTTTGCGCAGCCAGTAGCGGCGCGCGGAATCGACCGTGGCGCCGAGGTAGAACAGGGCCGTCAACGGCAGCAGCGGCGCCAGCCACAGAGGCTGGCGGTATTCGCGCAGCATCGGCATGTAGGCCAGGGACATGGCCAGCCATGCCGCCCATGCCGGCCATAGCCGCAGGCCGCCGCCGAGCGCCAGCAGGGGCGGCGCCAGGTAGGTCAGTACCATGCCGGCCACCGCGCCGGCCAGCAGCAGCGGCGAATAGCGCAACTGCGTATAGGCGCTGCGCGCGATCATGTCCCACAGGCTGCGCCAGTCATCGTAGGGGCGCAGGGAGATGCTGTCGTCGGCGAGATCGAGGCGGATCGACCCGCCTTGCTTGATACAGGCCGCCAGGCTGCAATCGTCGATCAGTTCGCCGCGGATCGCGGCAAAGCCACCGATGCGGGCCAGCGCGGTACGCCGCGCCAGCATGCAGCCGCCGGCCGCCGCGGCCACGCCGCTGCGCGGATTATTGACGCGTGCGAACGGGTAGAGTTTGGCGAAAAAGAACACAAAAGCCGGCACGATCATGCGTTCCCACCACGAGGCGCAGCGCAGCCGCACCATCAGCGAAACCAGGTCCCGCTGCTCGTATTCCGCGCGCGCCACCTGCTGCGCCAGCACGCCATTGCCGTGATGGATGTCGGCATCCGTCAGCCATACCCACGTGGCCGCGGCTGCCTGCTGATCGGCAGCCGCCAGGCCCTCCGACTGCGCCCAGACCTTGCCGCTCCAGCCGGCCGGCAGATCGCGCGCGGTAATCACCGTGAGCGACTCCGCCTTGCCCAGCGCCGCCGCGGCGCTGCGCGCGATATCGGCGGTACCGTCGGTGCTATGGTCGTCCACCACCACCAGGCGCAGGGATGCGGGATAGGCCTGCCCCAGCACGCTGGTCACCGCGCCGCCGATCACGTCCGCCTCGTCGCGGGCCGGGATGATGGCGACCACCCCCGGCCATTGCGCCGGGGCGGGCGCGGGACCAGGCTTGCGCACCCGCCAGAAGCCGGCGCGGCCAGCCAGCAGCACGCACCAGATGGCGAGCGGAATCAGGGACAACAGGAACATCTCGAAAAGCTCCGGGGCAGGTTAAGGAGGTTAAGGAGGTTAAACCGGGCCAGGGGCGCGGTCAGCGCAGGAAGCACCGGGCGCGCCGGGCCAGCCAGGGCACGATTTCCGGGCGCAGCAGGCGGGCATCGTAACCCGCCATGCGGCGTTCGTTCTCGGCCAGGCAGAGATCGATCATCTCGCGCGCCGACAGGGTCTCGGCCAACGCCGCCGAACCATTCATGGCGAAATTGGCGTCGTGGGCCACGCCATCGGCATCGATGCCGCGCGCAATGCCAATGCGCTCCCAGAGCAGGAAGGCCCACACCCGCATTACCTTGAGCGCAAACAGCGGGCGCCGCCACCAGGGCAGGTTGCGGTGATACCAGGCGGTCCAGTTGACGAAAAACAGGATGTGCCGGCCTTCTTCCTGGATGACCGGTTCGAAGGTCTCCACCAGTTCGGCAGGGAAGAAGCCCGAGCGCTTGGCCGCGGCAAACAGCCCGAAAGCGGCAAAGCTGTCGATGCACTCGCTATAGCCGGTCACCAGCCAGCCCCATTCGACGTCGGCGGGGGGCAGGTATTCGGGTTGAGGCGCCAGCGCGATGCCATAGGCCTCGACCAGCTTCGACAGCACCACCTTGTGCCGCGCCTCCTCGGCGCCGTCCATCTCAAGCGCGCAGCGCAGCAGCGGCTCCGCCACGGTATTGGCGAAGGAATGCACACGGACGGACGCACGTCCTTCGGTCTGCACCGCGATATCCCAGATCGGCAGCGAGGTCACCCGCCGCAAGGCATCTGGCTCGAGCCTGGGCCAGTCGATGACGGCCGGCTTGTAGGGGTTGTGGGTTTGCAGCAGCATGTTGCAGAACAGGCGCAAGTGCTGCGGGGAGCCGATGCGGACCGGCCCGGGCTCGGGATCGGTCCAGTTGCGCATGGCGTGGTCGGACTGGTCGAGCGCTGCTTTCGCGATGACCGGGGCGACGGCGATTGCGCGCGCTTCGGCACTTGGCTCTTCGGTTTTGCTGGGCGCTGCAAGTGCGTTTGACATCCTGCCCCCCTGGCGGTTGTTGGTTTGGGGGTTATTCTAGCTTGGCCTTGGCAGACGCGCCTGCGCGTGCAGGACTGCGCGCCAAGCCGGCTATAAAGCACAGCGCCATTGTCTGGTTTGCAAGACTGACAATGGCAAGAAGGCAAGCAGTCACGGCTTCGGTTTATAGTTGGCGTTCGCCCCGGCCGGCCACGTCAGGGACGTCGCCATGTCTCGCGCTGGATCCTGCGCGAGACAGCCCAGGATTCGTCAACCCATAGCATCCCTTTCCCCATGTCCGAACCCTTGTTGGAACGCGTACTCCTTACGAACGATGACGGCATCGACGCGCCGGGACTGGCCGTGCTCGAGGCCGTGGCCGCAACGCTGGCGCGCGAGGTCTGGGTGGTCGCGCCCGAACACGACCAGAGCGGAACCTCGCATTCGCTCAGCCTGCACGCGCCCCTGCGCATCAGCCAGCAAGGCGAACGCCGCTTTGGCGTCAGCGGCACGCCGGGCGACTGCGTTGTCATGGCCGCGCGGCACCTGATGGCCGATGCGCCGCCCAGCCTGGTCCTGTCGGGCATCAATCGCGGCGCCAATCTCGGGCTCGAAACCGTGTTCTCCGGGACCGTCGGTGCCGCCATGACCGGCGTCTTGCTGGGTATCCCGGCGATCGCGCTGAGCCAGGCCTTTACCGATCGCCACGCGGTGCGCTGGGATACGGCGGGCGAACTGGCCCCTGGCGTGATCCGGCGCCTGCTCGCGGCCGGCTGGAACCAGCAGGCCTGCCTGAACGTCAATTTCCCCGATGTGGCGCCCGAGTCGGCCGGCGCGCTGACGGTGACGCGCCAGGGCGTCGGCCTGGTCAAGGATTTCGCCGTCAGGGCCCATGTCGATCCGCGCGGGATTCCATATCACTGGCTGCAGTTCTCCCGTGGACCGCGCCCGGACACCGACGACAGCGAGGCCGTCGTGGTGGGCCGGGGTGGCATCTCGGTCACGCCACTGCGCTTCGAGCGCACGGACGAGGAGGCGGCGGCGGAACTGGCGGGGCGTCTTGCGTGACTGCACGCGCAGGAGCGAGGGCGCCTTGGGCAGGAGTGCTTGCCGCCGGAACCGGTCGCGGCGGCGCTACGTGAGACTGGCACGGTAGCGCACCGCGTTGAGGTGGCGGCCGACGTGAGCGCCGGCCGCCTGGTGCTGCTCAGGACTTCCGCTACGGCTACTCGCTGACGGCCAGGTCGCCGCCGGGCAGCGCCACTGGCTTGTTGTCGCCGCGACGGCCACGCCATGCGGAATAGGTGACGCCGACCAGCAGCAGCGCGGACAGGACGACGAAGACGCAGCTGATGGGCCGATGCACAAAGACCGTCAAGTCGCCGCGCGACAGCAGCAGGGAGCGGCGGAAGTTCTCTTCCACCATCGGCCCGAGCACGAAGCCAAGGAGAATGGGAGCCACCGAGAACTCAAGCCACATGAGCAGGGCACCGATCACCCCGAAGGCCAGCACTTCCCAGATCTCGAACAGGCTGTTCTGCGTGCTGAACACGCCCACCACGATAAAGAACATGGCCGAGGGGAAGAGGTAGCGATAAGGTACCTGCAGCAGCTTGACCCACACGCCGATCAGCGGCACGTTCAGCACGATCAGCAGCACGTTGCCGATCCAGAAGCTGGCGATCAGGCCCCAGAAAATATCCGGGTGCTCGCTGATCAGCTGCGGGCCCGGGGCGATCCCCTGGATCATCAGCGCGCCAAGGATCAGCGCCATCACGGCGTCGCCGGGAATGCCCAGGCTCATGGTGGGGATGAAGTCCACCTGCGTCTTGGAGTGCGCGGAGGCTTCCGGACCTGCGACACCCGCGATCATGCCCGTACCGAATTTCTCCGGGGTCTTGGAGATCTTGCGCTCCAGCGCGTAGGCGACGAAGGTGGTGATGGTGGGGCCGGTGCCGGGCATCGCGCCGAACAGCGTGCCGATGCCGGTGCCCCGGACCATCGGCCAGAATGCGGTCTTGAGTTCAGCCAGGCTGGGCCGCATGTCGCGGATACGCAGTTTGGTCTTGGTCGTGATGACATTCATCCGGTTGACGTTGAGCAGGAAGTCCGCCACGCCGAACAGGCCCATGGCAATGGCAACCAGTTCCAGCCCGTCGCTCAGCTCGGGGATATTCATCGCCAGGCGGAAGGCGCCGCTGTTCACGTCGGTGCCTACCACGCCGCAGATCAGGCCGAACAGCGTCATCGCCACGCCTTTCAACGGGGATCCGCGCGACATGGTGGAACCGGCCAGAAGGCCCAGCAGCATGATGGAGAAGATCTCCGTGGGACCGAACTTGAACGAGATCTCCGTGAGCAGCGGCGAGGCGAAGATCATCACGATGATGCCCACCGACGCAGCGAAGAACGAGCAGATCATGGTGATGCCCAGCGCCGTGCCACCCTTGCCGGCACGCGTCAGCGGATAGCCGTCAAGGCAGGTGACCGCATGCGGCGGATGCGAGGGCAGGTTCAGCAGGATCGCGCCGATGGCGCCGCCATATTGCGAGCCATAGAAGATGCCGGCCAGCATCAGGATGGCAGGCACCGGGTGCATCGCGTAGGTCAACGGCAGCAGGATGGAAATCGCCGATAGCGCGCCCATGCCGGGCAATACGCCGATCAGGTTGCCCATCAGCACGCCGAAGAAGGACCACATCAGGTTGGAGCCCTGGAAGGCAACGCCGAAGCCGAACCAGAGATCGTGCAGAGCATTCGTAGTCATGATTCTCAGGCCCCCCAGGCAAACAGCGGCAACTGCAACTGCAGTGCCCACCAGAACACGACCGCCGCCACGACGCACATTGCCAGCGCCAGCAGCGCGGCCTGCTTCACTGTGTTGCTCCGGTCGCCAAGCGCCGAGATGAACACGATGGAGAAGGTCGCGGGGATCAGTCCGCCGTATTTGCCCAGCAGCAGGAAGGAGAGCACGCCCAGGATGATGCAGGCGCAGCCACGAAAGTCAGGCAGTCCGCCACCGTGTCCGTGCCCCGATGGCTTGGCGTCCGCCGGCGCGTCGTTGCGCGCCGAGATGGCGATCATCACGCCGACGAGCGCAAGCAGCGCACCTACCGCTACCGGGAAGAAGCCCGGCCCCATCTTGCTCAGGGTGCCGGTGTGGTACTGCAGGCCGGCAGCCACTGTGGCAAGACCGATCAGCGTCATCAGCCCGCCGCCGTAGTAGTCCTTCTTGAAACGCGAGGGGGTGCTCATGCCTGACCCTCCCGCTTGCCCGGCCAGCGAGGCCGCTGTGCAGTCCGGCTACCCGGGAGGTAGCGCGCGTCGTTATATTGATTCATGAGGTGGTCCCTCCGTCTCCTGTTTTTACGCTTTTGCCTTGTCGCGACTTCATCGCGGGCTCAAGCGAGTTTCGAGACTCTATAAACGGCTTCTTGCAATCGGCTTTCCGAAGCCTTCCAATCGGCTTTCGAAAATGCAATGTCGCAAAAATAGCTGTGAGATACGTGTAAGTCCTTAGTCAGGGAACGCATGCGGAGAGGGAACTCTGACAGAGAAACGCGATACACGCTGCCGCCAGGTAGCGCACTATCCACGCGCTCGCGGCGAAGACTATTTGCATCACATCGTGATATATCCAGTCGGGTGCCTGTCCGGGATCAGCTGCATCTTTCTCGTTCTTGAATGACATTAATCAAATACATCATGTCATGGCTTTCGGACTGAAGACAGTGCGCCGGGCAGTGGCGGCTTGGCGCGCCGGCCTGTCATTCGATGACTTCGCCCGCCCGGCCGCGGTCGAATCCAGCAAGCGGGTGGCGGCCTGACGGGACCTTGGCTGTCCCCGTGCAATCCCGGAATCCGCGCGCGCCGCGATGCGGCTCCGCTACACTGCTACGGTACGCGACTCAGCGGACCTTCGCGGCGCCTCGCGCCTGCGCTACGGGCACAGCCATCCCGATGCAAGACACCCTTCTACCTGCCGACGAACGCACCCGCCAGATCATGCTCTGGGTGGTCGCGGTCGGTTTCTTCATGCAGACGCTGGACTCCACCATCGTCAACACCGCATTACCTTCGATGGCCCAAAGCCTGGGCGAGAGCCCGCTGCGCATGCAGTCGGTCATCATCGCCTACTCGCTGACCATGGCGGTAATCATCCCGGCCTCGGGCTGGCTGGCGGATCGCTTCGGTACCCGCACCATCTTCCAGACCGCCATCCTGCTGTTCGTCGCCGGCTCGGTGGCCTGCGCTTATTCCAGCAGCCTGACCTTGCTGGTGGTCTCGCGGGTCGTGCAGGGCGTGGGCGGCGCCATGCTGTTGCCGGTGGGGCGGCTGGCGGTGTTGCGCACCTTCCCGCGCGACCAGTACCTGCAGGCGCTCAGCTTCGTGGCGATTCCCGGCATGGTAGGCCCGCTGATCGGGCCGACGCTGGGCGGCTGGCTGACCCAGACGTTTTCCTGGCACTGGATCTTCCTGATCAATGTGCCGGTGGGCCTGCTGGGCGGGCTGGCCACCATGCGCTATATGCCCAACAGCCGGCTGCACGGCGTGGCGCGGTTCGATGCCAGCGGCTACCTGCTGCTGGCCATCGCCATGCTGACCTTGTCCTTCTCGCTGGACGGCCTGGCGGAACTGGGCTTCGAGCATGCCACCGTGCTGATGCTGCTGATCGCCAGCATGGCTTCGTTGACGGCCTACGTACTGCACGCCACGCGGCTGCGCCGGCCGTTGTTCGCGCTGCGGCTGTTCCGCATCCATACCTTCAGCGTGGGCCTGCTGGGCAACCTGTTCGCGCGCATCGGCAATGGCGCCATGCCGTTCCTGATCCCGCTGACGCTGCAGGTCAGCCTGGGCTATTCGCCGTTCCAGGCGGGCATGATGATGTTGCCGATCACGGCGGCGGGCATGGCCTCCAAGCGCCTCGCCACCGGATTGATCCAGCGCCACGGGTATCGCAAGGTGCTGGTCACCAATACCTTCGTGGTGGGACTGGCGATGGCTTCGTTCGCGCTGATCTCGGCCACCCAGCCGCTTGCGCTGGTGCTGGTGCAACTGGCCATCTTCGGTGCGGTCAATTCGATCCAGTTCACCGCCATGAACACCGTCACCCTGAAGGATCTCGGCACGGCGGGGGCCAGCGGTGGCAACAGCCTGCTGTCGATGGTGCAGATGCTGTCGATGAGCCTGGCGGTGACGTCGGCCGGCGCGCTGCTGGCGACCTTCCAGGGGACTTTCAGCCGGCACGGTGCCACCACTGCGTTGCCGGCCTTCCATGCCACCTTTATCTGCGTGGGTCTGATTACCTCGGCCTCGGCATGGATTTTCCTGCAGCTATCCCCCGACGTTGCCCGCCCGGTAGGCAAGCGCGTCGAAGATGCGACCGAGATGTAAGAAGCGGGCTATCCCTTCGCCTTGGGCACCGCCACTCGCGAGCGCGCCGCGGCGCGTTCCCGCAGATCCTGCACAAAGGCTTCGGCCGCCTCGTCGAGGTCGCGGCCGCCCTGGCGCAGCAGCCCGACCGGTTCTTCGCTGCCCTGGCCCGAGATGGGCAGCAGCACCAGCTCGCCGTCCTCCAGCGCCTGGCGCATGGCGCAGCGCGGCGCCAGCCAGACGGCGTCGGACCTCAGCGCGATGAGCTGGCCGAGGTAAGCATCGGAAGTCTCCAGCACGCCGGCCGGCAGCACGAAGCCGTGGCGCGCCAGCAGGCTTTCCGCGCTGTGGCGCGGCACCGAGCCCTGCGCCGGCACCACCAGCGGGAAGGCCATGACGTCCGCCAGGGATGGTGGCGCGATAGTGAGGGCATGGCCCCTACGCACCGCCAGCAGCAGCGGCTCGGCGCTCAGCATCTCAAACCAGAGCCCCTCCATGACCGCCGGATTGTCCATGCGGCCAATCACGATATCGAGCAGATCGGCCTTCAGCCAGTCGATCAGCGTGCGATTCATGCCCGTCTGCACCGCCAGGCCGACTTCGGGATAGGCGGCGCGGAACGCCAGCACCGCTTCCTGCAGCAGGTCCGGCACCACGCTGGGCAAGGCGCCCAGCCGGATATGCCGGCGCCCGGCAGCGCCCGGGCCACCGACACTGTCGGCGGCTTCGTCCAGGTCCTCCAGTACGCGCAAGGCGTGGCGCAGGAAGCGCTGGCCGAGTTCGGTCAGGTCGGTGCCCGAGCGCTTGCGCTCCAGCAGACGTGCGCCAAGCAACGCTTCCAGCTCCGTCAGGGTCTTGGAGACGGCGGGTTGGCTCAGGCCGAGTTGCTCCCCGGCTTGGCCCAGGTGCTGGGTTTGCGCCACGGCGACGAAGCAATGCAGGTGGCGCAGGCGAACCCGGCTGCGGAAGGTGCTCTGCATATCAAAAAGTTATGCAAATAGTCGAAAAACTCAATTTACAGCAGTAATCGCCGCAAATAAAGTAATGAAAATTCCCCACCAAGGAGACGCACACCATGGCCGACTCGCCCATCAAGCTGCCGCCCGAGCTGGCGCAATATCGCCGCCCCTACTGGAATACCCAGCCGGAATACCGTTTCGACCCCTACGCCTCCACGCAATTGCGCTCGCCCAACCAGCCGCTGGTGGCGCTGGGCCAGACGCTGTCCGAAGTGACCGGCCCGCTGTTCGGCGCCGAGTTCGTGCGCAACGGCGATAGCGACCTCACCGCCGGCCACGCCGGCGAACCCATCGGCGAACGCATCCTGGTGAGCGGTCGCGTGCTCGATGAGAACGGCCGTCCCGTGCCGAACGCGCTGATCGAAGTCTGGCAGGCCAATGCCGCCGGCCGCTACGTGCACAAGCGCGACCAGCACGACGCGCCGCTCGATCCCAATTTCACCGGCGAAGGCCGCGCGGTGACCGATGCACAGGGCCGCTACCAGTTCAAGACCGTCAAGCCCGGCGCTTATCCCTGGCGCAACCACCACAACGCCTGGCGGCCGCAGCATATCCATTTCTCCCTGTTCGGCAACGCTTATGCCACGCGGCTGGTGACGCAGATGTACTTCCCGGGCGACCCGCTGCTCGCATTCGATCCCATCTTCAATTGCGTGCCCGACGCCAAGGCGCGCGATCGCCTGGTGGCCGCCTTCGACTGGGAGACCACTGTGCCCGAGTACGCGCTCGGCTACCGTTTCGATATCGTGCTGCGTGGCCGCGATGCCACGCCGATGGAGTAAGCCATGTTGTACGCCACCGCATCCCAGACCGTTGGACCCTACCTGCATATCGGCCTGTCCGGCCTTGACCGCGCCGACTTGACCGCCGAGGTCCCCGAAGTGACGGGCCAGCGCGTCGTGATCGAAGGCCGCGTGATCGACGGCAAGGGCGATCCCGTGCCCGACGGCATGGTGGAGATCTGGCAGGCCAACCCCGCCGGCCGCTATCGCCACCCCGATGACGCGCGCGATGGCGCCCAGACGGCACTGGTGCCGGGCTTCACCGGCTTTGGCCGGCTGCCGACCGGCCCCGACGGCAGCTTCCGCTTCGTCACCGTCAAGCCGGGCCCCGTGCCCGGCCCCGACGGCCAGCCGCAGGCGCCGCATATCGTCGTCTCGCTGTTCATGCGCGGCCTGCTCAAGCATCTGTCCACGCGCCTATACTTCCCGGACGAAACGCAGGCCAACGCGCGCGACTGGGCCTTGTCGCAGGTGCCCGCCGAGCGCCGCCGCACGCTGGTGGCGCAGCCGGCGGGCGCAGGCAAGCTGCAATGGCAGGTGGTGCTGCAAGGCCAGGACGAGACGGTCTTCTTCGACATCTGATCCACGCGCGAGCCGCGCTATGTGCTTGCGCCAGACCGAGCCCCGGCGCCGGACCCAGCATGGTCCGGTGCTGGGGTTTTTCCATGCCGATGCGAAGCTGAATCGATGCCCACCTCATCCCGACTGACCGACCCGATGTTCGGCAGCGCCGCCACGCTGGCCGCATTCTCCGATAGCGGCACGGTGCAGCGCATGCTTGACTTCGAAGCCGGGCTTGCGCGTGCGCAAGCCCGCTGCGGCGTCATTCCCGCGGTGGCTGCCGAGGCCATCGCCGCCACTTGCCGCGTCGAGGAGATCGACCTCGATGTCTTGGCCGCTGCCGCCGTGGCCGCCGGCAACCTCGCCATTCCCCTGGTCAGGCAACTCACCGCCCGGGTGGCCGCGCGCGACGAGCAGGCCGCGCGCTACGTGCACTGGGGCGCCACCAGCCAGGACGCGATCGACACCGGCATGGTGCTGCAACTGCGCGAATCGCTGCTGGCGATCGATGCCGATCTCAAGGCGCTCGGCCACGCCTGCGCAGCACTCGCCGCGCAACATCGCGACACGCCGATGGTGGCGCGCACCTGGCTGCAGCACGCGCTGCCCACCACCTTCGGCCTCAAGGCCGCCGGCTGGCTCGATGCATTGCGCCGCGACCTGCGCCGCCTCGGCGCCACGCGCGCGCAGGCCGCCGCGCTGCAATTCGGCGGCGCCGCCGGCACCCTTGCCAGCCTTGGCGCCGCAGCACCGGCGGTGGCCACCGAGCTTGGCCGCGAACTTTCACTGGAAGTGCCTGCCACGCCCTGGCACGCCTGTCGCGACCGCATGGCCGAGGTGGCCACCACGCTCGGCATGCTGACCGGCACGCTCGGCAAGATCGCGCGCGACGTCTCGCTGCTGATGCAGACCGAAGTCGCGGAAGTGGCGGAGCCCACCGGCCCGGGGCGCGGTGGCTCCAGCACCATGCCGCACAAGCGCAATCCGGTTGGCTGCGCCGCGGTGCTCACCGCCGCCGTGCGCGTGCCGCCGCTGGTGGCGACCATGCTGGCCGGCATGGTGCAGGAGCACGAGCGCGCGCTGGGCGGCTGGCAGGCGGAATGGGATACCTTGCCGCAGATCGTCACGCTGGCAGCCGGGGCACTGCGGCAGCTGCTGGAAGTGGTGGGAGGATTGCAGGTGGATGCCGCGCGCATGCGCGCCAACCTGGGCTTGACGCACGGGCTGATCCTGGCGGAAGCCGCCATGCTGGAACTCGGCGGCAAGATTGGCCGGCTGCCCGCGCATCATCTGGTGGAAGGCGCCTGCCGCCGGGCTGTGGCCGCAGGCACGACATTGCGCGAAGCGCTGGGCGCGACCCTGGCCGAGGATCCCGCGCATGCCGGGCTGATGGATGCGGTGGCGCTGGACCGGGTTTGCGATCCGGCCAACTATGCCGGGCAGGCGGGGGGATTCGTCGATGCGGTCCTGGCGGCCTGGCGGCAGGAGACCGGAGCGCACCGAGAGCCCGCGCAAGCCGGCGCGCAGGCGCTGAAAGACGACACGTAGCCGAACATCGAACCTAATTTCTCTGGAGACCACTTTGCCTTTCATCACCCACGCCGGCAATCGCCTCTTCTACACGCTGGAAGGCGCGCAGTCCGCGCCCGTCCTCATCTTCTCCAACTCCCTCGGCACCGACCACACCATGTGGTCTCCCCAGGCCGAAGCGCTGGGCAAGCATTTCCGCATCCTGCGCTACGATACCCGTGGCCATGGCCAGTCCGCATTGCCGCCGGGATCGGGCAGCGTGGCGGAACTGGGCAGCGACGTTCTGGCCTTGATGGACGCCTTGAACATCCAGAAGGCAGCGTTCTGCGGTCTGTCGATGGGCGGCCTGACCGGCATGTGGTTGGGCGTCAACGCGCCGCAGCGCTTCACCCGCATTGTGCTGGCCAACACCGCGCCCAGGATCGGCACCCCCGAGGCGTGGAACACGCGCATTGAAGGCGTGCTGCGCGATGGCATGGCGCCGCTGGTGGAGGGTTCGCTGCAACGCTGGTTTACGCCGGCTTTCGTCAGGGCCGCCGGCAACCAGCTGGATGACCTGCGCCAGGTGCTGACGGGCCTGGATGCCCGAGGCTATGCCGCCAACTGCGCGGCGGTGCGTGACGCCGACCTGCGCGAGGCGGTCAAGACCATTCCGGTGCCGGTGCTGGTGATTGCCGGCAGCGCCGATCCGTCCACCACGGCGGCGGAAGGGCGCGCACTGGCCGATGCCATTCCGGGCGCGCGCTACCTGGAACTGGAAGCGGCCCACTTGTCCAACCTCGAACAGCCTGCCCGTTTCACCGAGGCGCTGCTGGGCTTCCTGGGTAGCGATGCGCAGCAGCCCGCCAACCGTCCAGCCAACGATGCCGAACGCTACCAGGCAGGCCTGGCCGTGCGCCGCGCGGTGCTGGGCAGCGCCCACGTGGATCGCTCGCTGGCCAGGCTCAACCCGCTCAACGACGAGTTCCAGAACCTGATCACGCGCTATGCATGGGGCGAGATCTGGACCCGCGAAGGCTTGCCGCGCCATTCGCGCAGCTTGATCACCATCGCCATGATGGTGGCGCTCAACCGCTCCGACGAGCTCAAGCTGCACCTGCGCGCCGCCGCCAACAATGGCGTGAGCCGCGACGAAGTCAAGGAAGTGCTGCTGCAAACCGCGATCTATTGCGGGGTGCCGGCGGCCAACTCGGCGTTCCATCTGGCGGAGGAAGTCTTTGCAGCGGTGGATGCGGAGCAGACGGGCAACGCGGCCAAGGACTGATATTGTTGCCACGCGCCGCTTTGCCGGCAAAACCAGCGCAGCGGCGCGTGCCCGGAAACGCGCCAGCCTCGGCCTTCGGAATGACCAGGGCGGGTTCCTGTTGCAAGTCCTGGTAGTCGCGTTCAATACGTCAACGCATTTTGGTCACCAAGACCGGTTGCTCAACCAGTGCGTTGGCCGGCGCCGTGGACATGAAGCGTTTGGTCGGCTCTACCTCGCCTTCCGGCCACTCAACGAGCAGCCACTCCTCAGCACGCAAAGTGCGGCGCCCAATTGTCCCGATGAGCCGGGCGAACACGCACTGCTCCCCGACTGTGGGTTCTCAGAATTTCCCTGTTTATTTAAATTTAATTCTATATTCAGGCCAGTCCTCCTTCACTAAGATACGTTCCTGCATTGGCGCAGGTCGTGCCGGTGGCGCCGAGGCGAGACCCAGGAAGGCGCAACGCTCCGTAGGTCTGTACTCCTTTAGCGGAATACTGCTGGGGTGACCTGTTTTCGAACGATTGAGTCCGTGAAATCCTATGGCTTTAGAGCGCATTACTGCAGGCAGAAGCGCAGTGCAGCATATTGCTTCAAACGCGCCAATTTTTGCCTATTCCGGGATTATCTGGAACGAATTCTTTATTAATTTATCCCGGAAATTGTTCTTCATGATCAAAAAAATACTTTTCGCTGCAATGTTTTCCGGGGCAGCATTCTCTGCGCAGGCTCAGTCCGCCGGCTTCTCCATGACCGCGACCATTGCGCCGTCCCCATGCACCATGTCATTGGGAGGTGGTGGGGTGACTGACTTTGGAAGTCTTTCCAGAGGGTCCTTCGCTTTTACTACAGACATCGCCTATATTTTCGCCGAGCAACGCGTTATGACAATGGCAGTGATTTGCTCGGCGCCTACCAAATTTGCATTGGCTCTCACCGACAACCGGGATGGCACTGCATTGGATGGCACTCCTCAAGTACCTAGTGATTATAATTTTGGCTTGGGAACGTATAACGGCCGGAACATTGGCAACGCGCGGTTCAATGTGGGGAATCTTCAGATCAGAACAACTGCAGGGGGGGCGCTTCGGTATCCGGGCGCTTGGTTGATGACGACCGGCATTGCAGGATCAAACAGTTCCTGGGCGAACACTTGGACCCCCTTCTTTTCGAACAACAAGTCCATCGTATTCGCCGCAAGTGTCAATCCGACCGGCCCTGAAGCACTAATTGAAGTCTCTGGTGACGTGTACGTGGGTGTGAATATAAGCAAGTCCGTGCTGGATACCGCCACTTCTGACATCCAGTTGGACGGCTCGGGCACGGTGACGCTGGTTTTGTTGTAATTCCAGATAGCGCTGAAGAACCTGTACACCACGCTGCTGCTGTACACGCGCATCTGAGACGTGTCCGAGGACAAGGAACTGGTGGTGATCCCCCTGCCGCCGGTCACCCGCATGGAGCCCAAGTCGCTCCAATTCGGGGTTGCTGCAGGTTCCTGGAGATACGCTGAAGCACATGGTGGACCAGTCTGCCTGGACGAGGAATTTCTTCGCCAATGCGCCGATAGTCCCGGTGAGCCGGGCGAACACGCACTGCTCCCCCGACAATGGGTTCTCAGAATTTCCCTGTTTATTTAAATTTAATTCTATATTCAGGCCAGTCCTCGTTCGCTAGGATAGGTTTCCGCATGGGCGCAGGGCGCGCCTGTGGTGCCGAGGCAAGACCCAGGAAGGCGCAAGGCTCCGTAGGCCTGTACTCCTTTGGTGGAATACTTCTTGGTTGTCCAGAATGTCCAAAAAAAGCGTGCTTTCATGATCAAAAAAATACTCTTCACTGCCATGTTTGCCGGGGCAGCATGCGCCGCGCAGGCGCAGTCCACCGGCTTCTCCATCACTGGCACCATTGCGCCGTCCGCATGCACCATATCGCTGGGCGGCGGTGGGGTGACTGACTTTGGACGCATTGCCAGAGGGTCCCTGGTATTGTCCCATACACAGAATGCCTACAGGCCCCCGCAACAGCTGCGTATGTCAATGGCAGTAATCTGCCCGGCGCCTACCAGATTCGCATTGGCCTTTATCGACAATCAGGATGGCACTGCAGTCGTCACTGCTGGGGCGATGCCTGAAGACCGTCTTTTTGGGATAGGAACGTATAACGGCCGGAACATTGGCAACGCGTGGTTCCATGCGGGGGGGCTTAGGATCAAAAAAACGGTAGGGGGGGCGCTTGAGCCTCTGGGCACTATGTTGATGACGACCGGCGTTGCAGGATCGAACAGTTCCTGGGAGAGCACTACGTGGCACCACTTTCCGAAAGGCAAGTCCATCGTCTTCGCCAGTGGCATTGCGACCGCCGTTGACGCACTCACTGAAGTCTCTGGTTCCGTGTCCGTGGGTGTGAATCTGGACAAGTCCGTGGTGGATGCCGCCACCTCTGAGATCCCATTTGAAGGGCGCGGCACGGTGACGCTGGTTCTGTTGTAAGTCCAGATAGCGCTGGAGATCCTGGACCACGCCGCCGCCGCCACCGCCGCTGCTGCACACGTGCATCCAAGACCTGCCCGAGGACAGGGCACTGGTGGTCATCGCCGCCGGTCACCTGCATGGAGCCCAAGGGATACGAGCGCTGAGGAGACAGCCGTGAAGGCTCGATATCGCATCACATGTGTGTTGGGGGTCGCCGCGGTGCTGGCGCTAGGCTCCGCCGCCAGCCTGAACATGGCCTCGCCTCCCGCCAGCGAGGGCAGCGCGGGCGGGCCCGTAACGGAGGCCGCGACCGCCGCGACGGATATCCGGGCAGCGGTGGATGCCGCGCTGACCCATTGCGACGATGCCTGCCGGCAGAGCCGGGGCATGGCGGCCGTGAGGGCCATGGGGCATCGGCCTCCGCCATAGTGCCCACGGCACTCCAAAGGCCGCAAGCGCTGGCGGCTGTATCAAGCCACTTCCGCCACCCGTAACTCCGCCAGCAGCTTCTTCAGCTCCGGCACGCAAGACCCGCAGTTGCCGCCCGCTTTCACGCAGGCGGTGACTTCGGCGGGCGTCTTGAGGTCGTGCTTGCGCACGGCGTCGCAGATGGTGTTGCGTCCCACGCCAAAGCAGGAGCAAACCGTGGGGCCGGCGTCGGCTTCCTTTTCCATCGGCTGGCCCAGCAGCAGTCCGATGCGATCGGCATCTTCCAGGTGTTCCTTGACGAACAGGGTGGACAGCCACGCGCGCGAAGGCAGCTCGGGCCGCGTGCAGACGTAGATGCAGGCCTGGAGGTGGTCGTCGACCACATGGCCGGCATGGTAGATGCCTGCGGTGCGGTCTTCGTATTCGATCCAGTCCGCCTCGGGGTCGTCGATGCCCAGCAGCTGGCGGGCCCACGCGGCGCGGTCGGGGATGATCTCGCGGCCGGCGAATTCATAGCGCTGGAACTGGCGGCCCTGGATGCGCGTCCAGTAGGTCAGGTCGTCGGCCTGGAGGTCCCCGCGGCTCAGCACGAAGCCATGCCACGACACGCGGAACTCTTCCACGCGCACCGGCGTGTGCTTGAACTCGGGCTCGCCCGAGACCGGGTCGACCACCGGGTTGACCAGCGCGCCCACGCGCGCGTCGGAGCTGAACTGGCTGTTCCAGTGGATCGGCACGAAGACGCTGCCGCGCGGGATGCCGCCGCCATGCTGCACCCGCGCCACCATGGCGCCCCAGCGGGTGGTCACGCGGGCCAGCTTGCCCTCGCTCACGCCGCTTAGCAGGGCGTCCTGCGGGTGCATGTCGACAAAGGGCTCGGCAATGTGGTCGGCCAGCTTCGGCGATTTGCCGGTGCGGGTCATGGTGTGCCATTGGTCGCGTACGCGGCCGGTGTTGAGCACCAGCGGGAATTCGTCGTCGATGGCGTGGAACGGGGCGCGGGGCGACGTCGCGACAAAAAGGGCGCGGCCATCGGGATGGGCGAAGCGGCCGTCGGCGAACAGGCGGGCGGTGCCGCCGGACGCATTGGCGAGGCTCCCCGCGGGCCCGGCCAGCACCGGCCATTGCACTGGCGCGAGCGCGTCGAATTGCTTCCGGCTCATGCCAGTCAGCCCGGCCAGGCTGAACATGCGAGGCGCGTGGGCTTGATCGCTGCTGCCCGCGTTCCGGTACGCGCTCAGCCGCGCATGCTCGTCGAAGATTTCATGCGGCCCGGCAAAGTCGAAGCCGCTAAAGCCCATGCGCGTGGCGACGTCGCACAGGATCTTCCAGTCGGGACGGGCCTCGCCGGGCGCCGGCAGGAAAGCACGCTGGCGCGAAATGCGGCGCTCGGAACTGGTGACCGTGCCGTCCTTCTCGCCCCAGCCCAGCGCGGGCAGCAGGACGTGCGCGGCGTCGTTGGTGTCGGTGCGCAGCATGATGTCGGAGCTGACCACGAGCTGGCATTTGGCCAGCGCGCGGCGGGCCTGGTCGGCGTCGGGCAGGCTGACCACCGGATTGGTGGCGATCACCCACACGGCCTTGACGCGGCCTTGCTCGATGGCCTCGAATAGCTCCACCGCCTTCAGCCCCGGCTTGTCCGCGATGGCGGGCGAGGCCCAGAACGATTGCACGATCTCGCGGTGCAGCGGGTCGGCCAACTCCATATGGGCGGCCAGCATATTGGCCAGGCCCCCGACCTCGCGGCCGCCCATGGCGTTGGGCTGGCCGGTCAGCGAGAAGGGGCCCGTGCCGGGCCGCCCCACGCGCCCGGTGACCAGGTGGCAGTTGATGATGCTGTTGACCTTGTCGGTGCCCGCCGAAGACTGGTTCACGCCTTGCGAGAAGCCGGTCACCACCTTGGGCGTGGCGGCGAACAGTGCATAGAAGCCGCGCAGCGCGTCGGGATCGAGCTTGCAGGCCTTGGCAACCTTGGCGATATCGGCGCAGTCCGGGCCGGCTGCCGCCAGCGCGGCGTCCAGGCCGCTGGTATGGGCGCCGACGAATGCCTGGTCCACCGCGCCATGCTGCGCCAAGTAGTGCAACAGGCCGTTGAACAGCCACACATCGGTGCCCGGCTTGACGGGCAGGTGCAGGTCGGCCAGTTCGCAGGTGGCAGTGCGGCGCGGGTCGATCACCACCAGCTTCATCTCCGGCCGGGCCTCCTTCGCCTTCACCAGGCGCTGGAACAGGATCGGGTGGCACCAGGCGGCGTTGGAGCCGACCAGCACCACCAGGTCGGCCAGTTCCAGGTCTTCGTAGTTGCCCGGCACCAGGTCTTCGCCAAAGGCGCGCTTGTGCCCGGCCACCGCGGACGACATGCACAACCGCGAGTTGGTGTCGATGTTGGCGCTGCCGATAAAGCCCTTCATCAGCTTGTTGGCAACGTAGTAGTCCTCGGTCAGCAACTGGCCGGAGACGTAGAGTGCCACGGCATCGGGGCCGTGTTCCGCGATGATGTCCCCGAAGCCGCGGGCGACCGTGCCCAGTGCGTGATCCCACGATACCTGCTGCAAGGCGCCATCGGTACCGCGCACCTGCGGATGCAGCAGGCGGCCCTCCAATCCGACGGTTTCCGCCAGCGCCGAGCCCTTCACGCACAGCCGGCCCTGGTTGGAGCCGTGGCTGGCGTCGCCGGCCACTTCCAAGCTGCCGTCGGCATGGCGGGTGGCGTGCACGCCGCAGCCCACGCCGCAATAGGGGCAGGTGGTAGCGGTGACGGTGGATGACGAATTGGCGGACAACACGGCGGACAACGCGGCGGGCGAACCGGTGGAGAGGATGACGGGGATATCGGACAGGTTCACGTTAGCGCTCGTTGCTGGCGATCAATGGGGGACCGGTTCGTTCAAGCGGTCAGGCGGTCAGGCGGTCAGGCCGCCATGGCCTCGCACTGTGCCTTGCCAAACAGCAGCCGCCGGCGCATGGCCCCCACGGCGGCGCCGCTCTGGATCAGGTCGAAGTACCAGGGCCCGTCCTGCACGTCGCCGTACAGCACCGCCCCGACCAGCCGCCCGCCCTGCAGCACCAGCCGCTTGTACATGCCGCGGCGCGGATCGCTCATGACCAGGTCCTCACTGCCTTCGCCGCCGATGAAGTCGCCGGCGGAGTAAAGATCCACGCCAGTCACTTTGAGCTTCGTGGCGGTGGCCTGCTGCACATAGCGGCGATGCCCGGCGCCGGCCAGGTGCGCGGCGGCCACGCGCGCCTGTTCCCAGATCGGCGCGACCAGCCCGAAGGTGGCCTGCCGGTGCTGGACGCATTCGCCCACGGCGTACACGCGCGGATCGTAGGTCTGCAAGGTGTCGTCGACCACGATGGCGCGCTCGCAGCGCAGCCCGGCCTGCTGGGCCAGTTCGATATTGGGACGCACGCCGACGGTCATCACCACCAGGTCGGCTGGAATCCGGGTACCGTCCTTGAAGCATACGCCGGTGACGCGGTCTTTCCCAAGGATGCCGCTGGTATCGGCGTTGAGCAGGAAGCGCAGGCCCTTGCGCTCCAGCGCCTGCTTGAGCAGCGCGGCGGCCGGCTTGTCGAGCTGGCGCTCCATCAGGGTGTCGGCCACGTGCACTACGCTCACCTCCATGCCCTGGCGCATCAGGCCGTTCGCGGCTTCCAGGCCGAGCAGGCCGCCGCCGATCACTACCGCGTGGCGATGGTTGCGGGCTGCCGCCAGCATGGTTTCCACATCCTGGATGTCGCGAAAGGCGATCACGCCGTCGAGCTGGTGGCCCGGCACAGGGATGATGAAAGGCTTGGAACCGGTGGCCAGCAGCAGCCGGTCATAGCCCACTTCGCGCCCCGATTGCGAGCGCACCACGCGGCGCCGGCGGTCGATCGCCACCACCGGGTCGCCGGCCAGCAGTTCGATGCCGTTCTGCTCATACCACTCGCGGGTGTTGAGCATGATGTCCGCGACCGTCTTCTCGCCCGCCAGCACCGGCGAGAGCAGGATGCGGTTGTAGTTGCCGTGCGGCTCGGCGCCGAACACGGTGATGTCATGGAGGTCCGGCGCGAGCCTGAGCAGCTCCTCGACCGTGCGCATGCCGGCCATGCCGTTGCCGACCACGACCAGGCGGGGTTTGGCGGCGTGGGTCATGCAGCCACCCAGACCTTGCCGTCATGGACCCGGGCGGGGTACGCGGCGACAGAGTTTTCGGGGGCTTCCAGGCATTCGCCGGTCCGCAGGTCGAAATGGTGCTTGTAGATCGGCGACGCCACCACGATGCGCTCGCCCAGATTGCCCACCAGGCCGCGCGACAGCACGGCGGCGTTGGCATTGGGGTCGTAGTTGGCGATGGCGAATACCCGGTCGTCCTGGCCCGGGCCGACCCGGAACACCGCGATCTGTTCCTCTTCCACCAGTGCGCACACGCCGGCATTGGGCACGATGTCGCTCAAGGTGCAAACGGCGGTCCAGGTTGCGGAATGGTGGGCGTGGCTCATGACGTTTTCCTTGGCGATGGGGCGATGGGGCGGTGCGATGGTTGGCTGCGGTTCAGGCTGCCTTGACGATCACGGGGATCTGCTCAAGCCGTGAGCGACGCAAATTCCGTTCCTCCGGCGTGGCCGGGCGGACCTGGCCGCGCTCTTCCATGAAGACCAGGTTGTCGTCGCGCAGGTCGCTGTTGACGAAGTGGCGGAAGCGCTTGCGGGTTTCCGGGTTGGTCACGGCGGCCTTCCATTCGTCTTCGTAGGTGTCCACCACATGCTGCATCTGCGCTTCCAGTTCGGCACCGATGCCCAGGCTGTCTTCGAGGATGACCGCCTTGAGGTAGCCCAGCCCGCCCTCCATGTTGTCGCGCCAGACGCTGGTGCGTTGCAGGCGGTCCGCCGTGCGCACGTAGAACATCAGGAAGCGGTCCACGTAGCGCAGCAGCGTGGCGCGGTCCAGGTCGCTGGCCAGCAGTTCGGCGTGGCGGGGCTTCATGCCGCCATTGCCGCACACATACAGGTTCCAGCCGCGTTCGGTGGCGATGATGCCCACGTCCTTGCCTTGCGCCTCAGCGCACTCGCGGGTGCAGCCGGAGACGCCAAACTTGATCTTGTGCGGGGCGCGCAGGCCCTTGTAGCGGTTCTCGATCTCAATGGCCAGGCCGACCGAGTCATCCACGCCGTAACGGCACCAGGTGGAGCCCACGCAGGATTTCACGGTACGCAGCGACTTGCCGTAGGCATGGCCCGACTCGAAGCCGGCAGCGATCAGTTCTTCCCAGATCATCGGCAGCTCTTCCACGCGGGCGCCGAACATGTCGACCCGGGCGCCGCCGGTGATCTTGGTGTAGAGGCCGTACTTCTTGGCCACTTGGCCAACCGCGATCAGGCCGTCGGGCGTGACTTCGCCGCCCGGCATGCGGGGCACGACCGAGTAGGTGCCGTCCTTCTGGATATTGCCGAGGAAGTAATCGTTCGAGTCCTGCAGGCTGGCGTGCTCTTCCTTGAGCACGAACTCGTTCCAGCATGAGGCCAGGATGTTCGCCACGGTCGGCTTGCAGATGTCGCAGCCCAGGCCCTTGCCATGTGCCGCCAGCAGCTCGCCGAAGGTCTTGAAGCCGCCCACGCGCACCAGGTGGTAGAGCTCCTGGCGCGAGTAGGCGAAATGTTCGCACAGGTGGTTGTTGACCGCCAGGCCTTGTTTCTTCATCTCGGCCTTCATCACCTGCGTGACCAGCGGCACGCAGCCGCCGCAGGTGCTGCCGGCCTTGGTGCAGCTCTTCAGCGTGCCGATGGTGGTGGCGCCGTTGCCGACGGCGGCGCAGATGTCGCCCTTGGAGACGTTGTTGCACGAGCAGATCTGCGCGGTATCGGGCAGCGCATCGGCGCCCAGCCCCGGCTTGGCCTGGCCGTCGGAGGAGGGCAGGATCAGGAATTCCGGCGACGCGGGCAGCTCGATCTTGTTGAGCATCATCTGCAGCAGGGTGCCGTATTCCTCGGCATCGCCCACCAGCACGCCGCCCAGCAGGTACTTGCCGCAATCGGACACCACCAGCTTCTTGTAGACCTGCTTGCGCTCGTCGGTGAACTGGTACGAACGGCTGCCAGGCGCATTGCCATGCGGGTCGCCCAGGCTGGCCACGTCCACGCCCATCAGCTTGAGCTTGGTGCTCATGTCGGCGCCCGCAAACTCGGCCTGATGGCCGAGCAGGTGCTTGGCGGCCACGCGGGCCATTTCATAGCCGGGCGCGACCAGGCCGTAGATCTTGCCGTCCCACAGCGCGCATTCGCCGATGGCGTACACGTCAGGGTCGGAGGTCAGGCATTGGTTGTCCACCGATATGCCGCCGCGCTCGCCGATGGCCAGGCCGCTGGCGCGGGCCAGTTCGTCGCGCGGGCGGATGCCGGCGGAGAACACGATCATGTCGGTGTCGAGGTGGGTGCCATCGGCAAAGTTCATGCGATGGGTGCCGTCTTCGCCGTCCACGATCTCAATCGTGTTCTTGCGGGTATGCGCGGTCACGCCGAGATCTTCGATCTTCCGGCGCAGCATGGCGCCGCCGCCATCGTCCACCTGCACCGCCATCAGGCGCGGGGCGAACTCCACGACATGGGTCTGCAGGCCCATGTCGCGCAGGGCCTTGGCGCATTCCAGGCCCAGCAGGCCGCCGCCGATCACCACGCCGGTCCTGGAGCGCGCGCCGCACTCCTGCATGGCTTCCAGGTCTTCGATGGTGCGGTAGACGAAGCAATCCTTGCGGTCCTTGCCTGGCAGCGGCGGCACGAAGGGGTAGGAGCCCGTGGCCATGATCAGCTTGTCGTAGGGCAGCGTCTCGCCGGTGGAGACCGTCACCGTCCTGGCGGCGCGGTCAATGCTGGTGGCGCGGGCGTTCAGGCGCAGCAGCATATTGCTGCGCTCGAAGAAGCCGGCTTCCACCAGCGAGAGATCCTCGGCGGACTTGCCGGCGAAGAACTCGGAGAGATGCACGCGGTCGTAGGCCGGGCGCGCTTCTTCGCACAGCACGGTGACTTCGATATCTTGCGAGCCGGTCTCGGCCAGGCATTCCAGGAATTTGTGGCCGACCATGCCGTGGCCAATGATGATCAGTTTCATGATGATTTCCTTGTTCTGTGAGGCCGCCGTGCTTGTGCTTTTGAGGCTTCGTTGCGTCTTGGGGGCTCAGGAGCCGGTGCCGGCCAGCGCGTTGTCGAACAGGGCCTGCTCCTTCGCCTTGTGCTCGGCCGAGAAACGCACGGCAATGGCGCACAGCGCGGAGACGATGGCCACCGCGCCCAGCACGGTCAGCGTTTGCTGCAGGTTGCCCAGGCCCTTCATCAGGAAACCCGCGGCCACCGCGCCCACGTTGCCGCCGGCGCCGATGATCCCAGCCACGCCGCCGAGCGCCTTGCGGTCGATAAAAGGCACCAGCGCGTAAGTGGCGCCGCAAGCCATGTGGGTGAACAGGCCGAAGGACAGCATGGCGACAATGGCTGCCATCACGCTGTGCGCTTGAGCGAACCACAGCAGGCCCAAGCCTTCGCCGAGGATCAGCACGAACAGCAGGGTGGAGCGGGCGTCCAGGCCGCGGCGCAGTGCCGCCTTATCCGACAACCAGCCGCCCAGGGCACGGGCGAACAGGGCAAGCAGGCCGAAGCTCGCGGCGGCCATTCCGGCGCTGCCCAGCGACAGCCCGAAGTGGTCCACGTAATAGGTAGCAGCAACGTTGTGGATGAAGATCTCCACGCCGAAGCAGGCGCCGTAGGTGACAAACAGCATCCACACGCGATAGTTGGCGGCGGCAGAGACAAAGCTGGCCCAGCCGCCTTTCTTGCCGCTATCGATGGCAATGCCGCGTGCGCGCAGTTCCTTGAAGTCGCCTTGCGGGCAGTCTTGCGTAAAGCGCCAGTAAAGGACGGCCATGATCAGCATCAGCACGCCCGGCACCAGCAGCGCCAGGCGCCAGCCCATGGCATGGTTCACGCCCAGCATCAGGATCGCGCCCAGCAGCAGCGGCATCAGCGCCTGCGCCGCGCCGCCGCCGGCATTGCCCCAGCCAGCGGCTGCCGCGTTGGCGGTGCCCACCACGTTGGGCGCGAACATCACCGAGGTGTGGTACTGCGTGATGACGAAGCTGGCACCCACCGCGCCGATCAGCAGGCGGAAAAACAGGAAGGTTTCATAGCTCTGCGCCATCGCCACGCCCAGCACGGGAATCGCGCCCAGCGCGAGCAGGCCGGTATAGGCACGCCGGGGACCGAAGCGGTCGCACAGCGGGCCGATGGCCAGGCGTACGAGAATGGTCACGGCCACGGCGGCGATATTGATATTGGCAACCTGGTCGGCGGTGAGCCCGAACTCGCCCTTGAGCAACGGCATCAGCGGCGCGCAGGCGAACCACGCGAAGAAGCACACGAAGAAGGCCATCCACGTCAGGTGGAAGGCACGCATCTGCGGGGTGCGCAGGCTTAGCAGTTCGATGCGGGTGGCTTTGCCGGTCATCATGGCTCCATGAAAACAAATGGCGTCCCGCGAGCCGGTCATAAAGCCGGTTCAGGGGACGCCGTTGTCCTGGTGGCAGCGGTAGAGACCGCTAACACCCTGTGTGGGTTGAGCGGGCCGCCGTTGGTCCGCTCGGGTTTGAATACGCAAGCAGTGTGCCAGGGCGATTTGTGATGGATGGAGGGGGTTAAGGCGAGGCGGGGGCCTCAGGGGGGAGGTGGATGCGCCGTGGTGGGGCGGGGTGGCACGGTCATGGTGCAGTGCAATGGGCGGGGGCGGTGCGTGGGGAAAGCCGGCGCGAACCCATCCAGGCCCATCAACCGTAGCCGCTGAGGCGAGGTGCTACGGATCGTGCCAAAGGTGCCAAGTCCTGGCCACGCTATGCTTCCTGTGCCGTTGCAAACACAGCGAGCGGGTTTTGCCGCCCGAACACTGGCGGACGACCGCCAGTGGTGCTCTTTTTTTGAAACCGCTAACGAAGGGCGCATGGGCATCAGGGTCCGAAGCTCGAGCGGGCCTGGATACCCCATTTCCCATCCTGTAGCGTCAGTATGTAGAGTGACTCGTAGACACCGATGATGGAGTCGTCACTTCTGTACCTGGTGTAGCTCAGCGCGTAATGCGCCTTGTGGTCGTTGAACTGGATCAGCTCCCTGCGATCCCATCGACTGTATTTCCAGTCATCCTCCTCTCTTAACCGCGAGAACAAGTCCATCGGATTCCGGCCCGGTGCCTCATAGACCTTGAACTTTCCATCAGCCAGACGGAGATGCGGGAAATGCATGGTCGCATCCATTTTTTCCGCATCATGTTCGTTCAACGCGTCCATGAACCTGTCAAGCGTCAGCATGCACGCCGCGTGAATGTCTTCCCTGTTTGCAACCATGGTCTCTCCCGTTCATTTTCGAGACAGCAGAATCAGAGTTCCCGCAGAAATTGCAGAACAACTGAAGTGAATGTGTCGACAGTCCGCAGTAAAGGTAATCTTCCACACCCAGCCCGTCCAGCACTGAAGCAACGCGCGCGGCATAGGACGCCATCGATTGCTCGCCTTCCCAGTCAGGACTTCCATGCCCTGGGTATTCAAATGCAATGATCGGATGGCCCTGCGCCCATTTCCTCACCTGTTCACTCCATAACCTTGAATCGGATCCGAGCGAATTTCCAAGCACCAAGGCGATACGGCTCGCAGAACCCACCACGCGATGCGTGACGTCATTGGTTCTGCCACATGCACCGAAATACGGATGATTGACCAATCTGGTAACTCCAAATCTGCCTGGTTAGTCTTGACCAACTGACGGCAGGTCGCCTGCCACCGACCGCTGCTCCTCGCTGGAAAATATCATTAACCTGGGAGTGGCTGGCCAGCTGTCTCCCGTGCACACCTGCAGTCGCAGCACTTCATGTTTCTCGTGCGCGCGGCGGTCCAGGGAATGGGCATCGGCGCATTTGCTTCGTACATGGCCGAAAGCGAGGTCGCTGCCGGCAGGCTTGTACGCGTATTGCCTGATTGGACTCTTGACGGTTTCGGCGGGCATCTTTATGCGATTACGACGCCGAACCAGCTACTTCCGAGAGCGACGCAGGCGTTGCTTGATCATCTTCGCGACCAGATCAAGGGCCGGAACCTCGATAAGCTCAGCGAACTCCCTCCACGCAATACGAAGACGCGCCTCATCGCAAATTGAACGTGTCCAAGTCGCAAACGGACAGTGTCCGAAGCGCTGATCAGGCGATCGCGCCTGGAAAGTTCAGTCAGGCACGGGAGTGCTGGCGGACTCGCCGGCAACCGGGGGCTTAAGCCACACGTCGGCAACTGTCAGCGGGCGACCATCCTGGGAGCGAACCTCAAGGCGAGCCAATGGCAGCCCCGTCTTCGTCTCGATCAGACTGTCACGCGCTTCGTCGGGCGAGAAGCATGATTCATTGCCCCACTGGCGCAGGGCGACGATCACCGTGAGGAGGCCCTGGCCTTTTGGCGTCAGTGCGTATTCGCGATACGCGCCGCCGTCCTGCGCAGGCAGCGTTTCCATGATGCCCAGTTCGACGAGTCGGCGCAGGCGCTGCGTCAGTATGTTCTTGGCGAGCCCGAGGCTTTTCTGAAAGTCGCCGAACCGACGGATACCCCTCAGGGCATCGCGCACGATCAGCAGAGACCACCAGTCGCCGACCGCATCCAGGCTGCGGGCGACCGGGCAAGCATCTTGATCAAAGCTTTTCCGCCGCATGTGTAGGGCCTCTCAAAAAGTGGTTGTTTTTTTAAACTAGCTGGGTGCATACTGCAACCGCGCGGATTCATTATTAAACCATGTTGCGAGACACCCCATGAATGCGTCCTTACACGCGGCCCCAGGATCACCCGTGAAACCCCCGCCTTCTGGCGCGTAACCGTCCATATCCCCCCGATCACTGTGTTCGATGCCGGCTCCGCGCCAGGAGCTGGAGAGCGACTCCTGCATCTCACGGAGTCTGATCCGGCGCAACCTATCGCGGTGTTCGATTGCGCCAAGCCGGGCTTCCTCATCGCGCACTTCAGCTCGGCGGCCGGACCCAACTGGCAAACCACCGATGGAGAAACGCTATGAAAGCCATCCAATATCAAGCTTACGGTAGCTATCAGGAAAACCGTTTAGTTGACGTGGATCGTCCGCAACCGAAGGACGGCGAGGTGCTCGTGGAAATGCACGCTGTCGGGATCAATCCTCTCGACAATACGTTCCGCTCCGGGCACATCTACATTTCCACCCCGGACAACCTGCCCCGCATTGGCGGACAGTCGGGAGCAGGAGTCGTGGTCGAGACACGGAGTGCTGATTTCAAAGCCGGTGATCGCGTCTTCGTCAAGGGACAGGGTTCGGGTCTGGTGGCCGATGGCACATGGCGCGAGTACGTCGCTACGCCGGCAGCCGGGCTTGCCCACGTACCCGCTGGCCTGGACGACAACCATGCGGCGGCGTTTCTCGCGGGTGCGGGCTATCTGACCGGCTACCTGGCGCTGACGGAGATCGCGAAGTTCAAGCCAGGCCAGACCGTGCTGGCCCCCGCAATCGGCAGCGCCGTCGGCATGGAAACTGTGCAGATCGCGCGCCGCCTGGGCGCATCCCTGGCGATCTCGACCGCCAGCACGACCGAAAAGGCCGAGCGGGCTCGCGCGGACGGCTACGAGCACGTGATTGACCTGTCCAAGGAGAGCCTGAAAGACGGTGTGCTGCGCATCACCGGAGGGAAAGGCGTCGATATCGTGGTTGACGGCGTGAGCGGAAAGCTGACCGGCCAAGCGCTTGCCTCGCTCGCATTCGGCGGCACGGTCGTCGTAGTCGGTTATGCCGGGGGGCGAGAGACGGAAGTGAGCATCACCGACATTATCTGGAAGGCTGCGACGATCCGTGGTTTCACCTTCAGGCTGTTTGCGCCGGAAACCGTTGCGGCAGCCAACCAAACGATCCTCGGGTATCTGGAGGAGGGCGCGCTGGAGCCAAAGATCGGCAAGGTCTTCCCGCTGGCAGAGGCCGCCGAGGCCGTTCGGTATCTGATCGAAGACCGTCCCTATGGGCGGGTAATCATGCAGGTTTAGGCCGTCGCGGAAGGGTTGCGACGCGGTCTTCAACCTCTGCGCAAAAAGGGGCACCGCTCGTCGTGCCGGTCAGGTGAGCGCAACCTGGCATGACTCTGATTCACCAAACGGCTGTCATGCAACAGGGCGGCCGGACTATGCCAACCATCCTACTGAAGAGGCAACATCATGCAGCGAAAGCCGGCAGTCCTGATCACGGGCGCGTCTACTGGAATCGGCTCGGTATACGCAGATCGTTTTGCGCGTCGCGGTCACCCGATCGTGATGGTCGCGCGCGATACAGTGCGAATGCAGGCACTCGCAGCTCGGCTACGCGCCGAAACAGGCGTCGAGATCGAGATTCTCAAGGCCGATCTGAATGACCTCGCGGACGTCGAGAAGATCGAAACGCGTCTGCGCGATGACCCGAACGTCGGCGTCCTGGTGAACAATGCCGGCACCGCATTGCCGGGCACTTTCGTCGAGCAGAGCAGTGCCGACGTGACGCGGCTGATCGGACTGAACGTCACGGCGCTCACCCGGCTCGCGAGCGCGGTGGCGCCGCGCTTTGCGCGCGCAGGGCAGGGTGCAATTGTCAATATTGGGTCGGTGGTCGGGCTCGCGCCGGAGCTAGGCATGACAGTGTACGGCGCTACGAAGGCGTTCGTGCTTTTTCTCTCTCAAGGCTTGCATCTGGAGCTTGGCCCGAAAGGCGTCTATGTGCAGGCCGTTCTGCCGTCTGGGACGCGCACCGAAATCTGGCAACACGCCGGGCGGGACGTGAACACGATCGAAGGCATGATGGAGCTCGATGAACTGGTGGATGCGGCGCTGGTTGGGTTCGACAACCGCGAGACGGTGACGATTCCGCCGCTGCCCGAGCTCGCGCAATGGCAGCAATTTGACGCGGCTCGGCTCGCGATGTTGCCGAACTTCAGGCAAGAGCACGCTGCCGCGCGCTATCGCAGCAAGATGTGAGGGCCGGGTTGCCAGGTTTTGGCGCTACTAGTCGCGAGCGGGCATCGCCACGTACGCGCCAACGTAGAAGTCCATTTGATTCGAACCGATAAATCACTTTCTTCTCGGCCAGCCCGGCCGAGGCAGAACCTGGTTCGAGTACCTTCGATACGGTGGAGAACCGTCGAGTTGCAATGACCGGTTGAATCCACAAAGCGCAAACGGACATTGCGCTACCCTCGGCGCGACTGGCCACGTGATCGAATTCCGGGTTGCGCATCCACGGCAGTGAGGAGATGCTGGCGGCCCTCATCCAGAATTTCATCCGCGAGCGCCGGGTCAATGTCGGCAACAGCACGCGAAAGCAGCAGCGTGCCAACCATCTGGCTGAACAGCGTGATCGCCTTCCTGCGGCTGCCTTCCTTGATCCCATCCGTCTCTTCGATGACTCTGGCGAATTGTTCGAAATTCCCCGCGAGACCTGCCGCGTAAGCGTCGCGCGCTGCTTGGCCCAGCCGGCGGGCGTCGCCTACAAAACCCGACAAGGGGCAACCCGCATCGATACTCGCGCGATGCTCAGGGGATAGATACCACTGAATCCGTTGCCTGACCGGGTTGGCATCAGCCGATCTGGCGTCTTCGATTATCGAGGCAAACACTTCTCCACCATCCTCCATGGCCTTGTCCATCACCGCGGCTACCAGTGCGTCCTTCGATTTGAAGTGGTTGTAGAAACCGCCCTGTGTAAAGCCAGCCGCCTTCATCAGCTCGGCGAGCCCGACCGCATCGACGCCGCGCTCGCGAAACAGCTTCTCGGCGGCTGCCACGATCGCACGCCGGTTTTCAATCGCCTGCTGCTTGGAAACACCCATTCCCCCTCACTTCGGCCGCCAACGGCCCAATAAGACGCATCGAAAAATACAATGGTGATCACCATTGACATTGTCGGGGCGAGCGACCACAATCCATCGCATAGACAATGTCATTCACCATTGTGTTGAGTATAACCTACTTGACTCAAGCGTCCACGCAGCACGGACACAACGACTACCCGGCGCCTGAGCGCGTCGCCGCCTGAACCTTCAAAGAGGAACGCAGCATGACGAAGAGAACCCCTGAACAGAACAAGGCACTTGTGCTGGAAGCGTTCGACACCCTGTTCAACAAGCGCGACTTCGTTGCCGCAGAGCAATTCTGGTCCGATCGCTACATCCAGCACAGCGCGCATATTGCGCCGGGGCGCGAAGGCTTGTTCGATCTGATCCGCACGCTGCCCGATACCTTGCGCTACGAGAACCAGCTGATCGTGGCCGAGGGCGACTATGTCATTGCACATGGGCGCTTCTCCGGCATCGGTCGATCCGCCGCGTGGATTGCAGCCGATATCGTCCGCTTCGAAGACGGCAAGCTGGCCGAGCATTGGGACGTCCTGCAGGACGAAGCGACCCAGGCGCAATCCGTGAGCGGCCTGCCGATGTTCGGCGACCGGTTCCCTGCCTGAGCACGCAAGCATCAACCACCGAAGCATCAACAAGGAAACGATCATGAGACTCACCGGAAACACCATCTTCATCACGGGCGGCGGTTCGGGCATTGGCCGCGGGCTAGCCGAGGCGCTCCACAAGCAAGGCAACAAGGTGATCATCGGCGGCCGTCGGCGCAGCCACCTGGACGAGGTGGTGGCGGCGAACCCTGGCATGGCCGCGGTCGAGCTCGACATCACTGATGCCGCCAGCATCGGCCGCGTAGCGGCGCAGTTGATCGCGGACTATCCCGATCTCAACGTGCTGATCAATAACGCCGGGATCATGCTGCCCGACCACGCGGGTGGCCAGATCGACGACGCGCAGATGGTGTCCACCATCACCACCAACCTCATGGGGCCGATCCGCATGACGTCCGCGTTGATCGATCACCTCAAGACCCGGAACGATGCTGTCGTCGCCCATACCAGCTCGGTGCTGGCTTTCGTGCCATTGGCTATGACTGCCGTGTACTCGTCGACCAAGGCGGCGCTTCATTCGTACATCCTCTCGCAGCGCTTCATGCTGCGGGACACGACGGTTCGCGTACTCGAGATCGCACCGCCTTGGGTACGCACGGACCTCATGAACAGCCGCGAAGCCGAACAGGCGATGCCGCTTGAAGCGTTCATCGCCGAAACGATCGCAGTCCTTGGAACCGATGCGGATGAGATTCTGGTTGAAGGCGCGAGGCTGTTCCGGGGCAACCCGGGTCCCAATGAACACGACCTCGTCAATGGTTTCAATGCACAGATGATGGCGACGCTGGCTGGGTGATGCGCCGCCTGCCGGCCCCATGACGAAAACGACCGCTGAACAGAACAGAACAGAACAGAACAGAACGATATGACAAATGATCTTTTGAAGCTGGCTATCGAGGCGCATGGAGGCCTTGCGCGCTGGAACGCGTTCAGAACGCTCGAAGCCGAAATGTCGATCACAGGCGGCATCTGGCATGTCAAGCAGAAGCCCGATATTTTCAGGCACGTTGTCGCCGCAATGGATACGCAAGCCCAGCGTGTCGAACTGCGGCCTTTCACAGCGCCCGATCGACACTCTCTGTTTACTTCGGCCCGCGTCGCCGTCGAATCGACGGACGGACGCGTACTCGAGAGTCGCGATAATCCGCGTGCCTCTTTCGCCGGCCACAGTGTGCAGACGCCCTGGGACGATCTTCATGCGGCGTACTTCTGCAGTTATGCGCTGTGGACCTACTTCAGCGCGCCGTTTCTCTACACCTACCCTGGCGTAGTGACCGAGGAGCTGTCGCCGTGGCAGGAGGACGGCGAGCAATGGCGGCGCTTGAAAGTGACATTTCCAGGTTCCATCGAAACGCATTCACGCGAGCAGGTTTCGTACTTTGGCCCGGATGGTCTGCTGCGGCGCCATGATTACACCGTGGACATCATGGGCGGCGCTACCGGCGCGAACTATGCGTCGAACTACCAGGACTTTGACGGCATCATGGTGCCGACGACCCGGCGCGTGTTCGCATATGACGCTGAAGGCCAGAAAATCGACGAACCTTTGCTGGTTGCCATCGACATTGCAACGGTCTGCTTGCGCTAGGGCCGCCGGCAACAGGACGCGAAGACCCGTCGCCCGACTCACGCCTTCGCGGCCTCCTCTTGCGCCGCAACCTCCGCCCACCGATCCGCGCGCGCAATCTCGATATCGTTGGGCCGAACCAACTGGTCGTTGTCATCCACCAGCGCCGCACGCACCGGCCGCCCCTCCGTGCGGGTGCGCAACACTACCGGCCCCTGGCCGCAGGCGGCAAGGTGACGGTCGCCCCATTGCAGCAGGCCAACGATCACCGGCAGCAGTTCCACGGCAGCGCGCGTGGGCCGGTATTCGAAGCGCTCGCGCTCGCCCGGCTCGCGATAGCTTACGCGACGCAGCAGGCCGGCCTGGGTCAGCGTCTTGAGCCGGGTCGACAACACGGCGGGTGAGCACTGCAGCCGTTCGAGAAATTCGTCGAAGCGGCGGACGCCGTGAAATACGTCGCGCAGGATCAGGATGGACCACTTCTCGCCGACCAGCGAGAGGGTCGCGGCGATGGAGCAATGGCGGAGATCGTCGGGAGTCAGTTCCATGCATTCAGGATAGCAGGCTAACTTCATTTACAAAAGTCAGGGTATTGCCTATACTCCTGGCTATGGAATTTGAAGTCAGGAAGCAACAATGAAACCCAGCCACCCCGTCCGCCTTGCCGGCTCGTCCCGGACACCCGATAGCGGCTCGCGCGCCGCTTGCCCGGAATGTGCGGAAACCTGGCAGCTTTCCGGCGGCGAGCGGGTGGTGGTGCGCGCCGTGCGCGCCAGCGATGCGGAGCGGGAGCGGGCTTTTGTTCAGGCCTTGTCGCGCGAGAGCAGCTATCACCGCTTCCTGACCGGCGGGCGCGTGTCCGATGCGGTCATCGACCTGTTCATCGAGAGCCATGACGGACTGGCGCTAGTGGTCACGGCGCAAGTGAATGGGTTGCCGGTGATCGTGGCCAACGGCAATTACGTGGTCACGGGCGACGAGGTGGCCGAGTTCGCGGTGGCGGTGGCGGACGACTGGCAGGGCAAGGGGATCGGCCGCCGCCTGATCCGGCGCCTGTGGGATGCAGCGGCCGACGCCGGCCTGCGCCTGCTGCGCGGCGACGTGCTGAGCGAGAACCGGCGCATGCTCGCGCTGATGCGCGAGCTCGGGTTTTCCATCCGGCGCAATCCGGAGGACAGCTTCTTGTATGAGGTGAACATAGCGCTGCGCGGGCACGCCGGCAGCGCGTCGCAGATGGACGTAGCGCGGGTCGCGGCGGGCTGAGGCCAGCGGCCCTGCGGATTACGCCTCGGCAGTGGTGCGTTTGCGTGCCACTGCCGTCAGTGTGCATCCGATCGACGCCGTGATGATGCTGGCGATCGCCAGCCATTGCTGCGCATTCAGTGTCTCGTGCAGGAAGGCCAGTCCGGCGAGCGCGCCGATGGCCGGCTCCATGCTGAGCAGAATGCCGAAGGTGCGGCGCGGCAGGCGCTTGAGCGCGACCATTTCCAGGGAGTAGGGGATGGCGCTGGACAGCAGCCCGACCGCCAGCCCGGCCAGCAGCAGCGAAGGGCTGAACATGGCGGCGCCGGCATGGGCCAGGCCGAAGGGCAGCACCACCAGCGCTGCCACGGTCAGCCCCAGCGAGGTGGCCTGCCCGCCGTGCGCGTTGCCGGCCATCTGGCCAAAGACGATGTACAGCGCCCACCCCACGCCCGCGGCCAGGGCGTAGCCGATGCCAACCGGATCCAGGCTGGCGACGCTCTCCCCCAGCGGCAGCAGCAGCAACAGGCCCGCCACCGCAAAGGCGATCCACACGAAGTCGATGGCCCGCCGCGACGACGACACCGCCACCGCCAGCGGCCCGGTGAACTCGATGGCAATCGCCAGCCCCAGCGGGACGGTGCGCAGCGACATATAGAACAGCAGGTTGGTGGCGCCCAGCGCCGCGCCGTACAGCGCGATCACGCGCGCGTTGGCCAGGCTCAGTGGCATCCGCCAGGGCCGCCACACGCACAGCAGGATCAAGGCCGAGAACGTCACCCGCAGCGCCGTGGTGCCCTGGGCGCCGACCGCGGTGAACAGGCTCTTGGCAAACGACGTGCCGATGCACAGCGAAGCCATCGACCCGATCAGCGCCAGCACGGCGGCCAGGGTGGCACTTTGTTTGAGGCGATGCAGCGGCAATGGAGGCTCTCGGGCGTTTGCGAGCCCGCATCTTGAACGATCTTGGCCCGCCTGGCTAGGCGGCAATGTGCTGCAAGCGCGCCGCATGCAAAGCGTGCTCCGGTGGCAGCCAGCGCGTCGTGTCCGGGTTTATTTTCTGTCCCGCGTAATCGACGCATCACTTGTCCGGCATTGACCCGGCCATCCTCTCCAATGCTTCGCCGATGCTAGGGTAAATACCAGGGATCAATTCCCGGAAAGTGGGAATCCATGTTTTGATATTTGGGAAAACGGCTGCATGCTCTCACCCTATGCAGATCAAAGCCAATACCCCCGAAGTCAACTTGCCCACCGCTGGCGCGGACCGCGTGCTTTTTGTGCTCGCTGCGCTGGCACAGCAGGGCCAGCCAATGACCGTGCGCGAATTAGGTACCACGACAGGCTTGCCCAAAAGCACGCTGTATCGGCAACTGGTGCTGCTCAAGCGGTGGGGCTTCGTGCTGGAGTCGGACGGACGGTATGCGCCCGGCCCGATCAGCCTGCAGCTGGCGCTTGGCTTTGACATGGCTTCGCACCTCGCGCGCGAAGCGCTGCCGGAAATGCAGTGGCTGGCGCAGCAATCCGGCGAGAGCGTAGGGCTGGTGGTCGCGGTCAAGGACCAGGCGGTGTGCCTGGAAATGATAGAGAGCCGCCAGTCGCTGCGTTGCTCGTTCGAAAAGGGGCGCGGAGTGCCGCTGCGAGCGGGTGCGTCGGCAAAGTCCCTGCTTGCGTTCATGCCCGAGGACGCACGCCGCCGCCTCGTTCTTGGCCTGCCGGATATGGATGCCGCGCAGGCCGAACGGCTGCTGGACGAACTGGCGGGCATCGAGCGGGCTGGCTATGCAGTCAGCCAGGACGAGGTGGATGCCGGCGTGTGGGGCGTCAGCGTGCCGGTGTTCCGCCGGCGTGAGAAGACAGCGGCGGTAGGCTCGATCACGCTGATGACGCCGGCTACCCGCACGCAGGGGCGCGAGCCGCTTCTGATCGAGATGACAAGGTCCGCGGCAGCGAGAGTCTCGGCCGGTTTGCAAGCCTTTTGAGATACCTGCGGGCGCAGCCTGTGCCGGGCAGTCCAGCCGGCCGAACCCAATACCCCGATACCCCGATACCGTTCAACCTGGTGGAGATTGGCCGCGCCGATGCGGCCGTGACCGGCAGGCCCGCCGCGATGCAATATGTCAAGGCGCGCGGTGGCATGCGCGTGGTCGAGAAAGCCTTGACCACCGAGGAGTACGGCATGGCGGTGCGCAAGGATACGCCGGAGCTGACTCGCGCGGTGAACGCCGCCCTGGCCAAACTCAAGGCCGATGGCACCTATGCGCAGCTGATCCAGAAATGGTTCGGCGCCGCGCATAAGTAAGGCGGGAAGACATTATGGAACTGGATTTCTCGCCGGTCTGGGCAGGCTTGCCCGACTTGGCGCGCGGCGCCGTGGTCACGGTCGAAGTGACAGCCTGCGCGCTGGTGCTCGGATGCGTGATGGGCTTGCTGGTTGGCATCGGCCGGCTCGACCCGCGGCGTCGCGTCGTGTATGGCATCTGCACCGCCTACGTGACCGCCATCCGTGGCACGCCCCTGCTGGTGCAACTGTTTCTGCTGTTCTTCGGGCTGCCGCAGTTCAACGTCCTGCTGCCGGCGTTCGTTTGCGGGGTGATCGGCCTGGGCATCTATTCAGGCGCCTATGTCTCCGAGATCGTGCGCGGTGCGATCCAGTCGGTCGACAAGGGCCAGATGGAGGCGGCGCGTTCCATCGGCATGTCGTCAGGCCAGTCGATGCGCGCGGTGATCCTGCCGCAGGCGATCGTGCGCATGATTCCGCCGTTGGGCAACGAGTTCATCGCCTTGATCAAGAACTCGGCGCTGGTTTCGCTGCTGACCATTCACGATGTGATGCACGAAGGGCAGAAGATTATCAGCGTGTCCTACCGCTCGCTGGAGGTGTATCTGGCAATCGCGCTGGTCTATCTGCTGCTGACCAGTGCCGCTGGACTGTTCCTGCGGCACATGGAGCAAAGGCTGCGTATGGGAGGCATGGTGCAATGAGCGATACCGCAATCATCCGGATCCGCAATCTGGGCAAATCCTTCGGCGACCATACGGTCCTGAAGGGCATCGATTTCGATGTGGAGCCATCGCAAGTAGTGGTGGTGATCGGGCCGAGCGGCTCGGGCAAGAGCACGTTCCTGCGCTGCTGCAACGGGCTGGAGCAGGCGGAGACCGGCACCATAGAGATCTGTGGCTCCAGGCTGCTGGATCAGGGGAGCCTGATCGCCGACCCCGAACTCAACCGCTTGCGCACGGAAGTCGGGATGGTGTTCCAGTCCTTCAACCTGTTTCCCCACCTGTCCGTGCTGCACAATGTCACGCTCGGTCCCCGCATGTTGCGGGGAGCCTCGCGAGAAGAGGCCGAGCGCAAGGCGATGGCATTGCTGGAGAAGGTGGGCCTGGCGCACAAGGCGCATGCCATGCCGGCCAGCCTCTCGGGCGGGCAGAAGCAGCGCGTGGCGATAGCGCGTGCGCTCGCCATGGCCCCGCGCGTGATGCTGTTCGACGAGCCCACCTCGGCGCTCGATCCGGAACTGGTGGGTGAAGTCCTGCAGGTGATGAAGGTGTTGGCCGCCGAAGGCATGACGATGGTGGTGGTCACGCATGAGATGGGTTTTGCTCGCGAGGTCGCCGATGTCGTGGTAGTGATGGACGGCGGCGGCATCATCGAAGCCGGTCCGCCGTCGGTCATTTTCTCCGCGCCCACGCAGGAGCGCACGCGCGGCTTCCTGCAGGCCGTGCTGACGCGGCAGTGACCATGGCGCTGACCGGAACCCTTTGGCAGGGCCGTACCGACGCCGGTGAGCGCGGAGATACCAGACGCCTGTTTCATATCGTGCGCGCCGCGGGCGCGTCGGTGCCGGCCGGGGCGCCAGTGCTGGTGGGATTCGCCTGCGATGCCGGTGTGCTGCGCAACCATGGCCGCGCCGGCGCCGCGCAGGGGCCGGATGCGATCCGCCGCGCCCTGGCCAATGTGCCCGCGCACGGCCTGCCTGCCTTGTACGATGCCGGCAACGTGACCTGCGAGGACGGTGCGCTGGAAGCCGCCCACGAACGCCTGGCGGGGGCGGTCCGTGCCGCGCTGGACGCCGGCGGCCTGCCACTGGTGCTGGGCGGCGGCCACGAACTGGCCTGGGGCAGCTGGCAGGGATTGCGGGCGCATCTGGATGCCGCCGGCGACAACGGCCGGCTGCTGATTGTGAATATCGACGCGCACTTCGACTTGCGCACCAGCCGGCCAGCAAGCTCCGGCACGCCGTTCGATCAGATCGCGTGCGAGAGTGCGCGCCGCGGGCTGCCATTCGACTATGTTTGCCTGGGCGTGAGCCGTCTTGCCAATACCCCGGCCTTGTTTGCCCGTGCCGACGAACTCGGCGTGTCCTACGTCGAGGATGTCGACTTGCAGGAGCGGCATCTCGACGCTCGCCTGGTCGCGTTGAGGGAGCGCATGGCCGCGGCCGAGCACGTCTACCTCACCATCGATCTGGATGCGCTGCCGGCCGCCGTCATGCCAGGCGTCTCGGCGCCCGCTGCCTTTGGCGTGCCGCTTGCGGTAGTCGAGGCGCTGGTGGGCGAGGTGAGGCGCAGCGGCAAGCTGCGCGTGGCTGACCTGGCGGAGTACAACCCCGACTACGATCGCGATCATCAGGGCGCGCGGGTGGCCGCGCGGCTGGCATACCGGTTGCTGGCCTGACGCCGGGCTCGCTTGCCCGTGTCCGCCTATCCCCGCCCTGCCAGCGGCAACGTCGCCAGCCGCTCCAGCACGATCGCACGCATGCCCGCGGGAGCCGGCAGCTGCTCCAGTAAAGACGGCCAGCGCTCGCGCGCCATGGCCACGGCATCCTTGACGGCGGCGGTGGCGATGCGCTCGGCGATCCTCGCCTCGCGCGCGAACTCGCGGTAGGTCTGCAGGGTTTGCGCGCGCTGCTGGCGGTCGATGGCAACGTTCTGGCCGAAGCCGGCAAAGCCCGGCAGGGCCGCCACGCTGACGATGTCGTAGGCGGGCGACAACTCGGGCGCGATACCGTTGCGGTAAAGGAATGAGAAATTCTTCAGGTGGGCATCGCTGTTGCCCAGCAGGGTGTTGACGGCTTGCCGGATAAAGAACTGCCGCACATCCTCGATGCCGCGTACGCTCAGGCGCTCCAGCAATTGCACCAGCGCGACGTAGGCGTCGCGGCCGGCGTACTTGCGGTTGGGCATGCGGGTCAGCAGCTGGCAGCCGTCCTCGGCATGCACGCGTCCGCCAGGCTCGCGGTCGAAGCGGTCCACGGCGAGGAAGTGCAGCCCGCTGCCAAGGGTTTCGGCCAGGCCTGCCACCTCGATGGCGGCAAGCGGCGCGGCCCGGCACGGCGCGACCGCCACACCGGCGGCCTGCGCCAGTTGCATCGATACGTATTCGTTGAAGACCTGGCTGTCGTCGTTGCGTGCGGGCAGCTTGGCGATCAGGTCCGAAAGGTGCCCGTGGGTGGGCATGGTGTAGCGCTTGCCGGCATGCGCGGTGGATAGCGCAATCTTGTTCTGCACGCCCGAGACCGAGGCCGCGCCTTCGGTGGCGCCTTCGATCACGGCGATTTCCAGGTTGTCCGCGCCGCCAGTCACGCCGACGGTGCGCACATGCTCGGGCAGGGCGTCGATGGGGGCGGGGCGCACCACCACCGCGCCGGGCAGGTCGTCACCGGCGGCGGCCAGGATGCCGAAATCGTCGCGATCCTCGGGATTGTGACGGGTGGACTCCAGACGCTTGCGCAGTTCGCTCTCGGGCAGCAGTCCGGCGAAATAGGGCGGCAGCGCGGCGTTGGTGTTGTAGAGGGCGGGGTGGAAGGGGTTGGCGAGAACCGCCGCGGTCAGCGCGTCGTTGCCGGGAAAGGTGAGCGAGAGGCTGAGCGTGGGCCGCAGCGCATCGCCGCGGAAGGCTTCGGCGGGGACGAAGCGACAGGTGCGCTCAACCTCGCACAGGTGGCCGCACAGTACGCCGTGCAGGTGCACTTCCAGGTAGCGGGGGCGCAGGCCGGTGCTCATGATTCCTGACCGAGGAACATCTCGACCGAGGTCTTGGCTTCGTGGTCGGGGCCACTGTCCTTGCCTTCGATCAGGCGCCGCACGGCGAGGAGGTGCTCGCGGGGAACCAGGACCCACTCGGCGTGCAGCGCGGCGCCTACGGCTTCGAGTGTGGAGGCGCGCACATCGTGGCGGCCGCTCAGCGCCGTGGTGAGGTTGGAGGCGGCCATGCCGATCAGGCGGGCTATGTCTCTCAGGGAGGATTTGCGGGCGGCGCGGAGGGACTGGAGCTGGTCGTAGAAAGATGCCATGACATAGTTCCATGTCTGGAAGTATGAAATATCATAGCATGTCGACCGCGCTTGCAGTGTTATGTTATTGCATAATTTATGTACTAAAAATATGCTATCACATAACACGGGACTGGCAACGGCATTGCCGCAAAGGCGCGCTGCGGCCTGGGGGCAGGGATCAGCAGCGGGTCATCCGGGGCAGGCCGCTGAAAAAAAGAAGCGGGACAGGGATTTGCCCGCTTCGCAAAAAAGCCAGTGTCATCGTTGCGCTGGCCTTCAGTACCCGTTAGCGTGGCCGCGGCCTGCGCCGCGGCCGTCAAGCTTCAGATCGCCCATCCGCCGCCGTAGAACACAGCCAGCGCCAGCGCGATGCTGACAGTGCCCACATTCAGCTTGCGGAACTCGCCGGCCACGATACGCCCGATCACCAGGGTGCAGAAGCCCAGCATGATGCCGGTGACGATATTGCAGGTCAGCACGATAAAGACCGCGCACACCAGCCCGGCCATGGCGTCGACCATATCGTCCATATGCAGCTTGCTGACGCTGCTGAGCATCAGCAGGCCCACATACATCAGAGCAGGTGCCGTCGCGTACGAAGGCACCAGCCCGGCCAGCGGCGAGAAGAAGATCACTGCCAGGAAGAGCAGGCCCACTACCACCGCGGCCAGGCCGGTCTTGGCGCCGGCCGCCACGCCCACGCTCGATTCTATGTACGCCGCAGCGGGCGCGCCACCGAAGAAGGCCGAGAAGATCGAGCTCAGCGAATCCGTGGTCAGGGCACGGCCGCCGTTGGGGATCTGGCCCTTGGCATCGAGCTGGCCGGCTTGTCCCGCCACCGCACGGATGGTGCCCGTGGCATCGAACACCGCGGTCATCACCAGTGCCAGCACGCTGGGCAGCACCGCCAGCGACAGCGCGCCCTTGATGTCCATCGCACCGATCAGCGAGGCATGGCCCGGCGCGCTCAACGCGGGCAGTGCGAACACGCCCGAGAACCTGACGGCAGGGTCGAAGGCCAGCCCCAGCGCGGAGATGGCGACGATCACCAGCAGGATGCCGCCGGGCACCTTGCGCCGCTCCAGCCCGAAGATCGCGGCCAGGCCAAGGATCGACATCACCACCGGGAACGACGTGATCTTGCCCAGCCCGACGGGCAGGCCGGCGCCCGGGTTCTTGATCACCAGGCCAACTTCGTTGGACGCGATCAGCAGCAGGAACAGGCCGATGCCGATCCCCGTGCCGTGCGCCACGCCAGCCGGCAGGTTGCGCAGGATCCAGGAGCGCACACCGGTCACGGAAATGGCGGTGAAGACCACGCCCATCAGGAAGATCGCGCCCAGCGCGACGGCCGGGGAGAGCCCCTGTCCGAGCACCAGCCCGAAGGCTGTGAACGCGGTCAGCGAGATCGCGCAGCCGATGGCGATGGGCAGCTTGGCCCACACGCCCATCAGCAAGGAGCCGAAGGCCGCGGTCAGGCAAGTGGCGACGAATACGGCGCTGGTATCGAAGCCCGCCTTGCCGAGCATGCCCGGCACGACGAAGACGGAATACACCATGGCCATGAAGGTGGTGACGCCGGCCAGCGCCTCGCGGCGCCCGGTGCTGCCGCGCGCGCTGATCTGGAAGTATCGGTCAAGGAAGCCTTTGACTTCGATGGCCTCGATGGCGTCGATGGCCTTGGCCTCGATCGCTTCAGTGCCGGGGGCGGTGGCACGGCCGGGGAACGGCTGCTCAAGCATGGCGGAGTGTCTCCTTTTGTGGTGCGCTGGGGTGGCGGCTACGTCGCTCTGACCCAGGCTGTCTCGCTTTTTCGTTGTCGTTACCGGGGCGGGGAATCGGGCTGCCGCGCACTAGCTTGGGTCGCTTGTGTCGCGGGCAGCATCGCATTTGCCACGGTACGCCGCTGTCGGCCAGGTCTTCGCCACTCCGTGCTGGCGGTGCCGGTCCGACATGGCGCAAGACTAAGGGAGGCGCAGGATTCGCTCATAACTGCAGGGACATGCCCGATATTGGGATTTGAATATATGGGATGTGTCGCGCGGGCTCCCGCTGGGGAGGGCGCAAGTGCGCGGATTGGGGCTGCTGGCGGGTGAGCGGGCGACGATGAAACCGGTGAGGGCCCGAATACTACCTTATTAGTCAGGAGTGCCCGGACTTGCGGTATGGCGTTTGTGCCTGCTGCGATTGCGCAGGACGCTTGCGACGAGCCTGCCGCCGGCGCGGGAGGGCGCAGCGAGCGGCGCGCCGCGCCAAACGCGGCCTCCCGGCAACTGGTAGCATCGCAGCAGCCTGCCCGGCCGTCGATGGGTGCCTGGCAACGCCGTGCAAAGGGGCCGCGCCGCAGTCCCTGTCTTTCAACGCTGTTTTACCGAGTGATCCGCTCCGTGTCCGCCAAATCCTATTTCTACGAGCCTGCCAGTGGGCATGGCCTGCCGCACGATCCCTTCAACAGCATCGTCGGTCCGCGCCCGATCGGCTGGATTTCCTCGCGCGGTGCAGATGGCATTGTCAATCTCGCCCCCTACAGCTTCTTCAACGCCTTCAACTACACGCCGCCCATCGTAGGGTTTTCCAGCATCGGCTACAAGGACAGCGTGCGCAATATCGAGCAGACCCGCGAGTTCTGCTGGAACCTCGCCACGCGGCCGCTGGCCGAGGCCATGAACGCGAGTGGCGCGGCCGTGCCGCCGGAGGTCGATGAGTTCGCGCTGGCCGGCCTGACGCCCGAGGCATCGCGCCTGATCTTGGTACCGCGCGTGGCGGAAAGTCCGGTCTCGTTCGAGTGCAAGCTCACGCAAATGATCCAGCTGGAAGGCGTCGACGGCGCGAAGGTGCCGACCTGGCTGGTGCTGGGGGAGGTGGTCGGCGTGCATGTCGACAAGGCGCTGCTCAAGGACGGCATCTACGACACCGCGGCGGCCCGGCCCATCCTGCGCGGCGGCGGCCCGGCCGATTACTTCGAGATCGGGCCGGAGGCACTGTTCCGCATGCGGCGCCCGCGCTAGGCGTTGCAAGCGCTGCCGTTCGCGATCCCTGCTGGCGGCTTGCCAGCTTTTACGCCAACGGGATCCATGTAGAGAGGTCTGTATGATTCCCCCAGCCGCCGATGGGTCTCGCGACCCTGCCGGGGCGTACCGGAAACGCTGCGGGCCTTCTTTCCAGATCCCGGAGTCCGCCACGGCCAGTCCGGCCACCGTGCGCTTTCGCAGCCAGGAGAAACCAATGTCGTCCAGTCCCGAAGTCCGGCCGCCCGTGCCCCCGTTCAACCGTGAAAGCGCCATCCAGAAAGTGCGCGGTGCCGAAGACGGCTGGAACAGCCGCGACCCCGAGCGCGTGGCGCTCGCCTATAGCGTCGACAGCGCCTGGCGCAACCGTGCCGAGTTCATCAATGGACGCGAGGCGATCGTCGCCTTTCTGGCGCGCAAATGGCAGAAGGAACTGGACTATCGCCTGATCAAGGAGTTGTGGGCCTTCGACGGCAACCGCATCGCCGTGCGCTTTGCCTACGAATGGCACGACGATTCCGGCAACTGGTACCGCTCCTATGGCAACGAGAACTGGGAGTTCAACGACGCCGGCCTGATGCGGCGACGCTTTGCCTGCATCAACGACGCACCGATCAAGGAAGCCGACCGCAAGTTCTTCTGGCCTTTGGGCCGCCGCCCCGACGATCACCCGGGCCTGAGCGATCTCGGCTTGTAGGCGCACGGCCTGCCGCGACGGCGCGTGCCATCCACGACAGGCTGCATTTTGATCGGGGATAATCCGCCCACTTTTCAGGCCACGGGATCTTTCCGCCATAGCCATGAGTCAGCCTTCCTCGGGGGAAACTGCTGGAAAAGCGCCGGCCGATCGAACTTGCCTTCCGCAGCAGCCGCGTGATGGATCGGGAGCGCCTGCGGGACGAAGACGGCAATTGGCGTGGGGTCGATGTCGGGCCCCATCGGTTCGCGGCGGAGCCGCTCAGCCGGCGGCAGCGAGCCCCGCAATGGTCTCCGCGAGTTCCGCACGCAATGCCGCCACCAGCTCGCCTGCCGGCAAGGCGCGCGACAACTGCGCGGCTTGTCCGGCCCACTGCGGGGCAAAGTCCTTATTGCCGCGTGCCTTGGCGGCCGCGTGCAGCGCCTTGCCGGCATCGTAGGTGATGGGGTAATCGGGAATCGGCGGGCAGTCCGTTGCCTCGCCCAGTTCGGTGAGGCGGTTCACAAAGCCGCGCGCCCTGCGCCCGGAGATGGAGCGGGTCAGCGTCGTGCGGGTCGGCTCGCCAGCCAGCAGCGCAGCCCGGTAAGGCGCATCGGCCGCGCTTTCCGGACAGGAGACGAACGCGGTGCCCAGTTGCGCCGCCTGCGCACCCAGCGCCAGCGCCGCGGCAATCCCGGCGCCGTCCATGATGCCGCCGGCGGCGATCACGGGCAGGGCCGTGTTCCGGACCAGCAGGCGCACCAGGGCAAAAGTGCCAAGCCCTTCGTCACGTCCCTCGGTGTCGAACACGCCGCGGTGGCCGCCGGCTTCGGTGCCTTGCGCCACGATGGCATCGATGCCGGCATCGGCAATCTGCCGCGCTTCGGCGGGATGGGTGGCGGTGGCCATCAGGAAGATGCCGGCCTGGTGCAGCGCATCGATCCAGGCCTGCGCCGGCAAGCCGAAATGGAAGCTCACCACTGCCGGCCGCTCCTCCAGCAGCATCGCGTACATGGCGTCATCCGCGACAAAGCTCTTGTAGATCTCGTGCAGCGCCGCGGGCGGCGTGGCGCCGAACTCGGCGAAGCTTGGCGCCAGGTAGGCCAGCCATTGCGCCTCGCGCGCCGGGTTGGCGACGGCAGGGGGATGACAAAACAGGTTGATGTTGAACGGCTTGTCCGTCAGCGCGCGGGTTTCGCGGATTGCCTTGCGGGCGCCTTCGGCGTCGGTGGCGCCGACGCCGAGCGAGCCGAGGCCGCCGGCATTCGACACGGCCGCGGCCAGCGCCGGCGTGCCGGTACCGGCCATCGGCGCCAGGATAATCGGATTGGTAATGCCGAGGCGGGCGAGCAGCGTGCGTGGTTGCGTGGCGTTGTTCATTTGGGGTTCCTTCGAGAGAGTGGATCCGTGCGGCCTGCGCCAAGCCTACGGCTGGCGCGGTGAACGGCGGCTCCGCAGGCGATGGCCTTCACAGGAAACATGCGGCGGCCGAGGCCAGCAATGCGACTGCGGCAGTGGCAAGAGGTCCGCTGAAGCTGTGGCTGCGCGCCATCAACGCATCGGACACCAGCGGGCCGGCGATCTGGCCCACGCCATAGGCAGCGGTCATGATCGCCAGCAGGTTGAAGTTGACGCGATGGGCCACGCGCTTTGCCGCCGGCATCGCGATGGTCACCGTGCCCACGAAGGTGCCGCCCACCAGCAACGCGCTGGCCAGGTAGGCCGGCGCGGCATGGCTGAGCGCGGGCAGGATCACGCCCACTGCCTGCACCAGCAGGTTGAGCGCGAGCGCGCGCCGCGTGCCAAGGCGTTCATGCAGCGCGTGCCAGAGAAAACAGGAAGGGGCCGCGCCAAGGCCGAAGGCGGCCCAGATGTGGATCGGATCGATGTGGCCCAGCGCATCGCGCACGAACAGCGGCAGGTAGGTGGCGGTGACGATATAGCCGAATCCCGCCAGGCCGTAGCTGATCACGAGCGGCCAGGGCCCGGGGCCGTTGGCGTTGGTTTCGGCAGCGCCGGCCCTGGCGGCATCGGGCACCGCCGTCGGGCGCTGGCTGCCAAGAAGCGGCCATGCCAGCAGGGCCAGTACGGCAGCACCGCCGCCAATCGCAATCCACAGCAAGGGGCTATGCCAGCCCGCCAGGTTGCCGGCGGCGATCAGTTCCGCGGATAGCAGGATGCCAACGCCGACACCAGAGAACAACAGCGGCGCGCCATGCGGATGGCCGACCACGTGGAACAGCCAGACGGCGGCGCAGATCAGCGCGATGGCGCTGAGAACGCCGGCCAGGAAGCGTACCGCGATAAAGAACCAGGGGCCGGCGGGCAGTGCCAGCGCCAGCAGGCACAGGGCCGTGCCGAGCAAGGCGATGCGGCACAGGCGTGACGCCGCGCGCTCTGGCATGCGGGTGACGGCGAGGGCGCCCACCAGGTAGCCCGCATAGTTGGCGGATGCCGCCAGCGATCCGGCGCTGATGCTCAGCAAGCCGTCGCGTACCATCAGCGGATACAGGCCGGTGAAAGCGAAACGCCCGAAGCCCATGCCCACCGCGAGCACCAGCGCGGCGGCCAGCGATGGCATCCAGGGCGCCATTGCGTGGCGCAGGGCGGCGTTCCCGCTTGCGGAGACGGATTGGGTCTTAGCCATGCTGCAACTCCTGCAAGAAGGCCGCGTAAGCCGAAGTCGTGAATCCGGAGCGCCGTACCAGGCAGGTGTGCGCTGTCCGCACCGGCACTGTTTGCAGGCTCGCCGCATCCGGATGCAGTGCCAGCAGCGACCTTGGCAGGATCGCCATCGCCGATCCCGCCGTCACGCAGGCCAGCATGGCGTGGTACGAGGCCAGTTCCAGCACATTCAGCGCCCGCCGCGGGCCATCGCCGCTGGCAAGCCAGTCCTCCGCGCACATGCGATAGGTGCAGCCGCGCGCGAACGTGGCCAGGTTGCGCAGCGCGATGTCCTGCGGCGTGCGCACCGGCGGATGGCTGGGTGGCAGCACCAGCAGGAGTTCTTCGGAGAACAGGAAGGTGCCTTCCAGGCCGGGGCCGAGTTCGTCCATGTCGAGCGTATCCGGCGCGCCCTCGGACGGATGGGCCACCACGGCGCAATCGATGCGGTGCGCCAGCAAGGCATCGACCAGGGCTTGCGTGGTGCCGGTCTGGATCTCGATCCGCACATCCGGCCACTTGCCGTGGTAGCGCGCCAGCGCACGGGGCAAGCGGCTGGCGGCCGAGCTTTCCATCGAGCCCACGCGCAGCGTGCCGGACGGTACAGCGCCGTGCATCGATTGCCGGGCCTCTTCGGCCAGCGCCAGCAGCCGCTCGGTATAACCCAGGAAGCGCTGGCCCTCGGGCGTCAGCGTCATGCGCTTGCTGTCGCGCAGGAACAGGGCGACGCCGAGTTCCTCCTCAAGCTGCTTGACGCGCGTGGTCACGTTCGACTGCACGCGGTCCAGGGCCTTGGCGGCCTTGGTCACGCTTTCCTCCAGCGCGACGGCCCGGAAAATCTCTAGTTCGGCCAGATCCACGGCAGTCCTTTGCTTTGGCTTTGGTCAATCGCTTGGTCAATATCGTTCTTAATAAGAGAACGTATCTTGATTAACTGTCATTGATAGGGATGGATAAGTCAAGGAAACCCTGACGCCAGCAGGGTAGGCGGGCAGGGAAAGAGGGAGAGGGCGGGCGGCCAGCCTCTGGCGCTCAGCGGCGCGGGGCCGGGCGATAGCGGGCGCGCAGGGTTTCGAGGAGCACCGGCAGCGCGGGAGCCGGATTGCCGGCGGCATAGGCCACGGCTACGCCGACCTGCAGGTCCGCGTGTTCCTTGAGTCTCTTGTAGACGACGCCCGTACGCGCCATCGCCTGCAGCGAGGACGGCACCAGCGCCACGCCCTGGCCATCGGCGATCAGGCCCAGCAGCACGTGATGGTCCGCCGGCTCCGGCACGCGCGGCGGTGCATGGCCCAGCGCGCGGAAGACGGCCTCGTAGTGGTCGAAGTAGGCAGGATTCAGCCGCCGCTGGCCCCAGAACAACGGATCGGACCCGAGTTCCAGCAATGAGATGCGCTTGCGCCTCGCCAGCCTGTGCGTGGCCGGCAACGCTAACACCAGCGGGTCATCGAACAGGCGTTCCACCACGAGTTCGCCGGTGGCGCACGGCAGGCCGATCAGTGCCGCGTCGAGCGCGCCGCGGCGCAGGTCGGCGATCGATTGCTGCGAGATCTGGCGCTTCTGCATCAGCCGGACCTCCGGTGCCTGTGCCTCCAACGCCGGCGCGAGCCAGGTGAACAGGGCGGCATCGAGCACGGTGGTGATGCCCAGCCGCAGCCCGTTGTTGCGCGTGGCGCGCTGCCGGGCACGGGCGAGCAAGGCATCGGCACTGGCCAGCAGTTCGCGTGCCTCGGGCAGCAGGCGGCTGCCCGCTGGTGTCAATGCCACGCCATTGCGATCCCGCTCGAACAGGCGCGCGCCGATGGTTTCCTCCAGCGCCTGGATCTGCCGCGTCAGTGGCGGCTGCGTGATCGACAGGCGTTCCGCCGCGCGGCGAAAGCTCAGTTCGTCCGCAACGGCCACGAAGTAGGTTAACTGCCAGAGTTCCAGCCGGGTTTGCATGGGATGTCCTTGTGATACGCCAAAGGTATCACGCCGAAGGCATTGGCGGCGCGCCAACGCGCTCGCTAAGCTTGCCTCACTGTCCTGACGAATCAGGAGATTCCAGGCACAAACCGGAAAAGGAAGTCCCATGAACACGCAGACCGTGACGCTTGGCCGCGCCCAGCTGGCCGCCCTCGAACAGACCGCCGAGCCCTCCATCCTTGAGGCATTGCGCGATATCGCGCCTGACCTCGCCACCATGGCGATCGGCTTCGTCTACGGCGAGATCTACCCACGCCCTGGGCTGGCGTTGCGGCAGCGGCAACTCATTACCGTGGCGGCGCTCGCGGCCATGGGCGGGCTTGAGCCGCAACTCAGATTTCATCTGGCAGGTGCGCTGCATGCGGGCTGCACACCGGACGAACTGGTTGAGCTGATGCATCATCTGGTCGTGTACGCCGGATTTCCGGTGGCGCTCAACGGCAGTGCCGTTGCCCGGGAAGTCTTTGCGAAGGAGGGCGTCGCCGCGAACACGGGCAATCCCGCGCCGGCGCCGGCCGGGTCTCGCTTCGACGCGGGGCTTGCCTGTCTGCGCGAGATCGACGGGGAGGTGGGGGAGCGCGTGCTCGATTCGCTCCGGGACATCGCGCCGGACCTCGGCCGCTTTATCGTCGAGTTCGCCTTTGGCGACATCTATGCCCGCCCAGGGCTCGACCTGGTTTCGCGGGAACTGGTTACCGTGGCCGCACTGACGGCGATCGGTTCGGCCACGCCGCAGCTCAAGGTGCATATGCACGGCTTGCTGAACGTGGGCGGCACGCAGGTGCAAATGGTGGAGGCCATTATCCATCTCGCGGCCTATGCGGGATTTCCGCGGGCTATCAACGCGGCGCTGGCGGCCAGGCAGGTGCTGGCCGAGCGCGCTCAACACCGGCATTGAGGGGCTTCACTAATGCGGCTGCTGGTATTGCGGGGCGTGGGACTGCGCCGGTGCCGGCCGCGCCAGCAGTTGCCGGATCGAGGCAAGGTAGCGATCCCCGACTTCCCGGCTGGCGCGGTTCGACTGGGCGTGCAAAGTGCGGCGGCTCGGCGGCGTGATATTCAGGCTGCGGCAGATTGTGGAAAGGTAAGGCTTGCGCTCTCCCGCCAGCCGCTGCGCCGCCGCTTGCACCACCGCATCGCCGACGCGAGCGCGCAGCCAGGCCAGGACCTGCCTGTCGTATTCGTTCTGTACCCGGACCAGATGTTCCATGATGGGCTCCCGTAAACACTGTCTATCCATACAGTAACTGTAAATATATACAGTAATCCGGGTTTTTCAAGGACGAGATTTGTCGGGTGACACCATTAGTGCGACTAGTGACAGAATTCGCGCTGGTAGGGGGCGCTTCAGAGAACGGAAGATATTGCAAAGCCATGACAAAGCTCGGTTATTGAGCCTCAGGGCTTTGGCCGGCCCGGCGTGGCGCCATCGCGTGCTAATTCCTGCAGTTCCGGCCTTGGCTAGCGCTCTGGGAGTGGCCGCAGAGGCCGGAAATCAAAAGGGCACAACTCTACCCGGCAGGCGGTTTCGCCGCCTATGCCAAGTGTCTCGCGCGCCATCGCCAAGGAGAGCGGGCACAGGGGCGACGCTACGCGTCGCGCGCTATCCCTCATCGGCCTGAAGGCCGATGTTTCCCGCGCGAACAGATGAATAAAACAACCCCTTCTTCCCGTCACCGTTCTGTCCGGCTTCCTTGGCGCCGGCAAGACAACGCTGCTCAACCACATCTTGAACAACGGAGAAGGCCGCCGTGTGGCCGTCATCGTCAACGACATGTCGGAAGTCAACATCGACGCAGCACTGGTGCGCGATGGTGGCGCGGAGCTGTCTCGAACCGACGAGAAACTGGTGGAAATGAGCAATGGGTGCATCTGCTGCACATTGCGCGAAGACCTGTTGCTCGAAGTGAACCGTCCGGCCAAGGAAGGAAAGTTCGATCAGTTGGTGATTGAATCGACGGGGATTTCCGAGCCACTACCCGTGGCGGAAACCTTTACCTTCACGGACGAGGACGGGCAGAGCTTGTCGGATGTCGCTCGCCTGGACACCATGGTTACGGTGGTGGACGCCTACAATTTCCTGAAAGACTCATTCGCTGCTGGTATTGCACAACTTCCGGGTTGCCCATATCGGGGACCGATCCTGGAAGCACTGGTGGGACGCCCATGGCTCGCAACTGCCTGCTGGCTTGGGTGCCGAGATCGAGCGTGAAGTCGACGGCGTGCATGGACCGAGCCGGCATACGCTGGTGGCTGGCGACCTGAATTCAGTCCTGCAAGTGATCGCCAAGGCCAAAGCACGCTGTGGCCTGGCGCCGCAAGCCCCAGTGCGCAGTTGCTACGAAGCCGGCCGCGATGGCTTCTGGCTGCACCGATGGCTCACGGAGCAAGGTATCCAAAACCTGGTGGTCGACTCGTCCAGTATTGAAGTCAACCGCCGCGCGCGACGCACGAAGACCGACCGGCTCGACGGCGACAAGCTGCTCTCCATGTTGATGCGTTACCACGCTGGCGAGCGACGCGTGTGGGCAGTCGCGCGGGTGCCGACACCACAGCAGGAAGATGAGCGGCGCTTGCACCGCGAGCTCGGGCGACTCAGGCAGGAACGCACGGCCCACAGCAACCGGATTCTATCTGCCTGTCCGAAATAACTTGACCACTACACGGATTCAACGGGGAACACGCTGCCCACTGCTGCGATCTTTGCGCAGAGCGTTGTTGGAAGGATGCCTCATCGTCGTGGCAATCAACTGCGTGGCAGAACTCCTCAGCCAGATTGCCATGTCAGCCGGATGCCTGCCGGCCATCGGTCGCATGCCGATGACATGCCGGACTGACCCTCACGAAGAGATTTGGGTTGCAGCGATACCTTCGGATTGTTGTTCGTCGTACTCTTCACCTTGATCTATCAAGCACCGTCTCTACGCGAGTTTTTCCAGTGACGCGGTGGACTCTGTCGGCAAAGGGTTAGTACAACTTACCACCCCGCTCGGCCAATACCGACCGACGACAGACGACGTCGTGCTGGTTTCTCGGAAGAACGTGGCGTAACGTACAGTGCGCAGGGCAATGAGGCATAAGCTGACGTTATGCGAGGACAGGGGGCCATCTGCGATGACAGTCGGCGCAAAGGCCGATCCAGTGGTAGTGAGTGCGACTCGATGTCACATCCCGTTCCAACTGAATCAAGCCCAAAGAGTCCTTTCAGGCGACGGCTCGCCACTATAATCAGCCACCCATTTTCACGGCGCAACATGTCCTTCACCCATCGGCTCATTTTCTGGCTCGCGCTGCTGGGCATGGCGTTGCACTCGCCATGGCCGCCGATGGCCCACGGGCAAGCGGCCGGGGGAATGATAGATCACTCGATCTGCAGTGCAAGCGGCATACGTGTCGTCTCGGCGGACGATCAGACGTCAACAAGCCAGGATGTCCCCGGCAGCCACCAAAGCCTCGACGATTCCCTCTGCTGCCTGGTCTGCGCGGACCTCGGCAGCACCGTTGCAATACCGCACGTGCCGTTTGTCTTTCAGCCTCACCTGAGACAGCTTGGCCTTGTGCGGCCGGTGTTACAGCCGGATGCCTATCGGCCTCCCGGCATTCTTCGCGCGACGGCCCGAGCGCCGCCCTTGGCATGATCGGCTTCGCTTGATCGCCCGCGCGCTCCACGGGCGCGCGCCCATGCCACGGGCGGACCACCGGTCCGCCCCCGTATTGCCCTGAACACCATGAATCCGATCCTTCGCGCCGGCACCGCAGGTGCCGCCTTGCTGCTTCCCTCGTTTGCGTTCGCCTGCGCCACCTGCGGCTGCTCACTCAGCGCCGATGCCGCCATGGGCTACTCCACAATGCCGGGCTGGCGCATCAGCTTCGACTACAGCTTCATCAACCAGAACCAACTGCGCCATGGGACAGGATCCGTCCCCGCCACGCAGGCTGCCGCCATCAACGACGCTGGCGGCAACCAGGAGGTGGAAAAGCAGACAATCAACCGTTACTACAACCTGGGCCTGAGCTACAGCCCGAATAGTAGCTGGAGCTTCAGCACGATCGTTCCCATCATCGACCGCAGCCACACCACGTACGGCAACGCGACCTCCGACCAGCTCACGCCGGACAACGTGAGTGGTGTGGCCGCCAGTGGCCTGGGCGATATCAAGCTCATCGGCACCTACCAGGGTTTCCTGCCCACCCGAAACCTGGGCGTGCAACTGGGCGTGAAGCTGCCCACGGGCGCCTACGGAGGCCAGAATGTCGCCACCGGCGCCACCGTGGGGCGCAGCCCGGTGTTCTTCTCGTCAGGCCCGAATGCGGCTGCGGGCCAGGCGCTCGATGCCAGCCTGCAGCCCGGTACCGGCAGCACCGACCTGATTCTTGGCGCGTACTATTACCAGCCGGTCAGCCAGAATTTCGACGCCTTCATCAATGGCCAATTCCAGGCGGCGGTGATGCAACGGCTGCACGACTTCAATGCGGACTATCGTCCCGGCAATCTCCTGACCGTGAGCACCGGCCTGCGCTACGTAGCCAACCCGAAGGTGGTGCCCCAACTACAGTTCAATTTCACTCACAAGAGCTCAGACCAGGGCGCACTTGCCGATACCATCAGTACAGGAGGTAGCGTGCTCTACCTGAGCCCCGGGGTCACCGTCGCCGTGAGCGAGCACGTGCGCATGTACGCCTTTCTGCAGAAGTCAATCTATAGCAATCTTCAGGGGTATCAACTCTTCCCGCGCTGGACCGGCAACTTGGGGGTGTCCTATGCGTTCTGACCTCTCGTCTCGTCGCGACTGGATCCGGAAGGCTGCCGCTCTTGCCTGCGGACCTTCTCTTGCTGGCTGGCATACATCGGCGAGGGCGGAGAGCCTGGCGGTGGGGCGGCCTGCGCCACCGCTGGTGCTGCGCACGCTCGACGGGCGCAGCATCGATACGCGGAGCCTGCAAGGCCAGGTAGTCGTGCTCACGTTCTGGGCGACGTGGTGCGGCCCGTGCCACACGGAGCTTCCTGTCTTGTCGGCCTATGCGGCGGCTCACGCCGGCGAAGGGCTGACCGTGCTCGGGTTCAGCCTGGACACGCCGGACTCGCTCGCCGACGTGCGCAAGATGGCTGCGAGCCTCGCCTTTCCGGTAGGGCTGCTGGGTGGTGCCTACGCGGGCGGCTACGGCCGGGTCTGGCGTCTTCCAGTGAACTTCACCATCGACCGCGCGGGGATGCTCGCCGATAACGGCTGGGATGACGCCAGTCCGGCCTGGACTGCCGAGCGGCTGGAGCAGGTCGTCACGCCTCTGCTGAAGCGGTAACTGGACAGAGCCTTGGGCGACATGCACGGCGGGCGAAGTTCTTGGCCATTCCGATTCGCGGCCGATCACGGTGTAGATCCGATCCTCCGGATGCATCCCGTGCCGGCACCGAGGTTGGCCGCCAGGGCCAGGCCCACGCCAATTTGTTGGGCAACAGATTTCATGCGTCTTTCCCCGGAAGGTCAGGCAGCGCGATCACTCGCTCTTGATTTGAGCGATAACGACCAGGATCACCGCGGCATTGCCAGGCTGCCGGGATTGCGCGAATGCCGCGCGTGCGTGGCCGGCTTTTTCGCCGAGCACGTCGGCGAACAAGTTCGACGCGCCGTCGAGCACTGCCGGCTGGTCCACAAATCCGGCTGCGCTGGTGATGTAGCCGTCCAGCCGGACGATATGGTCCAGGCGCTCGAATCCGCCGCCCAGGTATTTATCGATCTGGGCCAGCACGTTCAGCGCGGCCAGTTCGGCGGCCTGCTTGCCTTCCTCGATCGTCAGGTCCTTGCCGAGTTCGCCTTTCCAGACCACCTTGCCATCGCGCAGCGGGAGTTGACCGGAAATGAACAGCAAATCGCCGGCGCGGCTGACGGCTGTGTAGCGCCCAAGTGGTTGCGGCGGCGCGGGCAGTTCCAGCTTCCCGGCCGGGGTCCCGCTAGTGGCGCCGTTGGTCGCAATCGTCTTGTCGGACATCTCTGTTCTCCTGAATTCGCGGTCGGATTGAGGCGCCTGCGGCATTAGCTGTGTTGCCGCGGCCAGCCTTGGATCGAACTATAGGAGCGCCGTCCGCCCCGATAAAGCCGCCCGGGAGAACTTGAATTGATACATGGCGGAACAAGTCTGCGACGCACGCGTTCGCGCACGCTGCATCCATCGCGACTGATCGCCGGGTGCAGAATTTTGCCGATATGAGAAGGCCGTGGATGCATTGATCGGCGCGGCCTATGGTTCTGCTCGCGAATGGTGCATGGCGGCGTCTGTGGCCTTGACCGACAGGCGACTCTCGCTGTTCCCGCCAGCAGAGGTCGGCGCTCTATTTGTACTTGCCGCGCATAAGTGTTTGTTCTGTCGAGGTCTGTGAAGGCCAAAGTGAATCGCCTAGATTGGAACCCATCGGAGCCACCCGCCCGATCGGCAAGCAAGCCGATTCCAACTACATCGAGGTTCAAAATGAGTGCATCGCAGAAAGTCGTAGTCATCACGGGCGCATCGCAAGGCATTGGCGCTGAACTGGTCAAGGCGTTCCGCGAGCGCGGTCACCACGTGGTGGCGACGGCGCGCAGCATCAAGCCGTCTGACGACCCGGGCATCCTGGCAGTCGCCGGCGACATCGCCGATCCAGCCACGGCCCGCCGCGTCATCGCCGAAGCCGTGGCAAAGTTCGGCCGTGTCGATACGCTGGTCAACAACGCCGGCATCTTCATCGCCAAGCCGTTCACCAGCTATACCGACGAGGACTATGCGGCCGTAACGGGCATCAACCTGACAGGTTTCTTCCACATTACGCAGTTGGCCATCGCCGAAATGGAGAAGAACCGCAGCGGCCACGTGGTCAGCATCACGACCAGCCTGGTCGACCATGCGATCAGCGGGGTGCCGTCGGTGCTGACCTCGCTGACCAAGGGCGGCCTGAATGCGGCGACCAAATCGCTTGCCATCGAGTACGCCAAGACCGGTATCCGCGCCAACGCGGTCGCGCCCGGCATCATCAAGTCGCCGATGCACGCGCCGGAAACCCACGAGGCACTGGGCGCGCTGCATCCAGTGGGCCATATGGGCGAGATGCGCGATATTGTCGACGCGGTGCTGTACCTCGATTCCGCCCCCTTCGTCACAGGCGAGATCCTGCACGTCGACGGTGGCCAGAGCGCCGGCCATTGACTGGAGACCCGTGGCGATGCTTGCCAACGCCTGGCAAGCATCGCCGGCATCATGCCAGCGCCGCGATCAGCGCGCTCTGGGCGGAGACCGTATGGCGGCCACGGCGGCGCCGGTAATTGCCGTCCGAGTCCATTTCCCAGGTGTCGCGGTTGTCCTTCAGGTAGATCTTCAGGCCTTCCTCGATCACACGCTTCTTGAGCGATTTGTCCAGCACGGGGAAGCACACTTCGATGCGCCGGAAGAAGTCGCGTTCCATCCAGTCTGCACTGGACAGCCGCACGTCTTCGGCCTTGTCGTTGTAGAAGTAGAAGATCCGCGCATGCTCGAGGAACTGGCCGAGCACCGAGCGCACCCGGATATTCTCCGACAGGCCCGGCATGCCGGGGCGCAGCGCACAGCCGCCGCGTACGATCAGTTCGATCCGCGCACCGTCGCAGGATGCCTGGTAGAGAGCCTGGATGATCGCCGGGTCCATCAGGGCGTTCATCTTGGCGATGATCAGCCCCTTGCGGCCAGCCTTGGCGTGCCTGCCTTCGCGGCGGATGGCGTCGAGCAATGCCGTGTGCATGGTGAACGGCGCTTGCCAGAAGTGGGTGAGCGTGCCTGGATGGCCCAGTCCGGTCAGCTGGGAGAAGACGTTCGCCACATCCTCGACGACGGCTTCCTTGCAAGTGAACAAGCCGAAATCCGTAAAATTCCTGGCGGTCTGGCAGTGATAGTTGCCAGAGGACAAATGCGCGTAGCGCCTGAGCTTCTTCCCTTCGCGCCGCACCACCATGGCCATCTTGGCATGCGCCTTGTAGCCAACCACGCCGTACACCACGTGGGCGCCGGCGTCTTCGAGTTGGGCCGCCCAGTTGATATTGGCTTCCTCGTCGAAGCGGGCCAGCAGCTCCACCACCACGCTGACTTCCTTGCCCCGGCGCGCGGCGCCGATCAGCGCCTGCAGCAGCGCCGAGTCGCTGCCGGCGCGGTACACGGTCTGCTTGATGGCCATCACGTCGGGGTCTTCCGCGGCTTGGCGTATAAAGTCCACCACGGGGGCAAACGACTGGTACGGATGGTGCAGCAGGATATCGCCGTCGCGGATGGCGCGGAACATGTCCGGCTGGCCTTGCAGCGACTTCGGCAAGCCGGGCCGGCATGGGGGATACTTCAAGTCCTCGCGTTCCACGCAGTCAGGCACCGACAWCAGCCGCACCAGGTTGACCGGGCCATTCACGGAAAACACCTCGGGCTCCTCCAGCCCGAACTGGTTCTGCAGGAACCTGGTCATCTCGTCGGAGCAGTTGTCCGCGACTTCAAGCCGTACCGCATCGCCATAATGCCGCTGCGGCAACTCGCCCTGCAGCGCAGCGCGCAGGTTCTTGATTTCTTCCTCGTCGACGAACAGCTCGCTGTTGCGGGTGACCCGGAACTGGTAGCAGCCGCGCACGCGCATGCCGGGAAACAGCTCGCCGACGTGGGCATGCAGAATGGACGACAGGAACACAAAGCCGTGCTTGCAGCCGGAAATCTCCTCGGGCAACAGGATCACGCGCGGAAGTGCCCGCGGCGCCTGGACGATAGCCGCGCCGGCTTGCCGGCCGAACGCGTCCCTGCCATCCAGTTCCACCGCGAAGTTCAGGCTCTTGTTGAGCACGCGGGGGAAGGGATGCGCCGGGTCCAGGCCGATCGGGGTCAGCATCGGCATCAGCTCGCGGAAAAAATAGGCCCGGATCCACTCCGCCTGTTCCTGCGTCCAGTGCGGCCGCCGCAGGAAGCGGATTCCCTCCCGGTCCAGCTCGGGGACGAGCACCTCGTTGAACAGGCGGTACTGTTCCGCGACCATCTTGCGCGCGCGCGCGCTGACCAGTGCATAGACTTGCCGGGTGTCCAGCCCGTCCGGGCCGACAGCGGGTGCCTGCAGCTTGATCTGCTCCTTGAGGCCGGCGACGCGGATCTCAAAAAACTCGTCGAGGTTGCTGCTGAAGATGCAAAGGAAGCGCAGGCGCTCCAATAACGGGACGTCGCGATTCTCCGCCTGCGCGAGCACGCGCCGGTTGAACTCCAACTGGCTCGCTTCACGGTTCAGCAAAAGCTGCTGTTCACTGGTACCGTTATTGGTGCTCACGCCGGCAAGGAAATCCGACGGGGCGCCGCGAACATCACTCGAAACGAGTGGTAGGGAAGGGACGATCTCTAGTGGCGCAGCCGAGCCTTCTTCCATAGTGCGCTTCATTCCTTGTTTGATCTGGTTCATCGCGCGCCGATGACCTGTGACAGATATATTACCGCGCAGCGCGGCGATTGAGGAGTGGGCTCTTTGCGGGAAAGCTTTCACGTTTCGTTCCGGTCATCGGCGGAGGATGGCGAAACTGCGCACGCAAGACCCGTTCCATCGAGCCTTGCCGGGCGGCGAAGCATGGGCCGGACACATATCGATAAGGCCAATTGGGTTCAATGCGCCAACGCTCCCGGGGATGTGCGCTGCACGCATTGGCGATTGCGGCTACTCTGATGCGTCGTGATGAACTGTGTATCGGGAAAGCGCACCATGAAGCAACTGAAAATCGATTTTGTCTCCGACGTGGCGTGTCCGTGGTGCGCCATTGGCCTGAGTGCACTGCAACAGGCGCTGGCACGGCTCGCAGACGAAGTCTCGGCCGATATCACCCTGCGCCCGTTTGAACTCAATCCGGGGATTGGGCAGCAAGGCGAAGCAATCCAGGAATACATGGCGCGCAAGTACGGCCGCACGGAAGCCGAAATCGCACAAAGCCAGGCCATGATCAAGCAGCGCGGCGTGGACGTCGGATTCGAATTCGGCCCGCGTACGCGCGTCTACAACACGTTCGACGCGCATCGCCTGTTGCATTGGGCGGGACTGGAAGGACATCAGTTGCCGCTGAAGAAGGCGCTGTTCCACGCGTACTTCACCGAGGGCAAGGATTCCAGCAATCACGAGGTCCTGGTCGAGGCGGCAACTGCAGCCGGTCTTGATCCCGAGAAGGCACGTGCGGTGTTGTCCGGTGACGCGTACGGGACCGAAGTCCGCGATATGGAAAAGCAGTACCAGGACATGGGCATCCGTTCCGTGCCATCCATCATCTTCAATGACCAATACCTGGTCAGCGGCGGGCAGCCGGTGGAAGCCTTCGAGAGCGCAATTCGGGAGATCCTGGCAAAGGCGTGAGGGCAGGAGCGGCAGGTTTTTCTGGCGCGCCTTATCATTTAAAGTTATCTATTTGTAACAAAGGTGTGGTAAGTGGCGAAATAAGCGCAATAACCTGGCTTCTTCGTCCACTGTGGCTTACGCGCATACGCACTATCACCTAATGCTGCGTTGCGTCATTTCTTTTGCTATACTAGGGAAAACCCGATGAGGGTTATCCCTGAAAGGAAGAAAGCCATGAACACCCAGACCGACCTCAAGATGACCGACCAACTCGAACGCGAACTGATCGAGCGTGAGCTGGCTCCCCGCAGCCCTGCCTTCATCGATGACATGAAGAACGCCATCGCCGCCGTGCAGCACGTGCTTGGCCGCCTGCAAAACCAGGCTCGCAAGGCAAAGATCGCCTACGCGAACGGCTGATTGCCAAATCACCAGAGCACCGAATCAAGCTTCGAGAGTCAAGAGCAGATTACTGCTGTAGCGCGCTGTAGTTAATCATTGTTTGTTGTTGATGTATGTAGTTTTGGTTTGACGGCTGTATATCTGCCGCTCGCGCCGCGCCTCAGCGCGCGTAGCAAGCGAGGGCAGGCACAACGTGAAACCGGCGTGGAAGCTTCCACGCGGCAAGACCGGCCAACCCGTCGCTCCAGTCGAGCGTGACGCTTATTGGCCGGTTTTTTTTATTTCAGTGCCGAACCCCGGCGCCTCAGGACTCGGACTGCTCTTCGATCCACATCGACAGGCGCGCTTTGTAGGCCTGCTGGATATGCCGGCGCGTGATCTGTTCGGCCAGCGCGGGATCGCGTTGCTCAAGCGCTTCCACCAGGGCGATGTGCTCCTCGTAGGAGACCCGGGCGCGTCCCGGCAGCGCCAGCGTGGTGCGGCCCAGCAGTGCCATCGACTCGTGCAGGGAGCGCAGCGTCTTGAGCAGGTAGCGGTTATGCGCGCAACGGTGCAGGGTTTCGTGGAAGAGCCGGTTGTTGGCGGCGAGCTTGTCGGGCTGGTCGGCGATGGCGAGGTCGCGCTGGACGATATCGCGCAGCAGCGAGATTTCCACGTCGGTCGCGTGGCGCGCGGCCAGCGCGGCGGCGGTGCCCTCCAGCACCTCGCGCATGACATACAGCTCGCTGACCATGCTGGCGTCGAGCCGGGTCACCATCATGCCGCGGTTGGGCTCGTTCACTACCAGGCCTTCGGATTCCAGGCGCGATAGCGCTTCGCGCACCGGCGTGCGCGACAGGCCCAGCGATGCCGCCAGTTCCACTTCGCGCAGGCGCGTACCGGAGGGAAGTTGCCCCGCCTGGATGGCGTTGCGCAGGTGCTGGTAGGCCCGCTCGGCTCGGGGCAGGGAGTCGTCGGGTCCGGTGCCGGCGGCGCCGGCGAGATCTGCGGAAGTCATGGGAGACAGGCGAAGCCGTGGTCGTTGCGTGTTGTCGTCGTGATGTTGCAATGCGTGGCCGCCGGAGTGGGCGGACATCCGCCTGCCTGATTGCCGTGATGATACCTGCTCCACGCCCGGCAACATCACGCCGGCGGTATGTCGGTCAACAGCCCGTCAGGGGCGGCGGCCACCCGGGCGCGCCAACCCTCACGCGCCATAACCCGCCGGCGAGTTGAAGGGGTGGTACTGGTAGAGCCAGGTCTCCGACAGCGGCTTGCCATCCAGGCGGAGGAACAGGCGCAGTTCGACCGGCTCCTTGCCGTCGGCGGTCAGGTCGAACTGGGCACGCCAGTGCCCGGCCACGCCATTGGGCACCGCTTCCGTGAATACGTAGGAGATGCTGCCGCGCGAGCTGGCCAGTACCGCTTCGGGTTTGGTCCCGTACGGCAGTTTTTCCAGCGGCGCCCCCTTGAACTCCACCATGAACTTGCGCACGCCTGGTGGACGGGGCTGCCCGGGTTGCCCTCCGTTGCCCAGGCGGGTAGCGACGCATCGCGCCAGCGGGCTGGGATAGGGCTCGTCGGCCAGCCACTGCAGCCGGTAGCGCAGGCGGAAGTTGCTGCCGGCCTTGGCCGGCGCCTTTGGCACCCACATCGCGACAATGTTGTCGTGAATCTCGTCGTTGGTCGGAATCTCGATCAGTTGCACCACACCCGCGCCCCAGCCATCGCGCGGCTCGACCCACAGGCTGGGCCGCCGTTCATAGTGCACGCCGTCCTGGTAGTGATCGAAGTTGCGATCACGCTGCAGCAAGCCGAAGCCGCGTGGATTGTCGTCGCTAAAGCTGGAGACCATGGTGCGCGGCGGGTTGTTGAGCGGGCGCCAGATACGCTCGCCGGCCCCGTTCCAGATCGCCAGGCCGTCGGAATCGTGCACCTCCGGGCGCCAGTCCACGGCAGTGCCCTTGATGGCTTCCGTGAACCAGCACATCGAGGTCAGCGGCGCCAGGCCCAGGCGCGCAATATCCTTGCGCAGGAACAGCGCGCAGTCGATATCCATCAGCACGCCCTTGCCACGCTGCATGACGAAGCGGTATGCGCCAGCCACGCTGGGCCCATCGAGCAGGGCGTAGACCGTGACGGCATCGCCGTTGCCCGCGGGCGTCTCGAAATAGAAATGCGTGAAGTTCGGAAACTCCTCCGGCTTGCCGGCCTCGGCCACGTCGATGGCAATGCCGCGCGCGGACAGGCCGTACTGGTAGAGCTCGCCGATGGCGCGGAAATAGGATGCGCCGAGGAAGGCCACCCAGTCGTTCTTCTTCCAGTCCAGTTTCTTCTGGTCGCCCAGGCGGCTCTCCTGGAAGCGGAAACCGGCAAAGCCGCTGCCCCGCGGCAGCTTGCGTGCCGGGCTATCGGCCGGCATGTCGAAATACGACTCGTCGTACACGATCTCGCGCTCGGCCGGCGCGCCCTTGGTGATGTCGATCACGTGCATGCGCACCGGCTGGCGGAAGAAGGTGCCCAGGTGGAAAAAGGTCACCGGGAATTGGCCGGGCCCGTCCGCGAACAGTGCGTCTTCGGTCTTGAAGTGGATCTTGCCGTGCGCTTCGTAGTCGATCTTGGCGAGGACGTCAGCCGGTGGCGAGGCGGGTGGCGTGTAAGCCTGGCCGGCCAGGGTGCGGGCGCGTTCTATCAGGGTGTCGAAGCTGAAGGGACGGGCATCGCCCAGTTTGATCCTGCCGGCAGCGAGCACGGATGGCGTAATGCCGAGGGCCGCCAGCGCGGCGGAAGCAGTCGCGGAAACAAGCAGGGTGCGGCGATTCATCATCGAGGGCAGGTGTTCCTTGGCGCATGACGCCGGAGTGGGCAGAACATCAAAAGACGCAGCGGGGGATAGAAAGTTCTGAAAAGGATAAAGGAAAGTGTTGCAACTGGCATTTCTGGCGTGTGAATTGCGAGACGCCATGCTGCGCCAGTGTGGGCGTGCGCATGTGGGCAGCCCCCATTTGCGCCTCACGCCCGGTCACGCGCAGATTCAGGTTGTACTCCGCCTCGCTGGAATATAGTATGTGATATATCTATCCATAAAACCCACCGGGAGACGACTGATGAAAGTGTGTATCTATGGTGCCGGCGCCATCGGCGGCTATATCGGCGTGCAGCTTGCCCTGGCGGGCGCCGAAGTCAGCCTGGTCGCGCGCGGCCCCCATCTCGCCGCAATGAAGGCCAACGGCCTGCGCCTGCTGAGCGAAGGCGAGGAGCGGGTAGCCAGCGTCAACTGCACCGACGACCCTGCCCAACTGGGGCCGCAGGATTACGTCTTCATCACCTTGAAGGCGCATTCTGTCCCCGGCGTGGTGGACCTGATGCAGCCCTTGCTTGGGCCAAGGACGGCGGTGGTGACCGGCGTCAACGGCATTCCCTACTGGTATTTCCACCAGCACGGTGGTCCGCTTGCCGGTACCACGCTGGAAAGCGTGGACCCGGGCGGGCGGCAGTGGCGCGGCCTGGGGCCGGAGCGCGCGATCGGCTGCGTGCTCTATCCCGCCGCCGAGATTGCCGAGCCCGGTGTGATCCGCCATGTCTACGGCAAGAAATTCCCACTCGGAGAACCCGACGGCAGCAAGTCGGCCCGCGTCAGCCACCTCAGCGAAATGATGGTGGCGGCCGGCCTGGACGCGCCCATCCGCGACAATATCCGCGACGAAATCTGGCTCAAGCTGTGGGGCAATCTCTGCTTCAACCCGATCAGCGCGCTCACGCATGCCACGCTGGATATCATCACCTCCGATCCCGCCACCCGTGGGCTATCGCGCGCGATGATGCTGGAAGCGCAGGCGATCGCCGAGCGCTTCGGCGTGCATTTTCGCGTGGATGTGGAACGGCGCATCGATGGCGCCGGAGCGGTCGGCGCGCACAAGACTTCCATGCTGCAGGACCTGGAAGCAGGGCGCGCCATGGAGATCGATCCCCTGCTGACCGTGGTGCAGGAAATGGGGCAGCTGGTGCAGCAGCCCACGCCGATGGTGGACGCTGTGCTTGGCCTGATCAAGCAACGCGAAAGGATGGCGCTGGCGGCTTGAGCGGGATGGCCAGGCAGGCATTCCGGGAGGAAATGGTGGCGCCGGCCAGTTACGGCGGCGCACCATGTGATATACCATATACGTAAAACCGTAAATGCTGGTGGCCTATTTATGTCAGTTGTGCATTTTGCTATGCATTTGACTCATGCGATGGCTGGCTTTGGTAAGCTAGGCGGTAAGCCGGTGGCCACGGTCCTGTGTGCCAAGGCGCTGGTATCAACAAGAGCCCATTCATGTCTGTGCAAAGCCCATCCGCCGTCCAGCCAGCTGGACTGACCCTGTCCCTGCAACCGATCAATGCCGGCGCCAGCCTGCGCGACCAGGCCTACGCCATGCTGCGCCAGGCCATTGCCGACGCCGATATCTATCAGTCGACCGAGGAAATCCGGCTGGACGAGCGGGTCCTGAGCGAAGCGCTAGGCGTGAGCCGCACCCCCATCCGCGAAGCCATGACGCTGCTGGAGCAGGAGGGTTTCCTGCGCACGGTGCCGCGGCGCGGCATCTACATCATGCGCAAGACCAAGCGCGAGATCGTGGAGATGATCCAGGTGTGGGCGGCGCTGGAGAGCATGGCCGCGCGGCTTGCCACCCTGCATGCCAGCGACGATGAGATCGTGAAGTTGCGCCGTATGTTCGACAGCTTTCGCGATGCCACGCCGGCGGAGCATATCGAGGAGTATTCCGACGCGAATATCGCTTTCCACCAGGCGATCGTGCAGCTATCGAAATCGCAGGTCATCATGGATTCGATCAGGAATATCTTTGTCCATGTGCGTGCGATACGGAAGATGACGATCTCGCAGAGTGATCGTGCTTCACGCTCCATCGTCGATCATTTGCGCATTATCGAGGCGCTGGAGACGCGTGATACGGATCTGGCCGAGAAGCTGGTGCGGCAGCATTCGCTGGATCTTGCCGACTATGTCGAGAAGAATTGCGATTTCCTCGCTTGAGCATGGAGGCGTCCCGGACGCGCTGGCAACAAGAAAAAGAAAAACGGCGGTTCCTGTCCGAGCCGTTAACAAGAATTGTTGAAAGTCGGCGGTGTATTAGCTGGGACTCGATCTGACGATTCTCTGCGATTTGACAAGACTCTCATCGCCCCCTGGGGCGGGCCAAGAAACAATAGTGCGAGACGACCCGTCACGCACCCTAACAAAGTGCGCGACGGGTCGGTTACTTGTTCAACCGTGTTCGGGGAGGTCGCTCAGACGCCTACGGACTGGTCCCGTCGACCGAATTCTCCGCTTGAGATCAGCCCGACCATTGAACTGGCCGCCCCGATTTGCCCGGTTGCACCATATTGGTAGGCTAGTTCTCCCCCCAGCGCAGCTTCATCGCTGCCAGATAGGTGAAAGTCCAGTAGCGATTCAGAAAGCGCCCACGACGACAGTTCCGGTGTTGAAGACTGCTCTTCGTCGAAGCGATTGACGATCGCGCCGAAATCGAACTGCTGAACATGGTGCGCGTGCATGTCATCTCCCGTCGGATCGTAGTCGTCCGCGATGATCATTTGCAAGGTGCCAACGCTGCGATTTCGCTCGTTGCTGTACCAGTCTTCGAAGACAATGGCTTCCCCGTCGCCTGCGTTGAGCCTGAGGTCATCGCCGACACGGGATAGCTGGAGGTCATCGTATCGGATGCCACCACCAAGCGAGAGTGTATTGCTGAACTTGGCACTTGCAGCAACGGTATCCACGCCGTCCCCCCGATTGAACGCAATGATGTCGTATCCAGCGCCTGCATTGATGATGTCGTTGCCGGCCCCGCCAACAAACATGTCATCACCCGAGCCGCCTGTGAGGACATCGTCGCCGGCACCTGCCTCCAGCAGATGGTTGCCCAGGGTCACCTGCAGTGCATCGTCCCCCTCCGTCCCCTGCAGGACGCCACTTGCATCGACGGAATAGGTGCCGTCGCGATTGATATTCCAAACGGTGCCGTCAAGGAATTCGATGCGACTGAGTTGGTTCTCGATTTGTACGTCGGTGCGCAGGCCGTTCCGTTCCGGTAGTTTTGCAAACCAATTGTCAAATTGGACGCACCCCTCGACCTCGTCATAGTCATAGTCATAGTCATAGTCATAGCCATAGTAATGGCCATTTACACGCACATGATGGGAGATGATGGCACTAAGATCCCACTCGTCATTCTCCAGGTGGACGTCGGAGGCATGGATGCCTTCGCCAAACCGCAGTACGTCATGTCCGGCGCGCAGTTGTGCGTCGTGGGCGCTCTCGAGCGCGTCAACATCGTTGTTCCAGCCGGAGTTTTCCAAATACTGGCCGCCATAGTTTAAATAGCGCCAATAGTGCCGCTGGTCTGTCACGGTGTCATAACCGTCGCCCAGACGATATACGAAGACATCGTTGCCCGCGGTCGCATAGATCCGGTCATTGCCTTTTCCCCCATCATAGATCCCACCGTCATCCCATATATTGGAGGGGTCGAAATCGAAATCAATCCGGGGCGGCATAGAACCTCCGGCGAGGATATCGTCGCCATCGCTCCCAACCAACGAGTCGAAGCCAGCGTCGCCGTACGCCGACCCACTTTCGGTGAGCGTGATCGTGTCGTTACCGGCACCACCAAAGACGATGCCGCCCGCGCGGATGACATTGTCTAGCGAGTCAGCATCCACGGTGGGAATATCCGGCGCGAGATTTCTGACATCTGCGAAAGTCGCCGTCGTTCCATCAGAAAATTGGAACAATTCGATTCCATTTCCCGCCAGTTGATCCGCGCGGGGAACAACTATCGTTACCTTGTCCGTGGTGCCCCAGGAGACTTCCATCGCCCAGAACGCGCGCGTTGCAGCGAAACTCGTGTCCCAAGTGCCATTCTCATCCATCCATATGCGGCCAGGACCCCGAGCGTCCATTTCGACAAAACGGACACTAAGGTATGAGAGCGAGACGGCGTCCGGAAGCTCTAGTACATCCATGGCCGGACTACCAGTGTCGAAATCTGCGATGACGTCTTGTCCGTCCCCTGCCTCCATGATGTAGGTGTCGCTGCCCTTTCCGCCGTAGAGCAGGTCGTCGCCGTGCCCACCCACAATGACATCGTCGCGGTCGCCAGCGAGCACGAAATCGTTGCCATCGTTACCATAAAGGAAACTTCCAATTGCAACGGGATCTCGGAAATTAGCCTGGAACTCGCCGTAGAGTCGATTGCTTTTAGTGTTGTCAATGATGACGTCGTTTCCGGCGCCGGCATCAACCATCATTTGGCCAGAAAACGCGATATGGTTATCCGAGCTTCCACCCGTCAGCTCCCGCGCATTTAGCTGCAGTTGCAAATCTCTTTGCGAATACCGCTTGGTAACTACCTCGTCTTGGTAGACAGGGGTCGGACGTTCAGGTGCTGGAGCATAGACTCGGTAGCCGACAATCTCACGCTCTGCCGCGCCTGTGAGTGAATTGTAGTAAACGGTGTTTCCGTAAACTGGGATCAGCATCGAATTTAATGGGACTGCGATAGAACCGTTAGACAGCGACAGATATTGTGACCCCGCCACAGTCGCAAGGATCGGGCTCTGCAATCGCGAGATGGTCTGTCGCTCGCTCCAGCTCTTGTATGAAGAAGCAAGCGTTTCAAAGCCATCGGAGCCGTAGCGGATCTCCGCATCGTCGCTGAATCGCTGATCCGAGTTCAATGCGATGTCTGTCGAGTAGGCATTGTGGTCGAAGTCACTATCCAAAACCCTTGTATGGGAGAATGATGCGCCGTCGCTAGTTTGATATCCCGCCCCATATAGGGCTTCAACGTAGGCTGCGTTGAGCCCCGTCCTGTATGCGTCCCAGCGCGCAGTCACGGTAGAGGGCTTGGGTGGCGGACTCAAGTCTTGTAGTAAGTCGCCTAGCGTTGCCTGGATTCCGTCATCCGTGCGAACCTGCCAGTTTTGCGGCCCAGTGAAATAGTCCTTGATCAGAACGCCAGCAGAAGTATTCCGGATCGTGAGATGCAAGTCGTCACCAGTCTTGAAGGCAACGAGGTCGGTAATGGACAGGGCCTTCTCCAGTTGAAGGATGCTGCCTTCCGATCCGGTTTCGTAGATTGTGTCGGCCCCCATTCCGCGGCCCATGCGATATGTATCAATGCCTGCGCCGCCATACAGTTGGTCATTCCCTTGATTGCCCACAAGGAGGTCGGCACCGTTTCCGCCGTAGAGCGTGTCTGCACCAGCGCCGCCCGCCAACTTGTCGGCGCCGTCGCCGCCCGTCAGGACATCTCCGAGATCGCCGCCAATCAAAGTGTCATCAGCGTGTCCACCTGAAATACGGACTGCCTGGTTGCGGGGCGCTTGGTAGACGAGTGGGTCGGAGCCAAAATGAAATTGTGTCTCGGAAAGGAGCGTCCCGTCAGCGTCGACGAACTGCAGTGCCTGAACACTCTGATCGAACGACTGCTGGATATAGACCGTGCGGGTCTCACCGATCTTGAGTGCCAGGTATAGACGCCCATCGTCCCCGTTGAGGTAGCTGGCATTCACGTCGTTGGGCGAAATACCGTCATCAAGCACTACGGTGCTCTTGCCGTATTGATCGACGATGATAAGTTCGCCGGCCAGGTTGTCTAGTACATAGATGTCGTTGCCCGTGCCTCCATCGGCGTAATCAAACCCCGTACCTGCCGAGATATAGTCGTTGCCTTCACCTCCGGACAGCTTGTCATTGCCTGTGCCACCGAGAAGCGTATCGTCACCCGCCCCCCCAGAAAGTTCGTCGTTGCCGTCRCCGCCATTAAGACTGTCATTGCCGTTACCGCCATCGAGCCAGTCGTCGCCTTCCCCCCCATTCAGGGCGTCGTTGCCCCCACGTCCATAAAGCGCGTCATTGCCATTGCCCCCATCCAGCACATCAGCATCAGTCTTGCCATCACCACCCTGGAGCGTGTCATTCCCATCGTCCCCGAAGAGAACGTTGGCGCCATCTCCACCGTCGAGCCAGTCGTCGCCGGCGCCGCCATGCAGTTCGTCCTTGCCGCCGCCGCCATACAATGAATCGTCGTACCTGGTCCCGATCACATGTTCGGCCGCTGCCGTGCCATGCCAGATCAGGCCGAGCCCAGATTGCTCGAGTACCGCGGAATGGGTGAGTACGGAGCCATCGGCCATCTCGTAGATGAGTCCCACCGCGTTACCGTTGTCCGGAAACTGAATCAAGCCGCCGCTGTGGCCGTAAGAAAGCACATATTGGTGGGCCCAGGAGCCGGTATTGTAGTCATAGGCCTGTGCGCGTTGAAGGCGAAGAGTTTGAGCTGGAATGTCCACGCCAAATTTGATGCGATGCAGCCCATCCCCCGTAATTGTGTCCTGACCATCGCCCTCTTCAATTCGCAATGTGCCTGCTTCTCCAGTCAGTTCAATGGCGTCATTGCCGCGGCCACCATATACGGTGGCGTTGTCGCCGCTCGCACTCAATCTATCGTCGTTGGCGCCGCCGCCCACAAATGCGCCATCGGTATGGGATGCGCTTGCAATGGGATCCCGGAATGTCCGGGCGATCAGATCGGAGAGGCCGACGGCGGTGCCATCGGCAAATGCGAATTTCTTGACCGAGCCGCCGCGCACGACAACACCATCGGTCTCGGAATACAAGATCCCGAGCGATCCGTCTGTTAAGCCGTAAGTCCGTAGCGCGTCCGGATCAATCCCCGCGCCGAAGCGGATTGTGTCCTCGCCGCTGGAATCCTCAATTGTCTCCGCCCCGCCGGCGCCAAGAGTGCTGTCACCCAAATTGAGCAGATAGGTATCGTTCCCCGAACCGCCAGCAAGGTAATCCACGCTGGCACCTCCAATCAGGATATCGTCGCCGTCGTCTCCGTGAAGCGAGTCAATTCCCGCGCCGCCATCAAGGTAATCGGTTCCTCCGCCTCCAATTAGCACATCGGCCCCCTCTCCACCGAGCAACGTGTCGTTTCCTTCACCGGCGTCCAGCCGGTCGTTGTCGGCCCCCCCTTGAAGGACATCGTTTCCGTCGCCGCCGCTTAGAGAGTCACTACCAGCGCCGCCGTTGAGATAGTCATTGCCGCCATAGCCGATCAGCACGTCATTCCCATCACCGCCGTCGAGGTAGTCATCTCCCTGCAAAGCGACCGGCGTCAAGTCGTCATCGCCAAAGAGTTGGTCATCACCGGCACCGCCAAAGAGGATGTCGTCCCCACCACCACCAACGAGCAAGTCGTTTCCGTTGCCGCCGTCAAGGTAGTCGTTTCCGTCATGTTCGGTCTCGACCCGATCACCGACATCGCCCCACATCGTGTCGTCGCCGTCGCCACCTAGAAGATGATCGTCGCCACCTTCCCCCTGCATCCAATCGTTTCCGGCACCACCATCAAGCAAATCGTCGCCTTGCACCACCGGCATGCCGGTTGTCCTGTAAGCGGCGACGCCTTCATCACCGGTCATGACGTCGTCGCCATCGCCGCCGAACAGGGAGTCATTGTTTGCTCCGCCGACAAGTACATCAGCGCCGGATTCGCCGTACAACACGTCATCGCCGCGAAGACCCATCAGCTGGTCATCTCCTGCGCCTCCGTAGAGCAGGTCGTTTCCAGTATTGAACGGATTGCCGGCCGCTGACTGCAGGGTCTCGCTGCCGATACATATATCCCAACCATCTCGCTCTCCGTACCAAGGGAAGGTGATCGATGAGTAGTCGTCATCTCCATCCAGGATGTCGTTGCCCGCGCCGCCGATGAGAATGTCGTTACCGTTGCCTCCAAACAGCAAATCCTTGAGTGCACTGCCCACTAGCACATCGTTTCCGCCCTGACCATTGAGCCAGTCGCCGTGGATAGTTGACGATCCCCCAAGGCTGCCGGCCACGACAGCGTCCGTAATTGATACTCGGCTATCTCCGAAGAGAAAATCATTGCCAGCACCGGCCAAAACAATGTCGGAGCCGCTGCCGCCTTCAAGAATATCGTTTCCGCCACGGAACGCGTTGATGAAGTCGCTCCCGCCGCCTGCACTGACAATATCGTCGCCAGCGCTGTCATAGAGGATATCCTCGCGTCCGGGCGAAGGGGTGTTGGTAAGCGTAACGACGTTGCCGAGGTTGTCGTACTGATATACGAGCGCTGGGCCAGGATCGGAGTCCCATGCCGAGAGATCGCCAAGAATCGATTTCGTCGTCGACGGAGCCTGAACGGTGCCACTCTGCAGGGTAATGCCCAGTCGACCATTAACGTAGTTCTGTACCGTGATTACGTCCTCACCCATGGCAATCGTCAAGGGCCCGGCGCCGGCGGAGTCGGTGATTAGGAACCGGATTTCGTTCCCACTGGCATCCGTTGCTGTCCAATAGCCGGCGCCTGCTACAGCGGTGCCACCGGTAAGGGTTTCGCCATTAACCACAATTTGACCACGCCCATCAGCATCAATGACCACATCCGAGCCGTCGCCGGTCTGAAAGCGATAGACATCAATTCCAGCGCCTCCGCGTAGGGCGTCCGCCCCACGGCCTCCCTCTAAGATGTCATCGCCGCCGCCACCCAGGAGCACATCGTTACCGTTGCCGCCAAACAGTGTGTCTTGTCCGTCGTCACCCTCCAGATAGTCGTCTCCGCTACCACCAGACACTAAATCATCGCCTCCGCCCCCATAAATTCGATCGGCTCGGGAGCCTCCGGCAAGGACTTCATTTGTATCGGCCCCAAATGTCAGATAGCTGGGGTCAACTATTCCAAAATCGATGCCATCAATAACTAATTGCCCAGCGCTACCCTCAATCCCCATGGTCGTGATAATGGTGTCACCAAGCTGAAAGAATGGTATCCCCGCCTCCCAACTCAATAGCCCGTCTGTCTCCTTTCTGTTCCAATAGCGCTCGTATGCCACGAGGGCTTGAGATCGATCATTGATCCATTGAGATGTTATCTGTCCGCTTCCGGCCTCTTCGTTGTAGAGCGTGAACCGTTGCGCGACTGCATCGCTGACTTGAACAGCAACGAACGACATCGCCGAGAGCGCCACCCGTGCATTTACGTCGACTGCCGCACGAGAGGCCAAGGCAACAGCATCTACAGGGAGAATTTCCGCTTTTAGGCTATGCAATACGTCCGGCGGGATGGAGCCAAATAGCGTGCTTGCATTCCTCACCAAGTTGTCAGCGTTCGTTGCTCCGATCACCGGGCGCCCCTGCAGGGCACCTGCCAACATGTCCAGAAAGCGCTCACTACCCACATCGGTAATAAGGTTTACGACTCCAGCCAACTCGGGTGTGCGGCTCACTATATCGCGAATAAAGCCCAACGGCCATCCGGGATTCGAAGCGGAAATCCTATATTGTGCTATTAGTCCAGCTTGTACCGTCGGGATACCAACTATTGGAGAAACGGCAAACGCCAGTGAATCTGCGATAAATTGAACAAAATCAAGAGATCCTTGAATAAATCCGGACCGTAGTGCAGTGTTGTAGGACTCGACGGCAAATAGAATATTCTTAAAGTCGTCCAGGGTGTTTGCCTTTGCTTGAGTATGGTCTTTCGCCGATCCTGGGTCTCCCGCAGTCATCAGTCGCCAGGTCTCGAATGGGGCTAGGCCGCCCAGCAAGTTGAACCCAAGCGTCCCTGACCAAGCCGCATTGCTACTGACTGCGGTATCACTTTTGCCAAGAGAGTCCTCAAACAGCGTCTCGCCTATGGCCGAGGCGTCCAGGCTGGCGATTTGATCGATTCTGGGCAAAGTCCAAGCTGCGAGATTGTCTTTTTTTTCTCCAAAAAGAAGACCGTTCACCAGATTCCGAGCGACGACGTTTGATGCAGCTTGCATTTCGTCGGCACTAAAGCTTCGGCCCAGTCGGAGCAAGCCCTGCTGGTTCGTATAGTCCCGAATAAATGCGGAATGTGGACCTGTGCCACTGTTGGCGCCAATAGCAACATCAAGCCACAATTTTGCACTTTGCAAATCGGATAATGTTGCGGCATCATAATAACCGTCACGCGATATTATATTGCCAACAATTTCTGATAATATTCGGTAGAAAGGAGCGGCGTTGCGATCTGCTGATTCGACTGCATAATATCTACCATTGGATGGGTCAAATTCAAGTCCGGAGCACCCAGGCAAGGCATCCATAAGGCTGAGGCGCTCTATTTCAGTAAAGGTATAGCTCATTTTTTTCGCTCCAATTTTACTGATTCAGAAAGATAGTTCTGAAGTGCTTTTAAAGCGGGAACTAAATCAGAAAATAAGTCAGATGAGAAAATTAGCCTGGCCGATCCGCCGCGAAACGAAAAGTCCCATGGA
>NZ_JBFTQG010000010.1:0-153571 GCF_056398885.1 Cupriavidus sp. 01T418
CAAGTGTTCCCAAGTGTTCCTTGCCGGCGCCTTCGCCTACAAGGTACGCAAGCCGGTGTGCCTCGACTTCGTCGACTTCTCCACGCTGGCTGCCCGCAAAGCGGATTGCGAAGCCGAACTGGAGCTGAATCGCAGGATGGCGGCCGCGCTCTACCTCGGCCTGGTACCGATCGTGGCGGGTCCTGGCCAGCGGGATGTCCGGGTAGGAGGCACTGGCGAAGCGCTGGAGTATGCGGTGATGATGCGCCGCTTCCGCCAGCGAGACCTGTTCTGCGCCATGGCCGAATCGGATCGGCTGACCGCATCGCATATCGAGACGCTGGCCCACCAGCTTGCCGCGATCCACCTGGCCGCGCCCGTAGCCAGTGCCGACAGCGGGCACGGCACGCCGGAGCGGATCGCGGCGGTGGCGGAACAGGCGATCGCGAGGGTTGCCGCGCTCGCATCGGCCACCGATGCAACGACACACCTGGCGGCATTGCTGCGCGAGCGGGCCGCTTCGCTGCGCCCCGGCTTTGAAAAACGGCTGGCGAGCGGCCATGTCAGGGAGTGCCATGGCGATTTGCATCTTGGCAATATCGCCCTGATCGACGGCGTGCCCACGCCTTTCGACTGCCTTGAATTCGATGCCGGGCTGCGCTGGATCGACACGATCAGCGATACCGCCTTTCTCTTCATGGACCTGCTGCACGCCGGCAGGCAAGATCTTGCCTATCGCCTGATCAATACCTACCTGGAGTGCAGCGGCGACTATGCCGGCCTGGCTTTATTGCCGTTCTACACGGCTCTGCGCGCCGTGGCGCGCGCCCGTGTGCTGCTTGAGCGGGAGCACCAGCGCAGCGTGGCGGGCACGAGCACCGCCGCGGAAATGGCGACGATACAGATGCGCTGCGTCGATTTGCTTGCGTTGGCCAGCGTCACGCTGACGCGGCCTCCGGGCGCGATCACCCTCATGCATGGCCTCTCGGGCAGCGGCAAGAGCACCGTTGCCCAGCAGCTCGCGCTAGGCGCAGCCATGGTGCGCGTGCGCACGGACGTTGAGCGCAAACGTCTTCCACGTAGCCACGTCGCTGCACAAGGCGATCTTTACACGGATGAACACACCGCCCGTGTCTACGGGCGGCTACTGGCAATCTGCCGGCTTGGCAGTGCCGCCGGCTTCCCCATGATCGCCGACGCGACCTTCCTTGCACGCGAGCAGCGGCTGCGGTTTGCGTCGCTGGCCGCGCGCCGGGGCGTGCCGTTCTCCATCGTCGACTGCAATGCCGACCTGGCTACTTTGCGCGAACGCATCGCCGCGCGCACGCGCCAAGGCGGGGACCCGTCCGACGCTGACCTTCAGGTGCTGGAGTGGCAGCGGCGCGTGCAGGAGCCGTTGGGCAGCGATGAATGGCGCCATGTAGTGCGAATTGGCGACGCCGGATGAACGGGCTGACGCAGATCAAGCCGTGCCATCGATGCGGAACTAAGCTCAAATGACTCCGGCTGTGCGCGTCGCTGGCCGGTCCGCAAATCCCGAGCTCCAGGACGAGGTAAAACATGAGCGAAGTAAAGAGGCTGCAGTACCAGCCGATCACCGGCTTGCTGCCACACCCCGCAAACGGCGAGGCTGACAAGCACATTGAGCTGCCCGCACCCGATATGTCCGGGGGCCTGCCCTTGATGGGCGCGCTTTGGCAACGCAAGAGCACCCGTTCGTTCACAGAGGAAGCGTTAAGCACCCGGCAACTCGGCGACCTGCTGTGGGCCGCCGACGGAGTCAACCGGGAGAGCGGCGGGCGCACCGCGCCCTCGCCTCATGGCTTGAACGAGATCGACATTTATGTAGCGCTGCCTCAAGGCCTGTTTCGCTATGACACTGCCCAACACCGTCTGGTACTGAAGCGCGCGCTCGACACGCGCAACCTGACTGGCTATCAGGATTTTGTCGGCCTCGCGCCGCTAGACTTGATCCTTGTCGCGAACTATAGCCGGATGACAGGGCTCGTTCCCCAGCAGCGTGAGGTATTCGCTGCGGTCAGCGCGGGCGCGATTGCGCAGAATGTCTACCTGTATTGCGCCTCGGCGGGGCTGGGCACAGTGGCGCGCGGATGGCTGAACCACCGGGCGCTTGCCGAAGCCATGTCGCTCAACGAGGACGAGGTGCCTATGCTCGCGCAGACCGTGGGTTTTCCCGTCGACGTCGTGACGCAGTAGCGCGGTAGCCTGGCGGCACAGCGGTGCCGGCCCGCCGGCTTGCAACGTCGCAGCTAATCACCACGCGTTTGATTTCAGACAAATGGCATCCTCGGAGAAAGCATAGTCTGAAAACGGGCGACCCTTGGCGCGGCATATTGCCTAGTGACCATTTCGCCAACCATACGGAGCAAAGATCATGAGCGGGTTCACAAGACGGTGTACAGGTTGGGACACTACATTTGGCACGGTACTAGCTACCGTGCTCGCCTTGGCTGCGCACGGCGCCCTGGCACAGAAAAACTACACGGACGGCGGCGATTTGTATGGCGGTGCGCATGCGGACGGGAAAAGCAAGGCAAGCCTCGATGCGGCCCGGCCTGGYAAGTTCAATCCGGCTCCAGGGGACACGAAGCGATCGAGTCGCGCGGACTTGGCACATACCCCGCAGAAGCCCGACGCTGAGGAACCTGCCCGCTCCGGCGCAAAGGGAACCGCGGCACGATCGGGCAAGTTCGACCCATACACGGAAGGAACGCGGGCAAAACCCTGACAAGCCGCCCAGCGTCAACCAGAGGTACTTGGTCTCCTGTCGCTCCTGGAAGCCGAATTAGTACAACATCCCGTAAATAGATTGAATAATTAATCGCCTCGGATATCATGGCGGGATGAGCCGAGGCCGCCACGCAACGCCAGTGAAGTCGGGGCGGCTGCATCGGCGTGAGTTTGAATATGTTCGTCACGGCATCCAGGCGTTGATCGCCGCGCGGGATGTGCATACCGGACAGGTGCTGGCAGACTGCCGCGAGCGGTGCACCCATCTGGTGGCCTTCACGGAGCACGTGGCAACCGCTTACCCAGGCAAACAGGTGCACGTCGTCTGGGACAACCTGAACACGCACCGCGCCCAGGCCGTCTGGCAGGCGTTCAACGCGCGGCACGATGAGCGGTTTCACTTCCACTTCACACCGTTGCACACGAATTGGGTCAAACAGATCGAATTCCGGTTTGCCCGTTACACGCGACGGATGCTACGCCATGCGAGCCACACCAGCACCGCGCACCTGCGCGAGCGCACCGAGCGGTTTATTGGCGCGCACAATCAGGCTGCACGCCCGTTAAAGTGAAGATTCCGGGGCTCGCAAGCCTACGGGCGTCACCTGCTGATCAAACGTCTGGACGAAGAGGAGCCGCTCGGCTGACCGAACTCGGCCGCAATCGTTATGGCGCCGCCTTTCGCAGCCAAAGTGGGCGTTGGGAACCTCTGCCGGGCGCCGGTACACTCGACGAGATGGCCCAGGTGATCGTCACGCTCCTGTAGCCAAGCCTATTTACGGGATGCTGTACTAGCTATCCAATGAAGGCAGCCTCGGACATTCTCAATCCTTAAATTTGTCGGCAGTCACGCGCCACCGCATGGATGCAGTGCGAGAAGCGGCTGGAGGTGATTCCTGGCGCCACGCACCTGTTTGAGAAGCCGGGTGTGCCGGGACAGGTCGGCAAACTCGCCCGCAATGGGTCTTGCTAGCATTTAGCGGCGGCGCTGCACGGCCACGCCGGCTAGATGTGATGTGCCAACAGGCAATGTCTAGGCTTCTTTAGGCGATAGCCATGCAGGCCGCTGCGCTGTGCCGGTACTTGCATTCGCCGCCTCTACCTGCTCCGCAAAAGCACGCAGCGCCTGCAGCGCTGCCCCGCTGGCCACATCGCTCTGGCGCAGCGCAACGACCGGTGATGGTGCCTCCGAGGCCAGGCGGGCGACTTCCTCTGCCGCGTTGAACCCGCCTTGCCGGGCCATCACGCAGATCACCGACGTCTTGCAAATCAATGGTAGATGGTCCCGCAGGAAGCTGCGCATGGGCGCGGCCAGGTGGCCGACCCAAATGGGCGCGACGATGACAAGCCGCTGGCACTCGGACACGACCGGGCCGGCGTAGCGGTAGCCTACATGCCGCTGCAACAGGACATCCAGTACGCAGCGGGCATCGCCCAGCAAGCCGGCGCGGCTCACCTGGTCGCCGACTTCCGCGATCGGCCAGCCGGTATGCGCCGCCAGTTCTTCCGCGGCCTGGCGCGCCGTGCCGGTGCGCGAGTAATAAACAATCAGGATCTTTTCCATCGATGGCTCCTCAGCTCTCGATCCGCGTTATCCGCGTGCCGACCAGCGACAGGTTGATCATGATGCCGCTGTTGGTCAGCACGAAGCCCACAATGTCGCCTCGAACGGTATTGCTATCTAGGCTGGCACCGATGCCCAGGCTCAGGATCGATACCGATCCGTCCACACCCACGGTCCAGCCCCGACTGGCTCGAAAGCGCTCAAGCGCCTGCTCCGTCAGGAACACCAGCACAACAGCCTTGGATCCCATGCCCGCCTGCGCCCCGAGCGAGGCACCGACGAGCCGGTAGTAGGTTTTGTCCCCACCCGCGCCACGCATCATGCCGTCACCCTGCTCCACGCCTGCCACCGCGCCGCCGGCAAGCACATCGGGAAAGACCAGCACGCCGCTGGACTTGCCCACCAAGGCCCGCGCGCCAGGATTGCGTGCGTACAGGCGCGCCAGCACGGCTTCGCAGTGTGTATCGAGCTCGTCGGCATCCAGCACGAGCTTGTTGGTGGCACCTGCCCACGCGGCCGCCGGCAGGCCTGCGGCGTAGCACAGCACGGCAGCCCCGGCGAGCGCCAGGCATGCCAGACGCCGCTGCATGGCCGCAGGCTGCAATGAGGGGATCATGGCCCCACCATCATGCGGTCCACCACTTGAGTCACACCCGGTGCGGACCACGCCGTCTCGCGGGCGGCGCGGATCTCGGCCCAGTTGCGCAGCGTGCCGGACAACGTGACCGTGCTGCCATCGACGGCGATGCGCAGGTGCGCGGCATCGGCAATTGCCTGGCGCGAGAGCGCATTGGTAATGCGCTGCGCGAGATCTGCTGGAACGACCGTCGGCCTCACGCTGATGCCATTGACAACGTTGGCCACGCCGCGCACCCGACGCACCATGTTGGCAGCTGCAGCACGCTGGTAACCATGGTCCACCTCGCCCGTCAGCGTGACGGCGCCCTGTTCCACCATCACCTTGATGGCATCGGACGGTATGGCGATGCTCCACTGCAGCGCGTTTTCGATCCCGCGCGCGATATCCGCATCAGACCGCTGCTCCTCGGGTGACATGCGCACGTCGAGCTCGACCGCCACCGCGCGGACGCCGGGAACACGCTGCACCGCCTCTTCCACGGCGTGCTTCGCGGCGAAGCTGTCAAGCTGGCCGCTCAAGCTCAYCACGCCATCGTTGACCTGAACACCGATGCCCTCGGCGCGGATTTCCGGATCCCACTCCAACTCCTCGCAGACGTCCTGCTTGAGTTGCGCATCGCTTTTCATCGCGTTCTCCTGTACGTTCGTGCGCGCCGGCAACGTGCCGGCAATCAATGTGACATCAGCACCGGCACCGTCATGGTGTCCAGCAAAGTCTGTGTGACGCCGCCCAGTACCAACTCGCGTAGGCGCCCGCGTCCGTAGGCGCCCATCACCACCAGATCGGCGCCGAAATCCGCCGCGCGCGAGAGCAAAGTCTCGCCGATGGCGATGTCCGATCCTTCCTGGCAGTGTTCGATGCCTGCTTGGACACCATGGCTTGCCAGCGCAGCCACGGCATGGCTCGGCGGGCTCGCATCGGGCCGCGCGCCCGCGCCGCCTTGCGCGCAAAGCACCTTGGCCTCGCCACCTGCGATCAGGGGCATGGCGTCGTGCAAGGCACGCGCGGCCTCGCGTCCGCCGTTCCATGCCACCACGGCACGTGCGCCGGGGACGGCGAATTGCCCGGCGAATGGAATGACAAGGACCGGCCTACCCCCGTCGAGGATGATGCTTTCCAGGAACTGGGTCGCGACAAAGCTGTCCGGGTCGGCCGGATCGTATTGCCCGGCAACGACAAGGTCGGCCTCGCGCACTTCGCGCAGTGCCATCATCAGGGGGTCGCCCTCCACTGCGCGCCACTCGGTTTCCACCCCGACTTCCTGCGTTGCGGCCTCGAAGTGACGGCGCACTTCCTCGCGGGCGTCGCTGCGCCGCTGGCGATCCTCTTCGATATAAGCAGCAGCGCCTTCCATCGTGTAGAACCAAGTGGGATCCGGCATAAAGCCCGCAAACAGTCCGATCAGCCGCGCATGGCGGGCCACGGCGAGCCGGGCAGCGATTTCAAGCCGGTCCAGCGCGCGTGGGCTGGTGTCCATGTGAACCATGATGCTGGCGTAGTCCATGACATTCCTGTGCGGTTTGAGAGCCTGCATCCAGTCTAGGAAACGCCTGGATACGGCTATTGACTCAGGTCAAGCCAGTGACTCCCGCTTACGCCGACTTCGCGCCAGCGCTCCCTTCTGCCAACGGCGCGTGCACCAGCAATACCGGCTGGCGGCATTGCCTGACCAGCCCCTCCGCCACGCTGCCCATCAGCAGGCGCCGCACGCCGCGGCGCCCGTGTGTGCCCACAACAAGCAAGTCGGCGCCCGTCTGTTGCGCCACCTGCTCGATGGCGTTGGCGACGTCGCCCAGCGCCAGCGGTTCGTCCACCATCAGCGCGTTGCATGGCACCTTCTGGGCCGCAGCCTTGGTCTTGGCCTCGTCCAGCAGGATCTGTCCACCCTCGAGCAGGCTGGCGCGCAGGTCTGTCAGGTCGACATAGCCCACCTCGTACCTGAGATAGCTGTTATCGATCACATGCACCACCGTCAGCTCAGAGCCTAGCGCAGTCGCCAGGCGAAGCGCCTCCTCCAGTGCCCGATTGGCCGATTCGCTGCCATCCACGGCAACCAGTATCTTGCTGTACATCATGCACCTCCTGCATCAGGGAAATCTGCGGATGGCCGGCACGGACACGCCTGCACGCCGCCCTTGGATGCATCTAGTGTGTATGCTCGGACGCGCGCGGTGTTGATGCGGATCATGGCATCCGCAACTTTATGGGGCGCCCGCCTGGCGCACGCCATTGACGCGAATCAAGCGGCGGCGGCGGGCTTCGCCTAGCATGAATGCTGGGTGCCTCTGGGGGCGTTCGCGGAGGATGGCAACATGCAAGATACGATGCGTGCGATGATCTTCGACGGTGCCGGGCCGGCCCTGCGCCTGGCGCGCRTCCCCGTGCCGGTGCCCGGCCCCGGCGAAGTGCGTATCGCAGTGAGCACCTGCGGCGTCTGCCGCACCGACCTGCACATTCTCGACGGCGAACTCGCGCACCCTAAGGCGGCGCTGATTCCCGGACACGAAATTGTTGGCAGGGTCGAGTCCTGTGGCGCAAGCGTGACGGGCCTTGCCCCGGGCGACCGGGTAGGCGTGCCCTGGCTCGGGGGCACTGCGACTATTGCGCGGCCAATCGCGAAAACCTGTGCGATGCGCCGCAGCTCACCGGCTATACGCGCGACGGCAGCTACGCCGAGTACGTGGTGGCCGACAGCCGCTATTGCTTCCCCATCCCGGAGCAATACGACGACGAACATGCAGCGCCCTTGCTGTGCGCGGGCCTGATTGGTTACCGCACGCTGTGCATGGCGGGGGACGCCCGTGACGTCCGGTCTATCGGCATCTACGGCTTTGGCGCGGCAGCCCACCTGGTGGCGCAGATCGCCGTAGCTCAACAGCGCGAGATCTTCGCCTTCACACGCCCCGGCGACACCGCCGCCTGCCAGCTCGCCCGCGACACCGGGGCCTGCTGGACCGGTCCGAGCGACCAGCCCGCGCCGCAGCCGCTCGATGCCGCGCTGATCTTCGCGCCAGTGGGTGCGCTGGTGCCGCTGGCACTGCAAGCCGTCGCCAAGGGCGGCAAGGTGGTTTGCGGTGGCATCCACATGAGCGATATTCCGGCCTTCCCTTATCGCCTGCTATGGGAGGAGCGGTCGATCGTGTCGGTGGCCAACCTCACGCGCAATGACGGGCTGGAACTGATGCGAATCGCCCGGGCCACGCCGCTGCACACCACCACGACAGTCTATCCACTGGAGCAGGCCTATGCCGCACTGGCCGACCTGCGCGCTGGCCGCCTGGCCGGCGCGGCGGTACTGCGCATCACCTAGTCTGCCTGCTGCCGGTGTGCGGGCAGGTGCTTGATGCAGGTCAATACGTCATCTGGCTCGCCCCCTATGCTGCAGATGACGGTGGCGCCCATGCGCGCGCACTTATATCCAGCCAGGAGGCACGAACCATGTACCAGAGAATATTGCTCGCGGTGGACGGCAGCCGCTCTTCGGACCTTGCCCTGAGTGAGGCCATCACGGTGGCCAAGGCGACTGGCAGCGAGGTCAAGGTGCTGTTCGTGGCGGACGACAGCGATGTCTTCTTCTCCGTGGGCGGCTACGACCCCCACAAACTGATGGAAGGCATTCTCGCCGCGGGGCGCGATGCGCTGGCCGCGGCCGCCACGCGCCTAGCGCAGGCCGGCATCTCGCATATGACGAAGATTTTCGAGAAACCCGTTTCCCCCGGGCAGATATCCACCACCATCGTGGACGAAGCCGATCGTTGGAGTGCGGATCTCATCGTGATCGGCACGCACGGCCGCCGCGGCTTCCGGCGCCTTATCATGGGCAGCGTGGCCGAAGGCGTGGTGCACAAGAGCAACAAGCCTGTGCTGATGGTCCGTAGCGAGATCCAGGAATGAACGTGAAACGCAAACGACTGGCGCCGTGCTGGCGGCGCGCGGGTTGATGCGAGGCGTCTCACTGACCCGCAGCGCTGGCACGCCCAGGATCGTGGCGGGCTTGCTGGCCGCATGGGCCTTGAGCTGGCATGCGGGAGCGCTGGCTGAGGACGCCGCGCTCTGGTTTTCGCAGAGCCGCCCCACTGCCGACGCACGGCAGGCTGCGAACATCCTGGCCGCCGCCGCGGCCGACGGGCTGGAACCCCGCGACTATGACGCCGACGGCCTGCAACGTGCGCTTGGCCAGGCCGCGCAAGGGCCGCCACTGGCGCCGGAAGCCGAGGCGCGGCTTGAAGGCCATCTGACGGCGGCAATGCTGCGCTATCTGTCCGACCTGCACGGCGGCCGCGTCGAGCCGCGTAAGATCCACGAGAATTTTGCCGCCGCAACGGATGAGCAGTTCGAGCCCTCGGCCTACCTGCACGCAGCCGTCACCAGGCACGACCTGCCCAAGGCCGTCCAGCAGGCGGCACCGTCGTTCCCGCTGTACGGCACCCTGCGCGAGGCGCTCGCCCGCTACCGGGCGCTGGTAGGTGATCCGGCCTGGCAGGCACCGCTGCCGCCGCTACCCGGCAAGAAGCTGGCGTACGGCCAAGCCTACGCTGGCATGCCGGTCCTGACGCGGCGGCTGATCGCGATGGGCGACCTGCCTACGGGCACACCCGTCCCGGAACGCTATGAGGGCGCGGTGATGGAGGGGGTCAAGGCATTCCAGGCCCGCCACGGGCTGGAGACCGATGGCGCTATCGGCGCCGGCACGCTAGCGCAGCTGAATGTCTCGCCCGCCAGCCGCGTACGGCAAATCGAACTGACGCTGGAGCGCCTTCGCTGGACGCCGCTGCTGGAGGGCCCGCGCATGATCGTGGTCAACGTGCCGGAGTTCGTGCTGCGCGCCTATGAAGTCCACGACGGCAACGTTCAGGTCAAGGTGGAGATGAAGGTCATCGTCGGCAAGGCGCTCGACACGCGAACACCACTCTTCAAGGAGCACATGCGTTTCATCGAGTTCAGCCCATATTGGAACGTGCCACCCTCTATTGCGCACGCGGAAACCCTGCCCAGGCTGCGCCGCGACCCCGGCTATTTTGAGCGGCAGGGCTTCGAGTTCGTTGGTGCCGACGGCAAGGCGGTGACAACGCTGTCGGCGGCCAGCCTGGATGCCGTCCAGCGGGGGCAGATGCGCATCCGGCAGCGCCCGGGGCCGATGAATGCGCTTGGGGACATCAAGTTTATCTTCCCCAACAACGACAACATCTACCTGCATCACACGCCCGCGCCCAAGCTGTTCACGCGGGACCGGCGCGACCTTAGCCATGGCTGCATCCGGGTCGAGGAACCGGTGGCTCTGGCCAGCTTTGTGCTGCAGGACACACCCGACTGGACCGAAGCGCGCATTCGCGAGGCCATGGACAAAGGGCAATCCAGCACGCTGCGGTTGCAGCAGCCGCTGCCGGTGGTGCTCGCGTACGGCACGGCCATCGTCAAGGCCGACGGGCGCACCTTTTTCTTCTCCGATATCTACGGGCTTGACCGGCTACTGGACGACGCGCTGCGGCAACGGTCCGCGAACCTGCGGACTTCCTCCTAGAGCGCCACGCGCGCAAGATTGAGCCAATAAGCAAAAAGGGAGTGTTCGATGATCAGGCCCCCCAGCGACCCTCGCCGACTGTTCCTGCGCCGCACAGGCGAACTCGCCCTGGCCGGCGTGCTGCTGCCGCTATCGGCCCACCCCGTGCTTGCGGCCCTGGCAACGTTGCCGGGCGCCCGCAGCCTCGCCTTCGACCATACCCACACCGGCGAGCGCATTGACATCGTCTACGCTATGGGCGAACAGTTTGTGCCCGAGTCGCTGGCCATGCTCAATCGATTCCTGCGCGATCACTACTCCGGCGAAATCGGGGCAATCGACCCGCAACTGTTCGCGCTGCTCTACCGTCTGAAGCAGACACTATCCTGCGAAGCGCCCTTCCAGGTCATTTCTGGCTATCGCAGCCCTGTTACAAACGCGCGCCTGCGCAAAACGGGCGGCGGCGGCGTCGCCACCCATAGCCTGCATATGGACGGCAAGGCCATCGATATCCGCTTGCCCGGCGTGCCGCTGGCGGATCTGCGCGATGCCGCCCTGTCGCTGCGCGGCGGCGGTGTGGGCTTCTATCCGCAAGAGCAGTTCGTGCATGCGGATACGGGACGCGTGCGGGATTGGTAAGCGGCAAGGCTCTGTCGCGTTCGCTTGCGCGCGCTCGGCCCGCCGCAGAGCGGCTTCCAATTCGGCCCGCAGGCGCCCCCGCTCTGCCTGCTCCGCTGCTCCCCACTGCCGGCTGAAGGTCGCGCTGGGCTTCCGCCTCGCTCGCCTGCAGCCGCGCCTCGGCCCGCTCGCCGATGGCCACCTCGTTGGCGGCCTGCACCACATCCGCAGCTCACGCTTCCTGCGGTGCCCTAACAAGCATGACAGGCACCTTGCACTGGCGTACAAGCGCTTCGGCCACACTCCCCATCAGCAGCCGAGTCACGCCCCGACGTCCGTGGGTGCCGATCACGACGAGTTGAGCGTGGCTGCCTTCCACGGCTTGCTGGATCTGGCTGGCAACGTCACCGAGCGCCACGATGTCGTCGACCATGACGACATGGCAGTGCAAGTTCTTTGCTTCGGCATTCGCCTGTGCTGCGGTCAGCAGTTCCTGGCCCCTCCTGACCAGACCTGCCCGGACCTCCGCCTGTTCATAACCGCTGTCAACGACGTGAACGATCTCCAACTCCGCGCCGCAGGCGCCGGCAATGCTGATCGCCTCTTCCAGGGCCTGATCGCTGCAGTGGCTGCCGTCGATCGCCACCGAGATTTTCGTGTACATGCGCCAGCTCCTTCAGGATTGCTGCATTGTGTTCAGCCTGCTGCAAAGCATCACGCCCCCGCGGCCGCATCGCCCCATCTGCTGACCAATCAGTCCGACAATTGCACTGGTACGGTCATCGACTCCGCGATCAGATCGGTGTTCTGGTCTGCGGCCCGGGCGAACTGCCTCTAGCCGACACGCTTACTGTCGCAGACGCACGGAAATGCGTCTCGACATCATGGCGCGCATCCTGTGACTGGATGGTGTTATAGCCACATCCAGTGAGGCTCGCACAAAGTACCTCATCCTTTGGCGGCCTCCCCGATGAAGGCACATGAAGCCAGGAATCCATTAAAACGTCCCGCGAGGGTCAGGCGCCGCCGCTAATCTGGCTTTCCGCATTAATCCTAGGTCGCGCGGATGACAGGTATCTTGATCTTCCTCAACAACAGGTTAGTCGCTCGCACATAGGGTCTTCCAGACGACGTGCCAATCGCAGTCAGATTCGCCGCTCGGGGCGAGGCATAGAATGACTACAGTGCGCTTGGTGGCGCAGATGATTGATGCCGAGGTCAGACAGATACTGGCCGATGCGAACAGGCGAGTGAAGCAAACACTCCTGGCAAGTCGGAATAAACTAGATGCACTGGCGAAGCTACTGCTCGAGCAAGAGGTCGTAGATCGGCCTGCGCTGGACTTGCTTTTTTCTGACAAAGTTACCTCACTGACAGCAGGGTAGCGCTCTGTAGAGGCTGCCGAGACGTCGGACTTACGGAACCGGAACAATGAAAACGAAGGCAAGTTGCCGCGGCAGTGAGGCTGAAGTCAGTTCGCTTTCGCATGAGAAATACGAAGGGGAACTGCATCTACTTCAGATTGAGTTAGTGAAGCTGCAGAAGCACTTCCTCGGCTGCAACGACAGGATACTGGTAGTTTTTGAGGGGCGAGATGCTTCCGGGAAGGATGGAACGATTAAGCGCATCGTTGAGCATCTCAGTCCGCGTGAAACTCGTGTAGTCGCCCTCGGGAAGCCTTCCGACCGCGACCGAGGCTCATGGTATTTCCAACGCTTTGCGGCGCAACTGCCTGCCTCCGGAGAATTTACGCTCTTTAACCGCAGTTGGTATAACCGGGCTGGTGTCGAGCACGTGATGGGATTTTGCACCGATGCCGAGCATGAGGAATTCATGTCTAGCGCCCCAGAATTTGAAGGCATGCTGATGCGCTCCGGCATTCGCCTCATCAAATACTACCTGGACATCACCAAGCCGGAACAGAAGAGGCGACTTGAGGACCGCCGGCGCGACCCGCTAAAGCAGTGGAAGATAAGCTCCATCGACGAGCAGGCGGTCGGGCTTTGGAATAAGTACAGCAAGGCTCGAAACGAGATGTTTGCTCGCACCAACGATGTCGTGCCATGGAACGTCGTGTGTGCAGACGATAAACGCCTGGCGCGCCTCAATGTCATCAAGGATTTGCTGCATCGTCTTCACTATGCGAACAAGGATGAAGAACTGATTCGTCCAAGCCGGCAGATTGTGTTTCCCTATTCCGACGAGCACCTGCTGAGCGGAGCCATTGCGAAATGAATCGTTGGCCGGACATTGTCTTTGTGCTCGCAGCCGTCGACATTTGCCGCGAGTTCGATATCTCATTCGACGAGACGTCCGCGGCTGACCGCTTCGCTCTCCGGCACACTCGCGTCATCAACTCGCTGATCGGTCTAGTGCTGGCGGTGTTCGTTGAAGGATCCTTTGCCGCGACTCCATTCAAGGATGCGAATGTAGCTCTGTCTCCCCAGTTGAACCTAATGGTTGCAGTCGTGACTGGACTGGCAATCTTCGTTGTTCATGGTACGCACCCCGCGGGGCTTTGTCGCAAGTCCGGAAGGGAAAATTATCCACAGAAGCTGTGGATAACTAAAGGCTGCAGGCGACCATAGCGACGCGGATTCGGGGCGCGTTGCTTCCCCTATCGTGATCCTCCAAGACTATCGTTTAGATGACTTAGCTTTTGTGCCGCTCCACGGCGGCTAGTATCCCCCGGAGGATCTCGATGGGGGTAGGCGGGCAGCCTGGCACAGCGACGTCGACGGGGATCACGTTGGCGACGCGACCGCAACTCGCATAGCTCTCGCCGAAGATGCCGCCCGTACAGCCGCAGTCACCCACCGCGACCACGAGTTTCGGCTCCGGCGTCGCGTCATAGGTACGCCGCAAAGCCTCTTCCATGTGGCGCGAGACCGGTCCGGTCACCAGCAGCATGTCAGCATGGCGCGGGCTGGCAACGAATTTGATGCCAAGCCCCTCAATGTTGTAGTAGGGGTTGCTGAGTGCATGGATTTCCAGCTCGCAGCCGTTGCACGAGCCTGCATCGACCTCCCTGATCGTGAGCGCCTGACCAAGAATGTCGAGGATGTCCTGGTGGACACGTTGAATCGCGGCGCCGCCATCGGCATCGACGACCTGGGGCGCTGGCTCGGTAACGATACCGGTGCGGGCAATTTGTTTGAGGATGAGCCACATTAGAGATCGTGCCCGGAATAGCTGAGATTGAAGGATTTATTGATCAGCGGAAAGTCCGGAACGATGTTGCCAATGACGGCGTGCTCAAGCACCGGCCAGTTCTGCCAGGAGGGATCATGGCAGTGGCAACGCAGGATCCGGCCGTCTGCGCCGATTTCGAGCGCCACAAGGACTTCGCCGCGCCAGCCCTCCACCCAGCCTGCCCCGATGGAAATCGCGTCCTGTGCCCGGATCCCGGCATGGATTGCGCCGCCTGGCAGTTCCGAGCAGATGGCGCGAATGAGCCGCAGGGACTCAATGGTCTCGTCAAAGCGCATTGCCACGCGTGCAGCGACATCACCATCGCGGTGCTTGGCCATCGTGACGTCTAACCGGTCATAGGGTGGCCACGCGTGGTCGCAGCGCAGGTCCGCCGCTTGCGCGCTGGCGCGCCCGGCGAGCCCCGCGAGGCCAAGCTGGGCGGCAAGTTGTGGCGTTACCCTTCCCGTGGCGCGAAAGCGGTCCTGCAGCCCGGCATGCTCGTCATACACGATCCGCAGTGCGCGGACCTCGCGCTCGATGCCGTCGCACTGCTTGCGAAGCCAATCCAGCATCGGCGGCGTCAGATCGATCGCAACACCTCCGGGCACCACGGCATCCATCATGAACCTGTGGCCGAAAGCTTCCCCGGACAGCCGCTGCCAGTTCTCGCGCAATCGCGAGAACTGCGCCAATCCGAAGGCCAATCCAGCGTCATTGCCCAACGCACCAAGGTCACCCAGGTGGTTGGCCACACGCTCGCGTTCCAGCATCATGGCGCGCAACCAGACCGCCCTTGCCGGTATCCCGGTGCCGGACGCCGATTCGAGCGCCATACAGTAAGCCCAGGCATAGGCCACTGTCGAGTCACCCGAGATACGGCCTGCGAGCCGGTAAGCTTCGATAGGCGCAAATTCGGTGAACCGGCGCTCGATGCCCTTGTGCGTGTAGCCGAGGTGGGCTTCAAGCCGCAGCACCTTCTCACCGACGACGGAGAAGCGGAAATGGCCAGGTTCGATGATGCCGGCATGCACCGGGCCGACGGCGATCTCATGCACGCCATCACCCTCGACGCGTACGAAGGGATAGTCCGCCGGCAGCCTGCCCGCGGCGGCCTGCGGTTGCGTCCCGTGTTGCAGGGGGAATGACCCTGGCGGCCACAGGCCATGGTCCAGCCAAGGGCGCTGGTCGTGGCTGCCTTGCACATGGATGCCCAGGAGGTCAGCCATGGCGCGCTGCATCCGTCCGGCACATGGGAAGATGAGGCCCAGATCCGGAACCCCTTGCGCCGGGTCGCCGAGCCGCAGTTCGAGCCAGACCAGTCCCTCCGGTACGGCATACGCGGCACATGCCGCCAACGTCCCTCCCGCGGCGCTGCGGTCAACGCCCCACACGGAAATGAGGCGCCCGCCCGTGTTGGCAACCGTGCGCGCTGCCGCGCTCCATGCGTCGGGACTGGCCAGCCCGTGCCATACCGGCAGCGGTGCCGGCAGGCGATGCAGGTCGAGTCCGAGTTCAAACAGCGCCATGCGCTCAACTCCCCAGCATGGCGGCCGCCTGGCGGTACCACGCATCCAGATACGGCGGGATATAGAGACCCAGCATCAAACCAAGTGCGAGGTGCAAGAACACCGGGACCAGCGCCGGTGGGTGCGCCAGGGGCTTCAGGGTAGTCTCGCCGAAGACCATCGGCTGCACGCGACTGAACACTGACGCAAAGGCCAAGCCGAGCGCGACCAGCAGGAAGGGCGTGGCCCAGGGTTGCTCACGCATTGCGGTGGTGACGATCAGGAACTCGCTGGCGAACACGCCGAAGGGCGGCATGCCCAGAATAGCCAGTACGCCAAGCATCAGGCCCCAGCCGACCGTGGGACTGACCCGGATCAGCCCGCGGATCTCGTCCATGACCTGCGTGCCCGCTTTCTGCGCCGCATGACCGACGGCGAAGAAGATCGCGGACTTGACCAGCGAATGTACCGTCATGTGCAGCAGTCCGGCGAAGCTGGCGATCGGGCCGCCCATGCCGAAAGCGAAGGTCATCATGCCCATATGTTCGATGGACGAATAGGCGAACATGCGCTTGACGTCCCGCTGGCGGATGAGGAGGAAGACCGCTGCCACGACGGAAACCAGGCCGAAGCCCATCATCAGGTGGCCTGTGAGATGGTTTTTCAGCGCCCCGTCCGTCAACACCTTGCAGCGCAGGATAGCGTAGAGGGCCACATTGAGCAGCAGGCCGGACAGCACGGCGGAAACGGGGGTCGGCCCCTCCGCATGCGCGTCCGGCAGCCAGTTGTGCACCGGCACCAGGCCGACCTTGGTGCCATAGCCGATGAACAGGAAAGCGAATGCCAGGGTGATGATATTCGGGTCCAGCCGGCCCTTGACCGCATCGAGATTGGTCCACAGCAGCGCGCCGCCCTCGGGGCCAATGACCTGCTCGGCCGCCATGTAGAGCAGCACCGTGCCAAAGAGCGCTTGGGCGATACCCACGCCGCACAGGATGAAGTACTTCCAGGCCGCCTCGAGGCTGGCTGCGGTCCGGTAGACGCTGACCAACAGTACCGTGGTCAGCGTGGCGGCCTCCATCGCGACCCACACGATGCCCATGTTGTTGGTCGTCAACGCCAGCAGCATCGTAAAGGTGAATAGCTGGTACATGCTGTGGTACAGGCGCAGCCGCGGCGGCGTCATCTTGCCGTGGTCGCGCTCCACGCGCATGTAAGGCCGCGAGAAGATCGACGTGGTCAGGCCCACGAACGCGGTCAGCGTGACGAGAAACACGTTCAAGGCGTCTATGTAGAACGCACGGTCCCACACGAGCGTGGGACCGTCGTCGATGATCCGACCGGTGAGCCAGCAGGCCGCGATGAAGGTGCCCAGGCTGAACGCGACGTTGACGTCACGCGCATGATCGCGATGACCGACCAGCGCCAGCACCAGCCCGCCGGCGAGCGGAGTTGCAAGCAGGAAGGCTAGCGCAATCAACTCAGTCCTCCTTCAGCTTCTCGAGGTGGCGGATGTCCAGGCTGTCGAACTGCTCGCGGATCTGGAACATGAACACGCCCAGGATCAGCACGCCGATCAGCACATCCAGCGCAATGCCAAGTTCAACTACCATCGGCATGCCGTAGGTCGCCGAGGTAGCGGCGAAGAACAAGCCATTCTCCATTGCCAGGAAGCCGATGACCTGCGGTATTGCCTTCGAGCGGGTAATCATCATCAGGAACGACAGCAGTACGCAGGCCAGTGCGATGCCGAGCGTGCCGCTGGCCAGCTTCACCGACAGCCGCGAGATCGGCATGGCCAGGTTGAACGCGAAGATCACCACCAGGATGCCGATCAGCATGATGGTCGGGATATTGATCAGCGTCTCCACGTCCCAACGGATATCAAGCCGGTCGATGACGCGGTGCAGGAGATAGGGAATCAGCAGCACCTTGAGCACGAAAGTCACGCCAGCCGACAGGTACAGGTCCGGCTGCCGGGTCACATAGCCAACCACGGCTGTCGCCAATGCCAGGGTGGCGCCCTGCAGCGTGAACAGGTGGATTAGCGATAGGACGCGGCGCTGTGAGATCATCCCGAAGGCGAGGATGAGCAGGACCGCACCAAGCAGGTTGACGAACTGGGTCAGCAAGGTGCTCATGTCAGCGGGCAAGCAGCAAATGCACCAGCATGCCGATCACCGCCAGCAAGAAGGCGGTGGCCAGGAACTCGGGGACGCGGAAGATGCGCATCTTGGCACTCACTGTCTCCAGCGTGGCAAGCAGGATGCCGCCCACGGTGAGTTTGAACAGCAGCGCCGGCAGCGCCAGCAGCATGGACAACGGCGCCTGGGCCTCTGCGATGCCCCAGGGGAAGAACAACGCCAGTCCGATACAGGAGTAGGCGAACAGCTTCAGGCTTGACGCCCACTCGATGAGTGCCAGGTGGCGGCCCGAGTACTCCAGGAGGAGTGCCTCATGAATCATCGTCAGCTCCAGATGCGTGGCGGGGTTATCGACCGGTACTCGGGCGTTCTCCGCCAGCGAGACCATGGTGAAGGCAACGCCGGAAAAGGCCAGTCCGGGGTAGATCGCGAGGTCACGATGGGCGAGTGTCTCGACAATGGTGGTGAGCGATGTCGACTTGGAGACTAGCGAGGCCGAGAACAGCACCATCAGCAATGCGGGTTCGGCAAGAAACCCGATCAGCATCTCGCGCCGCGCCCCCAGGGTGCCGAAGGCCGTGCCGATGTCCATCGCGGCCAGCGAAATGAAAACCCGCGCCAGCGCGAACAGGCCGACCAGCGCGATCGCGTCGGCCGCAGGCGCCAGCGGAAGGTCGGTCGACAACGTAGGGATGATCGCGCATGCCAGTGCCATGCAGCCGAACACCACGTAGGGCGTGGCGCGGAACAGCGGCGACGCGTTGTCGGCCACCACCGATTCCTTGTTGAACAGTTTGTGCAGCGTGCGATACGGCTGCCAGCAGCTGGGCGCGGATTTGTTCTGCAACCAGGCACGCCATTGATTGACCCAGCCCGTTAGTAGCGGCGCCAGGGCGATCGAAATCACGATTTCGAGCGACTGCGACAGCAAGCCGGAGACCGTCATGGAAACCTCATCGCATCACTGCCAGCAGCGTGGCAATCAGTGTCAGGAAGCTATACAGCAGATACACCGAGATGCGCCCCTGCTGCATCAGGCCGGCCAGTCGCGCCAGGTATGAAGCCAATTCGACCGTGGGTAGGTACAGCCAGCGCCAGAAGCGGTCCTCGATGGTCACGCGGTAGCGCGGCTGTTCGTCGAATGGTGTCGGCAGGTCGCGCTGCATCAGAAAGAAGGGTTCGAAGATCTGACGTATCGGCTGGCCGAAGCCCTCGGCGGTATCCTGCATGCGCGCGGTGCCCCAGGGAAACCCGCAGGCCCATGGCGGGCCGCGGCGAAGCCTGCCGTGGTACAGCCAGCGCACGAACAGGTAGGCTAGCGCGAAGCTACCCAGGATGCCGAGTAGGAAGATCACCGGCCCGTAACTGGCCTGCCCCAGGCTGGTCGGCGCCAGTAGCCAGCCGCTGGCAGCCGCTCGGGCGCCCAGGCCGGTGGCGACCAGTTGCTTCGTCACCGGGTCGATCAACTGGATGAACTGCGTCGGCAGCAGGCCAAGCGCCACGCAACCGAGCGCTAGCCACACCATGCCTGCACGCTCCCAGGGACCGGCGTCATGCGCGTGGGCGAGCTTACTCTCGCGCGGCTGGCCGAGGAAGATCACACCGAAGAACTTGACCATCGTGTAGCCGGCCAGCGCCGCCACCAGCGCGATCAGCGCGGCGACCACCGGGATCAGCATGGTCAGAAGCGGAACCGGCAGGCCTGGCGTGAACAAGAAGCTCTGCAGCAGCAGCCACTCCGACACGAAACCGCCGAGCGGAGGCAGGCCGGCGCTGGCCAGCACCCCCAGTAGCGTGAGCCAGCCAACCCAGGGCATGTACCGAATCAGTCCGCCCAATTTGCCGAGATTTCGCTCGGAGGTGGCATGCAGCACGCTGCCCGTGCCGAGGAAGAGCAGGCTCTTGAAGAAGGCGTGGCTCGCGACGTGATAGAGCGTCGCGGTCAGGGCCAGTGCCGCCATCGGCTTCATGTCATAGGCCGAGAAGATCAGGGTCAGGCCCGTGGCGACGAACAGCAGGCCCATATTCTCGATCGACGAGTAGGCCAGCAAGCGTTTCATGTCGGTCTGCACCGCGGCGAAGACGACGCCGAACAGCGCGGTAGCCAGACCGACGGCCAGAAGCAGCGCGCCCCACCACCACAGACGCATGCACAGCAGGTCGAAGGACATGCGCAACAGCCCGTAGATCGCTGTATTGAGCATGACACCGCTCATCATCGCGGAGACCGGCGAGGGCGCGGCCGGGTGTGCCTCCGGCAGCCAGACATGCAAGGGCAGGACGCCGGCCTTGGCGCCGAAGCCGAACACGGCAAGCAGGAAGCCGACCGAGGCCCAGAAGGGCGTCAGCGCCTGGTCACGCATGTTCGCGAAGGTGTAGTCACCGGTGTTGGCCTGCAGCACACCGAAGCAGAGCAGAATCGCGATCGCGCCGATACGCGCCATCGTGATGTAGAGGTAGCCGGCACTGCGCACCTCCGGAATGCGGTGGTTTGCGGACACAAGGAAAAATGACGACAGCGCCATGGTCTCCCACATCACCATGAACGAGTAGGCATCGTCGGCCAGGATGACACCGGCCATGCTGGCCAGGAACAAGTGATATTCCAGGCATAGCAAGCCCGGCGGTGTGCCCTCGCCCTTGCGAAAATATCCGGCTGCGAATATAGAGATGCCCGCCGCCGCACCACCGGTCACCATTAAGAAATAGGCGGAGAGGCTGTCGAGCCGGATGTGGAAGGGCAGCGCTGGCAGTCCAATGGCGAGTACGGCGACCTCGGGCGTGCCAAGCACAGCGGCAAGTGCCAGACCGAAAAGCGCTAGCCCAAGCAATCCGCCGAGCGGGAAAAGAACGCGAGACACCAAGGTCAGCCGCTGCAGCGCGGCAACGCCTGCGGCCCCGACGAACAACCAAGCCCCCACAACAACAAGCACCCAGTCGATATGGAGCCATTGTGCGACGGGGGGCACGCTGCTCATGGCCTAGGCCTTGCGACGTGTGGCGCGCCGTCTGGTGGGGGGAGGCGCTTCAGGCTGCGCCGGCGCCTGGGCTTGCGGCGGTGTTCCGTCGTCAGCAGGCTCGGTGCCCACGTGCGACCCGCTGGGCACGTACTGGACCCCATGTTGAGCGAGGTATTCGCGGATGAGCTGACGCATCACCTGCGAGGCCGTCAGATCCTGTTGTGCGCAAAGGCGCTCGAAAGCGGCCTTCTTATTGGGATCGATGAGCAGCGTCAGCCGAGCAGTCTTGATCTCCATGGAGCCTCAACATGCTAATACGATGGTCAGATGCGTCACATCATACATGAACGCCGTGCGGCCCAAAAGTGCCTGGCACTGCTGCCGCTCCCGCCGATGAAGCGGCGATAAAGGCCGCTATTTGCCAGCGACAACCTAGCATACGGGATGATGATTGCATATGCTACAAAACATAATGTAATGCAGTAGCAGTGTAATCGCCATGTTAATTTTATTAACATATTCCGTACCAGAATGACCTTGTGCGCAGGCGCGCCCTAGCTGGTCTTTGGGGCTCTGGTGAATAGAGAAGACCAGCGAAGTCCGGCCCGCTTGCGGTGCACCTCAAGCCGGTGTCCCGGAAAGCTGCGCAGCCCTGATCCACATCAATACCGGCGGTGCCAGGGCATACAAACAGCGCAACAGGTGACATGCAAGGCACTGATGGTGGAGGATAAAGCACAGTCGCTTGTCGACGTCGCCAGCGCGATCGAGCAGGTGGCGGAACAAACAGGCGCAGAATTGCTGGTGCTGGGTACGCATGGACGTCGCGGTGTGCGGCGCCTGCTGATGGGTAGCGTAGCGGAAACACTGGTCCGGCAATGCCACCAGCCGGTACTTCTGGTGCAGGCGCCCTTGCCCGTTCTGGACCAGGTGGTGGAGGGCAGTGTCGTAGCAATATAGGCCCTGGGGCAGCGCCACGTAGATTTCGATCTCGTACAGGCCATGCGGCGAGGGTGCTGTTCACCCGTCGTCGCCGCGGTTGATCCCGTCGGCCACCCACACCAAGTCGCCGAGATGCCGATTGCTTAACGCTTCCTCGCCAAACGACCGGGTACCCTTGCGATGCCAAAGCGCGCCCATCAGGGGCAGGCCACCGATCATCTCGGGTGCGGGCAGGTCAATGCGCTTGCCAGCCTTGCCGCTTGCGGGTCGGAGCAGCAATCCGGCGATCGGCTGGTACTGAAGCCGCTTTACTTCATTCTGTTTTCACCTCGTCATGGCGCACGGGATCTCCGAGCCGGTTGCTCCGGCCTCGCCAATTCGCACCACATGGCCCCATTCATCGCTGCCCAGTGGTTCTTGCGCGCGCCGCTGCCACACACCAGCACCTGCAGGTCCGCGTCCGATGGGTCGCCACCCTGGCGTGCGGCTAGCGACGCGAACCGCAGCCGCTGTTCGCGTGCCAGGAAGGTCGCGTCGGCGATCATCGGGAAGCCGGCGGCACTGCCAAGCCGGCAGATCGCCAGTAGCCGCCCGTAGACGCAGGCGGAATGTTCTGCCGTGTAAAGATCGCGGTGCGCGGCGTGGCTGCGTGAAAGACGTTTGCGCTCCACGTCGGCGCGCACGCGCACCATGGCTGCGCCCAGCGCCAGTTGCTGGGTAATGGTGCTCTTGCCGCTGCCTGAAAGGCCATGTTGGCAATCGCACCCGGACGCCGCGTCAGGGCGTCGCTGGCCAGCGCAATCAAATCGTTACAGCGCATCCGCGTCGTCGCCATTTCCGCCGCAATGCTCGTTCCCGCCACGCTGCGCTGGTGCTCCCGCTCAAGCAGTAGGCGGCGCGCACCACGCGCGCAGGACCGTGTAGAACGGCAACAAGGCCAGGCCGGCATAATCGCCGCTGCACTCGAGGTAGGAATTGATCAGGCGATAGGCAAGATCTTGCCTGCCGGCATGCGGCTGGTCCATGAAGAGAAAGGCGGCATCGCTGATCGTGTCGATCCAGCGCAGCCCGGCATCGAATTCAAGGCAGTCGCACGGCGTGGCGTTGATTGCGATGAAAAAGATCATGGCGTCGATCCTTTCCGGCGTAATGGCCGCCGGAGCCAATCGCTGTGGTGCCATCTATTGACCTATATCAGTCCCTACCTGGATACGCAGGACTAGTATTAATCGCACAGATCCCCTTAGCGCTGTTGATGGAGCGCGCCATGACCGACCCACTCGCCGTATGGCATGCCGAGCACGTTAATTTTGCTCGACTACTCGACCTCTTGGAAGAACAGGTAGCTGCTTTCCACCGAGGGGAGCGTCCGAATTACGACCTGATGAGCACGATCCTCTACTACATGCGGAATTTTGGCGATCGCGTTCACCATCCCCGCGAGGATGTTGCGTATGCACGGCTTGTTGAGCGAGATCCCGGCATGCAATTGGTGGTTAACCGCCTTCTGCAAGAGCATCGCGTGATTGCCACGGCCGGCGAAGAGCTCTTGAACCGGCTTAATGAGGCCGAGGGAGATATTATGGTCCCGCGAGCGACCCTTGAGGCGGCCGCCGCCACTTACCTTGTGTATTATCGCAGCCACATTTCGGCTGAGGAGCGAGACGTACTGCCTCGCGCTGCGCAGCAGCTGACAAAAGATGACTGGGCGGAAGTTGCCGCAACCGTTCCAGCTAGCCCCGATCCGCTCTTTGGGGACAATGTACAAGAGCGCTTCGAGGGACTACGCACGCAGATCGCGCATGAGGCGCGAGTGTCCAGACAGGATCAGACGTATTGATATGCAGCATCTCTACCGACGCCGCTATCCGGACTGTTTCCGAGCGCGAGATTAGCGTTCTGACTGCCTTCGACGGCAACCATGACCCTGCCGTAAATCACGCTCCCCCTACTTCAGGAGGCAATCAATGCGTAGGATCCAAAGTGGAATGGAGCACCGCTCTTCTCACTCTTCAATGATGTATGTGGCTCGTATGATGGGATTGTGGTTGGAGCAATGGCGCAGATTCGCCGGTCACACTCACTTCGATTGGAGATAGGCGGCAACGGCTTGTGCCTGCTCGGTGCTGAGTTGATGCGCCACGACACTCATAACCGGCGCATTGCCGTGCGAGCCATTCTTGAACACCTCGATCTGGCGTAGCAGATAGGATTGATGCTGCCCCGCCAGCCGCGGGAATGCGCCCGCGCCCTGGGCCCGCACTATGCAACCGCCAGTGGCCATGCCGCTGCTAGCCAAAATGATCTTCGGGCTGCAGTCGTGGCTCAGCCAGACGGATTGCTCCACGCTTAGCACCGGCGTCGCCAGCGCCCAAGGGTCAGTGCGACAGCAAGACTCGTAGGTCATCGATGCCACCAGCGTGCGCGACAAGAGCAGTTCACCGATGGTCAGGTCGGCGCCGCCCGGCCCATGCTCGACCTCCACCGCCACGCCGTGGCTCTTTAGCGTAAGCGGCTGACGAACCCATCTTGCGGGTCTCGTTGTGCCGACAGATAGTGTCCGCTTAAATTTAAGCGGACGCGATGATGGGCACAGAATTAGCGGCTAAGCGTGTACGGCGCTCCTACTCTAAGCAGTTCAGGAGCGAGGTTGTGGCCGAGTGCACGGCTGGGGACCAATCGGTGTCGAGCGTGGCGCTCAAGTACGCCATGAACGCCAATATCGTGCACAAATGGCTTCGGTTGGCGAAGGCAGGACAACTGCTGGCGCCGACGCCGTCATTCATTCCGGTCGCGGCACCTGTGCGAGCGCCGTCAATGCCTGAGTCGCGCCGAGATATCCAGATCGATGTCGCCCGGGGCGATACGCGCATCATCGTGCGATGGCCCCTGGAAGACGCAGCCGATTGTGCCACCTGGTTACGGGACTGGCTGCGATGATCCGCGCCTACCAAATCTGGCTAGTCGAACTCCGGAAGGCAAAACAGAGAGTCCTGTCCCTCGTGGGCCCACGGCTGGACTTCAACGGTAACGAAGCCGCCCGGTCGATCTACGACCCTCAATTGAGGGCCTGCAACGCTGTGTCCGTTGATGTGGAAGAGAGTACCAACGGGTTCGCCCGCCTTAACGGTTTCTACCACTCGATCGATCGTCACTACTTCCTCGGGGCCATCCCAAGCCGGCAAGCTGTCGGGGATGGCTTTCGCCTTACGCCATTTCACCCTGTCGATTTGGGCGTTGGATTCGCTGGTCTTGTTTCGCGCATAGATGAGCCACATTTTGACCTCCTTTGGTGTCGGGGAATCCTAGCATGACGAAAGATCGCCCCATCCTCTTCAGCGGCGCCATGGTGCGCGCCGTCCTGGACGGCCGGAAGACGCAGACGCGGCGGATCGTCAAGCTGCCGCACAACAACCCGCTCGGCGTGTGGGAACCCACCACGATGGGTGGCGAGAATGGCGGCCGGACCGCCGCAGGGGAAACGGTGCCGCTGCAGGCCGCCATCTGGCATACCCGCACCGGGGACTGCCTGATCAGTCCGCATGGCCAGCCCGGCGACCACCTGTGGGTGCGCGAGACGCACCGAGCGGTGTATCCGCAAGACCCGACCTACAACGGTGGCGAGCCCATCGAGTACGACTACCGGGCCACCTATCGGCCGGGCGACCGGCTCTGCGACCCGACCCGCTGGACGCCGAGCATCCACATGCCACGCGCAGCGTGCCGCCTTGTGCTGGGGGTGACCGGCGTGCGCGTCGAGCGGCTGAACGACTGCAGCTTCGATGACGCACTTGCTAAAGGGATTCCGGACTACCGGCAATTGCTGAGCGAGGAATGCGGGCAAGGCGAGAGCATGGGCGAGTGCGCGCGCCGTCTTAAATGGCCTCAGCGCCAGTACGCACTGCTTTGGGACCAGATCAACGGTGCCGGCGCCTGGGAGGCGAATCCCTGGGTGTGGGTTGTGGAATTTCGGAGGGTTCAGATATGAGCGTCAACCCATTCCCTGGCCCAGGCAAGGCCTTCGGCGAGTGCCCGGTCGAAAGTCGGGTAATAGCCAAGCGGGTCGGAGGTCTCGATCACTTGGCCATCCTTCTCTACGGCCCCCGAAGCTTCGAACGAGCCATCCACCAGGGGCTTCGCAAAGCCTCGGATGGTATATCCGCCATAGGTCTCTGTGGCCATAGTTACCCCCCTTCCGTCCACGAGGATCGTAGCATGAAGCATCTAACCACCCAGACTATCGACGGCGAGGCCGGCGTAATCCTCTCCGACTGCGAACAGTACCGCTATCGCCTCTGGCGCGAGTGGGATCGCATGCAGCCGGCCCTGGGCTTCATCATGCTCAACCCGTCGACCGCCGACCACCAGGTCAACGACCCGACGATCACCCGTTGCATGCAGCGCGCGCTAGCCGGGCGCTATGGTCGCCTGGAAGTGGTGAACCTGTTCCCGCTGCGGTCGACAGACCCGGATGGCCTGCTGGCCCACCCGGCACCGCTGGGCGACCGGGCTGACCGGAACGACGGCGCGATCATGGACGCGCTGGATCGCTGCTCGCTCGTGATCTGCGCCTGGGGCGCGCACAAGGCGGCGCAAGCGCGCGCGACCGAGGTGTTGCGCATCGTCCGGATGTGTGGCCGCGGCGCCCTGCTCCATCACCTCGGACTGAATCAGGACGGCAGCCCGAAACACCCGCTCTACATCGCGGCCAAAGTCCGGCCGCAGCCATTTGCTCCGTAGACCAACAAACACCAATCACATGGGTAAATCGCATTTACCCATGTGGTGCGTAGAACAGGACAGAAGTGGAAGCAGCAGCACAACGAATCATTGAATTGACCCGCCAGGCTTGGCAGATTGGAGAAGAAAAGTGAGCGAYGCAGACATGATTGAGCGCTTGGCCGACGAAGTGGCAAAACGCGTGAAGCCATCGCTTCCGCTGTCGGTGCAACTATGGAATCTGGATATGATCGGCGTCTACCTGCAGCGCTCGCCCTTCCGCTTCCCGATCAGCTCCAGCCGAAGGATTTCCCAGCGCTTGCCGCGCTTTGTCGGGCTAACCTTCCTTTGATATTCGTCCAGCACATCCCCCACCGTGTGCGTCTCGTCCCGTGGCCCGATCCGATCGATCGGAGTTCGGACTGGCGCTTGTCCGCCCATTCCTGTGCACTCGCCTTATTCGGGAGGGTGCGACCCTCCCGCTGGCCCTTCACAGCAAGCTGCACTCGCCAGCCTTTCGCAGGCTTCTGGAACGGTGCCATGTGGGGGATCCGTGGGGGATTTGTGGGGGCGGAGCGCCGCGATTATAAGGTAAAAGCGAGCGAGGGCAGGTGGAACGCAGCGGCGTACGCAATTACCCGCTAAGCCTTACTGCGCTTAGGGTTGTGGGTCATCGGTGGGGTCTAATGCAGCGAAGTGCCGAGGTGAAAAGTGCCGATAAGGAACCGTGGTGCGAGGGAGGGGACTCGAACCCCTACACCATTGCTGGCGTCAGGACCTAAACCTGGTGCGTCTACCAATTTCGCCACCCTCGCAGTCCCTGCGGCGCGCATCCCTGGCGGGAGGCCGCTGTGCTCGCTGTGTTGCAGGCTGGCCTGGCAGCGTTGAGGGTTATCACAAAAGCACAAAAGCAAACAGGCGGCCGAAACTGCCCGCCTGGCTTGTGTTACCCGTGCTGCCGGCGCACTTTGCGCATGCAGCGCAACGAGGCAGCGGATTCTAGCGCAAAGCGCCGCCGGAATCCAGCCCCTTGCGCTACCCAAGGCATAGCGCCGGCTATCGCGTCGACGACTAGCGCCTGGTTTTGATAAACGCCAGCACCAGTACCGTGGCACAGGCTTCCAGCGCAGCGACGAAATACAGCCCTGACGACAGTTGCCCCGTGCTCATCTTGAACCAGCCAATCATGTACGGCGCGACAAAGCCGGCCAGGTTGCCAATCGAGTTGATCAGAGCAATCCCGCCCGCAGCGGCCGTACCGGCCAGGAAAGCCGAAGGCAGCGACCAGAACACCGGGAAAGCCGCCAGGATGCCGGCGGAAGCAATGGTCAGCGCAACCAGTGCGAGCACCGCGCTATGCAGCCACATGCCGGTCAGGACCAGCCCGGCAGCAGCCATCAGCGTAGCCAGCGCGCAGTGCATGCGGCGTTCGCCAGTGCGGTCGGAGTGGATGCCGTTCCAGACCATGGCAATCGTGCCCGCGAAGAAGGGAATGGCCGAAACCAGCCCAATCTGCAGGTTCCCCTGTACACCAAGTTCCTTGATGATGGACGGCGACCAGAACGCGATGGTGGCGTTGCCGCTGACCACGCAGAAGTAAATGGCCGCGCAGATCCAGACGCGCGAATTGGAGAAGGCGGCGCGCAGGGAGGTGTGCTTGGCGGGGTCGCGGTTTTCAGCTTCGATCTCGCGGGTGACGAGGTCGCGTTCGCTGGCGGTGAGCCATTTGGCGCTGACGGGCTTTTCGGGCAGGAACATCAGCACGGCAATGCCGGCGAGCACGGAGGGAATGCCTTCGATGACGAACAGCCATTGCCAGTTGGCCAGGCCGTCCACGCCTTCCATGCTGCTCATGATGAAGCCGGCCAGCGGGCCGCCGATCACGCCGGCGATGGCGAAGGAGGTCATGAACAGGCCGTTGATGCGCGCGCGGCGCTGGGCCGGGAACCAGTAGGTCAGGTAGAGCACGACCCCGGGGAAGAAGCCGGCTTCGAATACGCCGAGCAGGAATCGCAGGGCGTAAAACTGCATCGGGGTCTTGACGAAGATCATCGCCATGGAGGCAAGGCCCCACAGGATGGTGATGCGGGCGAGCGTGCGGCGCGCGCCGATCTTTTCCAGCAGCAGGTTGCTGGGGACTTCGAACAGGAAGTAGCCGATGAAGAAGATGCCGGCGCCAAAGCCGTACACGGCTTCGCTGAATTGCAGGTCTTGCAGCATCTGCAGCTTGGCGAAGCCGACATTGACGCGGTCGATCCAGGCCAGCACGAACAGGAAGACGAGGAAGGGAACCAGCCGTACCGCGATCTTGCGGTAGGCCTCGTTGCGCTCGGCCGGGGTGTGAGCCGGAGTCTCCAGGGCGCCAGGGGCGCCGGTCATCACGGAAGTCATCTGTGCTACTCCTTGGTGTGGATTGACGGGGCCGCGCTGCTTGGTCGCGGCCCTCGGTTTTGCTTGCTTAGCGCAGCGCGGTTTCGATGGCGCCGGCTACCTGCAGCACGCGCGCGTCGCGCCCGTTCAGGCCGCCAACGCTCAGGCCAATGCCCTGCTCCGCCGCCAGCGGCAACGATACCGCGCAGCCGTCGAGGAAATTGAGCACGCTGGGGTTGCGCAGCACCAGGCCATTGGTGGCGAAGAAGGCTTCATCGCTGTCCAGCGCGTCCAGCCTCGGCGGACGCACCGCAACCGTGGGCATCAGCCAGGCGTCGGCCTCGCGCAGCAGCTCGGCGGCGCGCGCCTGCATGGCGCGGCGCTCGGCGAGCAGCGCGATGTAGTCGGCGGCACCGAGTTGCTCGCCGCGGCGGATACGCATGGCGACGCGCTGGTCGTAGTCATGCCCACGCTGGGCCAGCAATTGCTTGTGCCAGTGCCATGCCTCGGCCGCGGTCAGGCCGCCGCCGGCGTTGATCTGCGGCAGGCGCCCGAGCTCGGGGAAATCGAACGGGACGATTTGCGCACCAAGCCGCGACAGCGTCGCCAGCGTGGCGTCGAAGGCTTGCGCGACTTCGGCATCGAGGCCGTCGCAAACGTAGTCGCGCGTCACCAGCAACCGCAGGCCTGCCAGCGGCGCGGGCCGGCTGTCCAGGGTCTCGCCGCTGACGATGGCGTCGAACGCCGCGCAGCAGGCAACCGAACGCGCCAGCGGACCAGCGGAGTCGAGCGAGGTCGACAACGGCACCGCGCCGGCCAGCGGCACCCGGCTCGCCGTTGGCTTGAAGCCGGTCAGGCCGCAGAAGGCGCTGGGAATGCGGATCGAGCCGCCGGTATCGGTGCCGAGCGCGGCTACTGCCATATCGAGCGCCACGCTGACCGCGCCACCCGACGTGGAGCCACCTGCAATGCGCGCTGCGTCGAACGGCGTGCGCGGCGTGCCGTAGTGCGGGTTCAGGCCGAGCCCCGAGAACGCGAACTCGCTCATATTGGTGCGCCCGATCAGCACGGCGCCGGCGGCGCGCAGGCGGGCTACCACCGGCGCGTCGGCGCTGGCGGGGGCGCCGGCAAGCGCCTTCGAGCCAGCACGCGTCACCTGCCCCTGCACGTCGAACAGGTCCTTGATCGAGATCGGCAATCCGGCCAGCGGCGATGCCACCAGCCCGGCGGCACGGGCCTGGTCAGCCGCACGCGCCGCGGCCAGCGCGCCGGCGGCGTCGACTTCAAGGAAGGCCGTACCGCCGCCGTTGCGGTGGGCGTCGATACGGGCCAGTGCCTGCTCGGTCAAGGCGACGCTGGTGGCGCGCCCGGCGGCCAGATCGGCGCCCAGCGCGGCAATGGTTGGCAGCGCGGTGCTCATGGCGCCACTGCCAGGCATTCGACGCGGTAGGCATGGCGCAGCGTGCGCTTGAGCACCGGGTCGTGGAGTTCCACTTCAAAGGCTTCGCCGCTGCCCAGTTCGCCGATCACGGCCTGCGTGCCGCAGAACATGGCGGTGCCGGCGGGCAGCTTGTCTTCGCCGGTCAGGCGCCGGATCAGGTCGCGCGGGTCGAGCAGGCGCGTCACCAGGCCTTCCTGATAGAGCTCGCGCTGGCCGTTGCGGGTGCGCCAGCAACGCATCTGCAACTGGTCCCAATGGGCGGCCACGTCGGCAAAGCGCCAGACTTCGCGGCCCAGTGGCTTGGCGCACATTTGCTTGGAGACAGTGACGTCGTAGGCTTCGACCTTGCGGTCGGTGTGGTCCGAGCCTACGCCGATGTACATCTCGTCCTTGCCGGCCAGCAGCACGAATTCGATTTCACCGGACGAGTCTTCGCGCGGCACTTCGAGCAGCGTATCCGTGGTCAGCAGCGCGGCGGCCAGCGGGTAGAAGCAAGGCACGGTGGTAGGCGGCTTGACGCCGATCTCTTCGAGCTCGCGGATGTGGTGGTTGACGGCGTCGGCGTCGCGGCCGGTCCAGCCGGCGATGATGAGGCGCTGGATATCGAGGACGAGCTGGCCCTCGCCGGCTACCTGGAATTGAAGTGTCGGCATTGCGTGCTACCTGTTGCGGAGAAAAACGGTCAGATGGTCCGGATGATGTTCTTCCGGAATTCGTCGATATGTTCGCGGATGGCCTCTCGCACCGCCGTCACGTCGCGCCGCTCCAGGGCGTCGATGATCACCAGGTGCTCCTGGTAGACGTTCTCGAGGTGCTGGGGGTCGGATAGCGAGAGGAACCAGAAGCGCGCCTGCTTCTCATGCAGGCCGCGCAGCAGGTCGGCCAGCACGCGATTGCGCGAGGCGGCCGACATGGCGGTATGGAATTTGAGGTCGAGCGCAGCCAGGCCGGCGATGTCGCGCCGCGCGATCAGGTCGGGCGAGCGGTCGACGATATCGCGCATGGCCTTGAGATCGCTCTCGTGGGCGCGCTCGCAAGCCAGCGTGGCGCACAGCACTTCGTTGGTGGCGCGCACTTCGATCATGTCGAGCACTTCGTTGAGCGACAGCGGCGATACCAGCACGCCCTTGCGCGGCATGATCGACACCAGCCCTTCCACTTCCAGCCGGTGCAGTGCCTGATGCACCGGCGTGCGGCCGAGTCCGAGCAAGGCGCCGACGTGCGCCTCGTTCAACGGCTCGCCAGGACGGAACTCGCAGGAAATGATGCGCCGCTTGATCTCGGCGTAGGCCTGTTCGCGCATCGCGGCGCCAGTCGCGGCGCGGGGTGCGGGATCGGTATTGCGCTCAGCGCCGCCGACCAGCCGGATCGGGTTCGACATGACGATTCCTGCGTGTTGAAGTTGTTGTGATACTAATCTGATATTTCACTGAGCGTCAACATGCGGAACGTTCGGGTAAACACTGACCACTGCGGCAACGGGGTGGGCCAAGGCGTCGCGTACTGCCGTATTTTCCAATTTGCTCAAGCGCCGCGGTGGCACTAAGCTGAACCACCACCCCGATCACCCAAGGAGAGCCTGAATGGCCCAGATCCGTATCACCGCCGGCGGCTACCGGTTCGTCGCCGAAACCCATCCCGATGCGCCCAAGACCGTCGGAGCGTTCACCAGGCTGCTGCCCTACCGGCAAAAGCTGATCCACGTCCGCTGGAGCGGCGAAGGCTGCTGGATTCCGCTGGGTGAATTCAAGCTGGGGGTCGACTTCGAGAACCACACCAGCCACCCGTCGGTGGGCGACATCCTGTTCTACCCGGGCGGCTTTAGCGAGACCGAGCTCATCCTGGCGTATGGCAGTTGCTGCTTCGCCAGCAAGGTGGGGCAGCTGGCGGGCAACCATTTCCTGACGATCGTGGAAGGCAAGGAGAACCTGCGCGCGCTGGGCACCAAGGTGCTGTGGGAAGGCGCGCAGGATATTGGTTTTGAGTTGATCTAGGAGCCGCGCCGCATGCCCGGCGGCGTCAAGCGTCCGAGCACGGTCCAGCGCTCGCTCAGCGGGCCGCCAGGGCACCCGCCTGCGGCGGCTTCACCCTGAACCAGGCCGCATACAGGGCCGGCAAGAACAACAACGTCAACGCCGTGGCAATGACCAGGCCGCCCATGATCGCCACCGCCATCGGCCCCCAGAACACCGAGCGCGACAGCGGGATCATGGCCAGCACGGACGCCGCCGCGGTCAGGACGATGGGGCGGCAGCGTTGGACGGCCGATTCGACAATCGCATCCCAGACCTGCGCACCGGCACGTATGTCCTGCTCGATCTGGTCGATCAGGATTACCGAGTTGCGGATGATCATGCCCAGCAGCGCGGTAATGCCGAGCTGCGCCACGAAGCCCATCGGGGCGCCAAGCAGCAGCAGCGTGGCGGCCGCGCCGATCAGCCCCAGCGGCCCGGTCAGGAACACCATCAGCGAACGCGAGAAGCTGTGCAACTGCAGCATCAACAGCGTGAAGACAATGAAGATGCACAATGGCAGCTGCGCGGCGATCGACGCGCCGGCCTTGCTGTTTTCTTCTTCCGCCCCGGCCACCGTGATACGGTAGCCCGCCGGCAGCGTTGCGCGCAGCTTGTCCAGCCTGGGATTGATCTGCGCCGTCACGGTGGGGCCCTGGATGCCTTCCACCACTTCGGACTGCACGGTGACGCCAAAGTCGCGGTTCTCGCGCCAGATCACACCCGGCTCGGAGCGCAAGGCGATGCGCGCCACCTGGGTCAGCGGCACCACGCGGCCGCTGGCGGTGGGCACCTGCATATTCTGCAGGTCGGACATGGCGTCGCGCTCGTTGCGCGGCGCGCGCATCAGGATGTCGATCAGCTTGTCGCCATCGCGATATTGCCCCACTGCCACACCGCTCAGCACGGTCTGCGTCACGCGTGCGATGGCGGTGGTACTGACGCCGAGCGCGCGGGCCTTGTCCTGGTCGATGTCCAGGCGCAGCACCTTGACGCTCTCGTTCCAGTTGTCGTTGACCCCCAGCGTGTTCGGGTTGGCGTTCATCACGGCCTTGACTTCGTCGGCCAGCTTGCGCACGCCGGCGGCGTCAGGCCCGATGACGCGGAACTGCACCGGATAAGGTACCGGCGGCCCGTTCGGCAGCAGCTTGACGCGCCCGCGCAATTGCGGGAAATCGCTCGCCAGCAGGCTGGTGAGGCGCGCCCGCACGCGCTCGCGCAGTGCCACATCGGCCGGCATCACGATCACCTGCGCCACGTTGCTCTGCGGGAAGATCTGGTCAAGCGGCAGGTAGAAGCGCGGCGCGCCGCTGCCCACGAAGGTGGTCAGGCTGGCAATCTCGCTGTCCCCGCGCAGCGCCGCTTCGAAGCGCTTCGCCTCGGCCTCGGTCTGCGCGAAGCTGGTGCCCTCGGGCAGCCACATTTCCACCATCAGCTCCGGCCGGCTCGAATCCGGGAAGAACTGTTTCTCGACGAAGTTGAAGGCGTAGAGACCAAGGCCGAAGGCCACCAGGGTGATGACGATCACGGTCTTGCGCCACGTCACGCACCAGTTCACCAGCCGCCGGAACCGGTTGTAGAACGGCGTGTCGAACACCGCATGCTGCTCGCCCCCGCCAGCCGGCCGGGGCTTGAGCAGCAGATAACCCAGGTAGGGCGTGAAGTAGACCGCCGCCAGCCACGACAGCACCAGCGCCATCGCGGTCACGGCAAAGATGGCGAAGGTGTACTCGCCCACGGTGGAGCGCGCCAGCCCCACCGGGAGGAAGCTGGCGGCGGTGATCAGCGTGCCGGTCAGCATCGGCATCGCGGTGGAGGTGTAGGCGAAGGTGGCCGCCTCCATCTTGGAAAAGCCCTCCTCCAGCTTGCGCACCATCATCTCCACCGCGATGATGGCGTCGTCGACCAGCAGCCCTAGCGCCACGATCAGCGCTCCCAGCGATATCTTGTGCAGGCCGATGCCGAACATGTTCATGAACAGTAGCGTGAGGGCGAGCACCAGCGGAATGGTCAGCGCCACCACCAGCCCGGGACGCACATCCAGCCGCAGCGGCCTGGTATGCAGGCCGAGCGAGACAAAGCTCACGCCCAGCACGATCACCACTGCCTCGATCAGCACGTGCACAAATTCGCCCACGGATCGCTCGACCGCCTCGGGCTGGTTTTGCACCTGGTCCAGCTCGATGCCGACCGGGAGCTGCCCGCGCAATCCCGCCATCGCGGCGCTCAGGTTCTTGCCCAGGGCGATGATGTCACCGCCCTTGTCCATCGAGATCCCCAGCCCRATCACTTCCTTGCCCTGGAAGCGCATCTTGTTCGCGGGCGGATCGACATAGCCGCGGTAGACATGGGCGATATCGCCCAGGCGGATATTGGCGATGCCGTTGAGGCCGCGCAGCACCAGGTTTTCCAGGTCGCCCACATTGGCGAACTGGCCTGAGAGGCGCACCTGCAGGTTGTCGCCGGGCGTCACCAGCACGCCACTGGCGGTCATGCTGTTCTGCTGGGAAATCTGGTCGGCGATCGCGTTGATATCCAACCCGAGCTGGGCAAAGCGCGCCTGATTGAACTCGATATAGACCTTCTCGTCCTGCAGGCCGATCAGCGCCACCTTGGCAACCGACGGCACGCGCAGCAGTTGCTGGCGTGCCAGGTCGGCGTATTCCCGCAATTCCTTGTAGTTGAAGCCGTCGGCCGAGAGCGCGTAGATCGAGCCATACACGTCGCCGAATTCGTCATTGAAGAACGGCCCGCGCACGCCCGCCGGCAAGGTCTGCACGATGTCCCCGATCTTCTTGCGCGCGCTGTACCAGATCTGCGCGGTGTCCTTGGCCGGCGCGGTGTCCCTGAGCTGCAAGACCACCGTGGTCTCGCCGGGCTTGGAGAAGCTGCGGATCTTGTCGGCGTAAGGCACGTCCTGCAGCTGGCGCTCGATCTTGTCGGTGACCTGCACCGCAATCTGCTCGGCGGTGGCGCCGGGCCAGAACGCCTGCACCACCATCACGCGGAAGGTAAAGGGCGGATCCTCGTCCTGCCCGAGCTGGAAGAACGCAAAGAGCCCGCCCAGCAGCAGCGCCGCCAGCAGGTAACGGGTCAGCGGCTGGTGCTCCAGGGCCCAGCGCGACAGATTGAAACGGGAATGGTCCATGCCGCGCGCCTTAGTTGCGCGTGGCCGGCGTGGGCGCCACGGGCTGCAGCGGCCTCACCTTCTGGCCGGGCTTGAGCAGGTGCACGCCCGCGGTGACGATGGTTTGCCCTGGGGACAGCCCCTGCTTGACCTGGACCTCATTGCCCTGCAGCTCGCCCAGGGTGACCGTGACCGGCTGCACCATGCCCGCGGCAGCGTCATACACCCAGACCTGGTTGCTGCCCTGTTGCTGCAGCAGCGCGGAGACCGGCACCCGCAGCGCGGCGCCGTCGCCGGTGCGGGTGAAGGTCACCACCGCGGTCATGCCGAACCTGAAGTCCGGCGGCGGATTGGGCACGCTGATGCGGGCCGCATAGGTGCGGGTGACCGGGTCTGCCATCGGGGAGATTTCCCGCACGCGGCCCGGCAGGGGACGGCCGGGCTCGGCCCAGGTCCGCACCGTCACGTCGGAAATGCCGCGCAGGCGCTCGACCTGGTCTTCCGGCAACCCGACCGCCACCTCCTTCTCGGCGGTTTGCGCCACCCGGACGACCGATTGCCCGGCCGCCACCACCTGGCCAACCTCGGCTTCGATCAGGGTCACCACGCCGTCGGCGTCGGCGGTCAGCACGCCATAGGCAGTCTGGTTGGCCTGGTTGCGCAGCCCGGCCTCGGCCTGGCGCAGGCGGGAAACGGCGGAATCGAAGGTGGCCTGGCGGCGTTGCTGCTCGGCCGCACTGATGAACTTCTTGCCGAACAGCTCGTTGTAGCGCTTGAGATCGGCCTCGGCGAGGTCGCGATCGGTCTTGGCCGCGTCGTACTGGGCACGCGAGCCCGCTTCCGCCAGGCCCAGGTCGGTAGGATCGAGCCGCGCGAGCGGCCGGCCCTTGCGGACCGTGGCGCCTACGTCAACCAGGCGGGCGGCAATCTTGCCTCCGACGCGGAAACCCAGCCGTGATTCGATCCGTGGCCGCACATCGCCCGAGAACTCCAGATCCGTCTTGCCAGCGCCGGGTTGTACCTGCATCAACCGCACCGGGCGGATCTCAGGCGCGCGCTCCGGCTGGCGGTTGCAGCCACCTGACGCCAGCAGGCCGGCAAGCACCGGCAGCACGAGCCGCGCCCGGAACAAATGTGCGCGGCGCACGGTGCCCGCAGTCGCCGTAGCAGCCTCGCTGACGCCGCGAAGATAATAAAAGATCACATCGATGGCCGCAGCTTCTGGCCTGGGAGGAGGCACTGGCATGAGTTAAGCGTGGAATCGGTGGAACAGCGGGCACCAGGCGATGCGAGCCGAATTAATAACTCGCCGGTCAGCAATATATAGGGGACGACCCGAAGGCGTCAAACGACACGGCCCGGCATGGATCTGAAAAAGCACGATCAACACCGTGGAAAAACCTCAGGACCCTAGTGGAATCAGGGCCCGCGCCGAATGCGGCGAAGTGTCGCAGAGATGCAACCGCCCGTCCGCTGCCTGCATTTTGCGTAGTAGCGTAGTAGCGTCGTGGCGTCAGTGCGGCCAAGCGCGGCCGCAGCCTCGGCTGCCCCGGCTGGCTCACGCCGGTGACCGGCGGCAAGGCCGCGCGAGGGCAAATGCTACAATCCGCCGCGACGCCAGCGCAGGCATCGTCCCCCAACACCGACCCGAGAACGGCGTGACGCCCGATCAGTATTGCCAAGAAAAGGCCGCGCGGAGCGGCTCCAGTTTTTATTACAGTTTCTTGTTCCTGCCACCGGAACGGCGGCAGGCCATCACCGCACTGCATGCGTGGTGCCGGGAGGTCGACGATGTGGTCGACGACACCCAGGACGCCAGCGTCGCCCACCAGCAGCTTGCCTGGTGGCGCGGCGAAATCGGCCAGATGTTCGACGGCGCCCCCACCCACCCCGTCACCAAGGCGCTGCGGCCGCATGTGCAGGCGTACGGCCTGACGCAGTCAATGTTCGGCGAAGTGCTCGAAGGCATGGAGATGGACCTGGCCCAGTCGCGCTATCTCGATGACATCGCGCTCGCGCGCTATTGCCATTGCGTGGCGGGCGTGGTCGGCACCATGAGCGCCCGCATCCTTGGCTATCAGGATCCCCGCACGCCCGAATTCGCGGAGAAGCTGGGACTGTCGCTGCAGATGGTCAATATCCTGCGCGATGTCGGCGAGGACGCCCGGCGCGGCCGGATCTATCTGCCGGTCAACACGCTGCAGCGCTTCCAGGTGCCCGTTTCCGAAATCAACCAGGGAACGCATTCGGACCGCTTCGTGACGTTGATGCGCCACCAGGCCGGGCAGGCCCGCGCGCTCTACCGCGAGGCGCTGGCACTGCTGCCCCCCGCCKATCGCCGCGCCCAACGCGCCGGGCTGGTGATGGGCGCGATCTGCCAGACGCTGCTCGACGAAATCGAGGCCAGCGACTTCCAGGTGCTGAACCAGCGTATTTCGCTGACGCCGATGCGCAAGCTGTGGGTCGCCTGGAAGACATGGATGCGCAATCGTTGAGCGCCGCGCCGGCGCCGGCTGAATTCCGCCAATCCGGCCCCGTGCGGCAAGTTCCGGGCGCCGCCGGGATTTCCCCTGCCTTACCTTCCGCGCAACTGCCATGACCCAATCCACCCAATCCCTCCTTCCGCTCGGCCAGACCATTCTCGACCAGGCGGCCTCGCTGGCGCGCTTCTCGGATATGGAGGGCGGCTTGACGTGCGCCTTCCTGACGCCCGCCCACCGCGCCGCGCAGGCGCAGTTGGCCGAATGGATGGAGGCGGCTGGCATGCAGGTGCGCATCGATGCCATCGGCAATGTGATCGGCCGCTATGCCGCCGATCCGGCCGTGGGCGATGCCGCGCGCGTGCTGATGACCGGCTCGCACTTCGACACGGTCCGCAACGGCGGCCACTATGACGGCCGGCTCGGCATCCTGCTGCCGGTCGCCGTGGTGGGCGCCCTCCACGCCGCCGGCATCCGCCTGCCCTATCACTTCGATGTGGTGGCCTTCGCCGAGGAGGAAGGGCTGCGCTTCAAGACCAGTTTCCTGGCCAGCAGTGTGCTGGCCGGCCGTTTCGACCCGGCGCTGCTGGATCGCGCCGACACCGACGGCGTGACGCTGCGCGAGGCGCTGGCCGCCTCCGGCCTGCCGGGCGCGGGCAGCATTGACGCACTGCGGACCGCGGCAGTGGACCCCGCCACCTTGCATGGATTTGTCGAAGTCCATATCGAGCAAGGTCCGGTATTGCTGCACCACGGGCTGCCGCTGGGCGTCGTCACGCAGATTGCCGGCAGCAGCCGCTTCCAGGTACGCGTGCAGGGCCTCGCCAGCCACGCCGGCACCACGCCCATGACCCTGCGCAAGGACGCCGCCACGGCCGCCGCCGAAATGGTGCTGCTGGTGGAGCGGCGCTGTGCCCAGGTGCCTGCGCTGGTCGGCACGGTGGGCCAGTTGCAGGTGCCGAACGGCTCCAGCAACGTCATCCCGGCAGAATGTGTGTTTTCGATGGACATTCGCGCGGGCGAGGATGGTATCCGCGAGGCCGCCATTGCCGATATCGTGGCCGGCATCCAGGCGATCGCCACGCGCCGCGGCCTCGTAGCCGACGTGGAACGCGTGCCGCCGGTCAACAACGCGCCCTGCGCGCGCTGGCTGATGGACCAGTTCGGGGCGGTATTGAGGAAGCGCGGGCTGCAAGCCTGGGAACTGCCCTCCGGCGCGGGTCACGACGCCATGATGATGCAGCGCATCACCGACGTGGCGATGCTCTTCGTGCGCTGCGGCAACGGCGGCATCAGCCACAACCCGCTGGAGACCATCACCGCCGACGACGCACAACTCGCGGCCGAGGCCTTCGTCGACTTCCTGCGGCATTTCCAGCCGCGCGAACCGTCGGTCCTGACCGGGGGACGCACATCCTGATGACCGAAGTCGAAGTACCGCACGCAGGGCTGCCCTGAAAGCAGCCTGCGCGGCACCCGGCGGGCCGGGTGCCGCGCAGGCCGGAACGCGGGACGCACGCCGATACYCCGGATGCCGCGCGCTGTGGCAAGCTGCGACATAGGGCGACCCAGGGGCGACCTAGCCGCCCTGGTACATCTCCCGCCCGAGTTCGTAGAGATTCTGGCGCAGCCTGCGCCGCTCGTCGGGAGAGAGCTTGTCGTTGGGCAGCGCGCGAGGCAGGCGCTCGTTCAGATCGCGCTCGCTGCGGGACTTCCCGGCGCGGGCGCGGGCATCGTCTTGCCCGCGCTCGGTGGCCGGGACGGCCTTACCGGACCCAGGCAGCAAGTGCGCCATGCCTGGCGATTGCGGGTGTCCCGCAGTGGCGGCAAGCAACAGCGCTAGAGTCGCGCCGGCGCGGGAAAGGGTACATCCGGCGCGCTTGCAGGTGACTTTCATTGATAATGGAGGTTTTGGCTTCGGAAGCGGTGGTTACCGGACCGCCGGAAGCCGGAAATCCGAAGCCCCGCCTCGCCACGTCATGGCAGTGAGATTTCACGGCGGACGCCCACGAAAACCCCGTGGGACTGGCTGCGGAAACGGTATGCGGCAGTGTAAACGCAGGTGGATGCGCGCTGTCATACCACGGGGTAAAGTATGTAACCTTTTGTTAAGCCATTTTGACCGAAAGCGTTTGTCGCTAAGATACCGCCATGGAAAATACCAGTCACAAGATTCTCGTCGTGGACGACGACCCCCGTCTGCGCGACCTGCTGCGCCGTTACCTTGGCGAACAGGGCTTCACGGTACTGGTAGCAGAGAACGCCACCGCGATGAACAAGCTTTGGTTGCGCGAGCGTTTCGACCTGCTAGTACTCGACCTGATGATGCCGGGCGAGGATGGGCTGTCGATCTGCCGCCGCCTGCGTGGCGCCAACGACCAGACGCCGATCATCATGCTCACGGCAAAAGGCGAGGACGTCGACCGCATCGTCGGGCTCGAGATGGGCGCCGACGATTACCTGCCCAAGCCCTTCAACCCGCGCGAGCTGATCGCGCGGATCCACGCCGTGCTGCGCCGCAAGGGCCCCGCCGAAGTCCCCGGCGCGCCCTCGGAAACGCCGGAAACCTTCGCTTTTGGCGACTTCGTGCTCAACCTTGCCACCCGCACGCTGACCAAGAACGACGAAGAGATCACCCTGACCACCGGCGAGTTTTCCGTGCTCAAGGTTTTCGCCCGGCATCCGCGCCAGCCGCTGTCGCGCGAAAAGCTCATGGAAATGGCGCGCGGCCGCGAGTACGAGGTCTTCGACCGCAGTCTCGACGTGCAGATCTCGCGCCTGCGCAAGCTCATCGAACCCGATCCGGGCAACCCGCGTTTCATACAGACGGTCTGGGGCCTCGGCTACGTCTTCATCCCCGATGGCGTGAAGTAAGGCGCCGCGCATCGTGGCGACTTTGTTAAGCCGCACGGCTACGCGCCTGTTCGGTTCGCTGTTCTGGCGAACCTTCATGCTGATCGCCCTTTTGCTGGCGCTCTCGCTGGCTATCTGGTTCCAGAGCTATCGGCTCTTCGAACGCGCGCCGCGCGCCCAGCAGGTCGCCATGCAGGTGGTCAGCGTGGTCAAGCTCACGCGCGCCGCCCTGCTCTATTCCGACCCCGCGCGGCGGCGCTTCCTGCTGCTCGACCTGGTGCAGAACGAAGGCATCAAGGTCTACCCGCGCGAGAAAGACGACGATTTCACCGTAGCGACGACGAATCCCTTCCTCACCCCACTGGTGCAGCAGGAGATTCGCAGCCGCCTTGGCGAAGGCACCGTGATTGCGACCACGGTGAACGACATCCCCGGCGTGTGGGTCAGCTTCGAGATCGAAGGCGACGACTACTGGGTCGCGATCAGCCCCGAACGGTTTGAACGCGTGCCCGGCATCCAGTGGCTCTGGTGGAGTATTGCCGCGCTGCTGCTGTCGATCTTCGGCGCCGCCTTTATCACGTCGCTCGTCAACCATCCGCTCAAGCGGCTGGCCAACGCGGCGCGCGCCATCGGCGGCGGCGGCGACCCGCCCACGCTGCCTGAGCACGGCGCCAGCGAAGTGGCGCAGGCCAACCACAGCTTCAACCAGATGGTGCGCGACCTGCGCCAGCTCGACGACGACCGCGTGGTCATGCTGGCCGGCATTTCGCACGACCTGCGCACGCCGCTGACGCGGCTGCGGCTGGAAACCGAAATGTCGCCCGTGGATGACACCACGCGCGAAGCCATGATCGCCGATATCGAACAGATGGACGCCATCATCGGGCAATTCCTCAACTATGCCCGGCCTGCGCAGGAGACCGTCGAGCCCGTTGACCTCTCCGCCCTGGTGCAGGACGCTGTCGGCGTCTATGGCGCGCACGACGATGTGCGCGTGCATGTGCGTGCCAGCGCCCCCGTGATGGCCGTCGCCAACCGCATGGAAGTGCAGCGCATCCTCGACAACCTCGTCGAAAACGCACGGCGTTATGCCAAGGCTGAAGACAACGGGGTGGCCGTGGTCGAGATCAGTACGCGTATTGAAGACAAGGAAGCGGTACTGACGGTGTCCGACAATGGCAGTGGGGTGCCTGACGCGCAACTGCCGTTGTTGACGCGGCCTTTCTACCGGCTGGATGGCGCGCGCAGCGAGGCCAAGGGCGCAGGGCTGGGAATGTCGATCGTCAATCGCATCCTGCAAAGGAGTGGCGGCAGGTTGACGTTGGCAAACCGCCCCCCGCCGGCCACCGGTCTGGTGGTCAGTGCATTTTTCAGGCGAGCGTAAAGCACGTAAAGCACGTAGAGCACGTAAAGCGCGCGGGCACACTACCGCGCCGCGCGATACAGAATCGCAATCGGCGGACGAACGATTCGCGGCATCGCGAGCGCCCTCTCCCCCGCGCGCCTCTCCCGCATGGGGGCGATTTGTTGTTGGCCTTGAATCACAAACGCAAGAAAGCCCTCCCACCGCCCCCGCACTGACAGGCTTTCGACAGCTTTTGATATCAATCTGAAAGCCATTTGACAGCGGATTGACAGCCCTCCCGGCGCAAACTTGCCGCCATCAGCGGGACACCCTGAAACCAAGCCCAGCCAAGGCCCAGTCCCCACCAAGCTGAACCAGATCCCCGGCTGGCAGCCGACCAAAATCAAGCCCCCGGAACCAACCGGCGGCATCAGCGAGAGACAGCCAAATGTCAAACTCCCCCACCCAGCAACACGGGTTCCGCACCGTGTTCCGTGTCGTCAGCGGCAACTTCCTGGAAATGTACGACTTCATGGTGTATGGCTTCTATGCCGCCGCCATCGCCAAGACATTCTTCCCCAGCGGTAACGAGTTCGCCTCGCTGATGCTCTCGCTCGCGACCTTCGGCGCGGGCTTCCTGATGCGTCCTCTCGGCGCCATCATCCTCGGCGCGTATATCGACCACCATGGCCGCCGCAAGGGCCTGATCCTGACCCTGGTCCTGATGGCGCTCGGCACCTTGCTGATCGCCTGCGTGCCGGGCTACGCCTCGATCGGCGTGGCCGCGCCGCTGCTGGTGCTGGCAGGCCGCCTGTTGCAGGGCTTCTCCGCCGGCGTGGAGCTGGGCGGCGTGTCGGTCTACCTGGCGGAAATCGCCAAGCCCGGCAGGAAGGGCTTCTACGTGGCGTGGCAATCGGCCAGCCAGCAAGTGGCGGTGATCTTCGCCGGCCTGCTCGGCGTGATGCTGCATGGCATGCTGTCGCCGGAGCAGATGGGCGAATGGGGCTGGCGCGTGCCGTTCCTGATCGGCTGCCTGATCGTGCCCTTCCTGTTCCTGATCCGCCGCTCGCTGGAGGAAACCGAGGAATTCAAGGCGCGCAAGCATCGCCCCGCCATCCGCGAGATCTACCGCTCGATGCTGGAGAACTGGCGCATCATCGTAGCCGGCTGCATGATGGTCGTGATGACCACGGTGTCCTTCTACATGATCACCGCCTACACGCCGACCTTCGGCAAGACCGTGCTCAAGCTCGACGACGTGGACAACCTGATCGTCACCATGTGCGTGGGGCTGTCCAACTTCATCTGGCTGCCGCTGATGGGCGCCCTGTCGGACCGCGTGGGCCGCAAGCCCTTGCTGGTGATCTTCACCATCCTCACGCTGCTTACGGCCTACCCGGCGGTGTCCTGGCTGGTGGCAGAGCCGTCGTTCGGCCGCCTGCTGATGGTCGAACTGTGGCTGTCCTTCCTTTACGGCAGCTATAACGGCGCGATGGTGGTGACCCTGGCCGAAGTGATGCCGCCCGCGGTGCGCACCGCCGGCTTCTCGCTGGCCTACAGCCTGGCCACGGCCTTGTTCGGCGGCTTCACGCCGGCCATCGCGACCTACCTGATCCACAGCACCGGCAACAAGGCCGCTCCCGGCCTGTGGCTGATGTTCGCCGCCGCGTGCGGGCTTGTCGCCACGCTGGTGATTTTCCGCGGCGGTCGGCAGCACGCCTATGTCGAACACCGTGCGGCCCTGCCGGGGTAGACTCCCTCTTCCGGCCGGGCTGCGCGAGCGGCGAATGTGGCTGACATCGTGGCTGACATCGCCTCGCAACATGGCGCCGCCATCATCGTTGACCGGCGCGCGCTGCCGGCCCCGCTGCACCCCGTGCCTGGCTATCGGGCTCTTTGAGAATTTCAATTAGCCCCGCCTCCGGGGATGACGCATAATCCATGTTCGTTGCGCGGCAGCCCAGGCCCAAGGCCTGGCTCGCTGCGCGAGCGTCTCTCTTCAACCGTATCCAGGAGCAGTCTATGAAGACCGTTGGTGACAAGATCGAAGCCTTCAAAGTCGTCGGTGTCAAGCCGGGTTTCAACAACCATGAAGAGAACGGCCAGTCGGCCTTCGAAGACATCACCGAAAAGTCGTTCGAAGGCAAGTGGAAGATCATTTACTTCTACCCGAAGGACTTCACCTTCGTGTGCCCGACCGAAATCGTGGCTTTCGCCAAGCTCAACGGCGACTTCGCCGACCGCGACGCGATCGTGCTGGGCGGCTCGACCGACAATGAGTTCGTGAAGCTGGCATGGCGCCGCGAGCACAATGACCTGAGCAAGCTGAACCAATGGCAATTCGCCGACGTGACCGGCTCGCTGATCGACCAGCTCGGCGTGCGTGACCACGCTGAAGGCGTCGCCCTGCGCGCCACCTTCATCGTCGATCCGGACAATACCATCCAGCACGTGTCGGTCAACAATCTGAACGTCGGCCGCAACCCGGAGGAAGTGCTGCGTATCCTCGACGGCCTGCAAACCGACGAACTGTGCCCGTGCAACCGTGCCGTTGGCGGCGCCACGCTGTAAAGCTGACCATCAGCTTGCATGCGGAACAAGCTGCCGGTGAGTTGTTGCCGGTGGTTTGCGACGATGAGCGCGGCGGGCTTCGGCCCGCACCTTAAAACCCGCCATGGCGGGTTTTTTGAGCCCCTACCGATAGGAGATTTGTATGGAATTCCTCAGTACGATTAAAGGCCTTATCCCTGACTACGCCAAGGATATCCGGCTGAACCTTGACGGCACCATCGCCCGCTCCTCGCTCGAGGGCAACGATGCGGTGGCGGTAGCACTCGCTGCGGCGTTTGCCGCCAAGAGCCGCGTGATCGTCGACGCGATCCGCAGCGCCGGGGTGCTGTCGCCCGAGGAAACCAACGCGGTGCTGACGGCGTCCGCGCTGATGGGCATGAACAATGTCTGGTACCCGTTCGTCGAAATGGCCGACGATCCCGATCTCGCCACCCAGCCGGCCGGCCTGCGCATGAATGCGTACGCCACGCATGGCGGCGTGGACAAGCGCCGCTTCGAGATGTACGCGCTGGCCGCGTCCATCGTCGGCAAATGCCATTTCTGCATCAAGTCGCACTATGCACTGCTCAGGAACGAGCAAGGCATGACCGCGCAGCAACTGCGCGACGTGGGTCGCATTGCCGCCGTGGTGGTGGCAGCCGCCAACGTGATCGCTGCCGAGTAAGGCCACGCGCCGAAGGCCGCGAAGCCGGCCTTCCTGTGCGCCACCGAGGCCCCGCGGCGCGATGCTTGCGGGGCCCGCCGGTCGTGCGTCCTTGCCGGCGCAAGCCTGTTGCCGCTGTGCCAGTCGGTGATTCACTAACTGCATTTGTGCTCCGAAGAGCCTACAATCCAGCAAGGTCACAGTCTTCGCCCCCCTTGCCATGAGCACCCTTCCCTCGCATACCTCCCCTCGCTTTCACTATCGGCTCGCCGCCATCCAGGACTGGGGCGACATAGCCGCGGTGACGCAGCAGGCTTACGGGCAGTATGAGCTGGCGATCATGGAGGATTGCCGCGAGTCTTTCCAGCAAGGCATGAAGTCCGTGCTGGCGGCAACCGACTCCGAGATGGAATGGTGGGTGGCGGAGACCGAACACGGCATCAGCGGTGCCGTGCTGTTCTGCCATCCGGGCGCCACCCTGCAGGCACTGGACGGCAGCACCATCACGCTGGGCCTGCCGGAAGCACGCCTGCTGGCGGTGAGTCCCCAGGCACGCGGCCTCGGCCTGGGCCGCACGCTGATGCAGGTCTGCATCCGGCGCGCGCGCGATATCGGCGCCAGCGCGCTGCTGGTGCGAGCCATGCCGGAAATGAAATCCGCCATCCGGCTCTGCGAGCAGATGGGGTTCGTCAAACGCACCGAGGCGGGTGCGCGCTCGGGACCGATGGCCCGGCTGATCGACTACATCTACGCGCTACCGCCCGAAGACGCAGCGGAATCCGGCGCAAAGCCCTAGGGCTGGACATCCGGACGCCGCCCCGCCGCCCCGCCGCCCCGGCCTTGCGTCCTAGTCCTGCGTCTGCACGATCGTGCCGCGCCAGATCAGCACCACGGCCTGCGCCACGATGCCCTCCTGGCGCCCTTCGAAACCCAGCTTCTCATTGGTCTTGGCCTTGACGTTGCAGCTGGCCGGCGGCAAGCCCAGGTCTTCCGCCAGGTTTGCCACCATGGCGCCGACGTGCGGCGCCAGCTTCGGCGCCTGCGCGATCACCGTCGCATCCACATTGCCGATCTCGTAGCCGGACTCGCGCACCCGCCGCGCGGCTTCGCGCAACAGCACACGGCTATCCGCACCCGCAAAGCCCGCATCGGTATCCGGGAAATGGCGGCCGATATCGCCCAGGCCGGCCGCGCCGAACAGTGCATCGGTAATCGCATGGAGCAGCGCGTCGGCGTCGGAATGCCCCAGCAGGCCGCGATCGTGGGGGATGTCCACACCGCCCAGGATGAGCTTGCGGCCGGGCACCAGTGCGTGCACGTCGTAGCCTTGGCCGACGCGGATATCGAATGGGGTCATGGAAACAGCACTCCTTCAGGATCGGATCAGGAAACGGGTTTCAGGGCGTCGCGGCGGCGTCCTGGCCCAGCAGCAGCTCGGCCAGGGCGAAGTCCTCGGGATAGGTCACTTTGAAATTGCGCAGCGAGCCGTTGACCAGGCGCGGATGCAGGCCCAGCCGCTCGATCGCGCTGGCCTCGTCGGTCACCACGGCACCGGCTGCCAGTGCCTCCTGCAGCGCCTGGCGCAGTACGCCGACGCGGAACATTTGCGGCGTCTGCGCCTGCCACAGGCCCTCGCGCGGCACGGTTGCGCTGATGCGCGCCCGGGTAGCCGGCTGGCCGCCGGGGGCCGGGTCGGCACGTTTGAGCGTATCGGGCACCGGCACCGCCAGGATGCCTCCGATGGCCGCGTCCGGGCCGTCTTCTTCCCCGCCCTCACCCTCCACCGCGCGCACCAGCGCGTGGATCATGGCAGTTGTGAGGCCGGGCCTGGCGGCATCGTGCACCAGCACCCAGTCGCGATCCGTGGCGCCGAGTTGCGCCAGGTGATGCAAGCCCGCCAGCACGGAGGCGTGGCGCGTATCGCCACCCACGAAAGCGGTGTCAAAGCGCAGGCCGGCAAAGGCGGCGGCGCCAAAACGGGACTCCAGCGGCATATCGTCCGGCGCCAGCACCAGCGCGGTGGCGCTGATGGCATCGCAGGCCGCGAAGGCGGCAAGTGCGTACCAGATCATCGGCCGGCCGGCCACGATCTGGTATTGCTTGGGCAGGTTGCCGCCGGCGCGGCTGCCGGTACCGGCACAGGGAATCAGGGCAAAACGGCGAGCAGACACGAATAGTGCAAGGGGCAAGGTGAGTGCCGTGCACGGGGCACGGCGCAAGGCTTCCACAGACCCGCCCTTGGAACGCATAAGGCAGGCGCGATGAAGCGCGGCATTGAAAACGCGGATTTCGGAGCGCATTCTATAATACGGCCTTCGCTCGCGGACATGCGGGCGTCGAAAGCGCAGTGCCTTTAGTGATTGAGGGCACCGCCTGCTTCGCCCACACCCCGCCCGCGACGCCGGCGGGGTGTCGTTGTTGCGTGGCCGCGCATTCTTGTCCGCGATGTTCAGCATTCAGCAATAGCCGTCGTCCTTTACACGCAACCGCAATACCCGCGCATAACGAACGTCCGTAACGACGGCAACACCTCAAGCAAGCCAACAAGCCAGCCCGCAACCGATGCCCGAAGCCAATCGTCCCGCCCCCTTCGCCAACCTCCCCTTGGTCAAGGCAGGCCAGCGCAACACCGTGTCCGGCCTGACCGGCTCCGCCGACGCCCTGGCGCTGGCAGCCTACGCCARCCAGCACCGCGAGCGCGTGCCGATGCTGGCGGTGATGTGCGCCAATGCCATCGACGCCCAGCGGCTGGCCGAGGAAATCCCCTGGTTCGCACCGGGCCTGCGGGTGCGCCTGCTGCCCGACTGGGAAACCCTGCCCTACGACAGCTTCTCGCCGCACCAGGACCTGGTCTCCGAGCGGCTGGCCACCTTGCACGACATCCAGGGCGGCCAATGCGACATCATGCTGGTGCCGGCGCAGACCGCCCTCTACCGGCTGGCGCCGCCCGCCTTCCTGGCGGCCTACACGTTCTTCTTCAAGCAGGGCGAGAAGCTGGACGAAGCCGCGCTCAAGGCGCAGTTCACGCTGGCCGGCTATGAGCATGTCAGCGCCGTGATGCGGCCTGGCGAATACAGCGTGCGCGGCGGCCTGATCGACCTGTTCCCGATGGGTTCGCCGCTGCCCTACCGGATCGACCTGTTCGGCGAGGAAATCGAGACCATCCGTGCCTTCGATCCCGACACCCAGCGCAGCCTCTACCCGGTCAAGGAAGTCCGCTTGCTGCCGGGCCGCGAATTCCCGCTCGACGAAGCCGCGCGCACGGCTTTCCGCGGGCGCTGGCGCGAGCTGTTCGAGGGCGATCCGAGCAAATCGACGATCTACAAGGACATTGGCAACGGCGTGCCGTCGGCGGGCATCGAGTACTACCTGCCGTTGTTCTTTGAAAGCTCGGCCACCGTCTTCGATTACTTGCCGGCCGATAGCCAGCTAGCCTTCGTCGGCGACGTGCACGAGGCGATCCGGCGCTTCTGGGCCGACACCACGCAGCGCTACAACTTCATGCGCCACGACCGCGAGCGGCCGCTGCTGCCGCCCACCGCGCTGTTCCTGCCCGAGGAACAGTTCTTCGCCGGGGCCAAGCCGCTGGCGCGGCTGGTGCTGCAGGCCGCCGCCAGCGCCGACGCCCCGCAACTGGCCGAGCCGCTGCCCGATGTCTCGGTCAACCGGCGGGCCGAAGACCCGCTGGTCAACCTGGAATCCCTGCTGCTGAAAAAGGACCGGCGCGTGCTGATGTGCGCCGACTCCGCCGGCCGGCGCGAAACCCTGCTGCAACTGTTCGGCGAGAGCGGGCTGCGCCCGCAGCCGATCGACGACTACGCCGCCTTCCTGGCGGGCGACTCACATTTTTCCATCGTGGTGGCGCCGCTGCAAAGCGGTTTCGCCTTGCCGGCGAAAGACGGCGCTGCCCCGCTGGCCTTCGTCACCGAGGCCGAGCTCTATGCCGGGACCGCGCGCCGCACGGGCCGGCGCAAGCAGGAGCAGGCCAGCGCCGTCGATTCGATGGTGCGCGACCTGGCCGAGCTGAAGATCGGCGACCCGGTCGTGCACAGCGAGCACGGCATCGGCCGCTACCAGGGCCTGGTCACGCTCGACATGGGCCAGGGCGAGGAGGAATTCCTGCATCTCGACTACGAGAAAGGCAGCAAGCTGTACGTGCCGGTGCACCAGTTGCATGTGATCTCGCGCTACTCCGGCGCCGATCCGGACACCGCGCCGCTGCACCAGCTCGGCTCCGGCCAGTGGGACCGCGCCAAGCGCAAGGCTGCGCAGCAGATCCGCGATACCGCGGCAGAACTGCTCAACCTGTACGCGCGCCGCGCCCTGCGCCAGGGCCATGCCTTCGAGCTCACGCCCAAGGACTACGAGAAATTTGCCGAGAGCTTCGGCTTCGAGGAAACGCCCGACCAGGCCGCGGCCATCACCGCGGTGATCGCCGACATGACCTCGGGCAAGCCGATGGACCGGCTGGTCTGCGGCGATGTGGGCTTCGGCAAGACCGAAGTCGCGTTGCGCGCCGCCTTCGTCGCCGTCATGGGCGGCAAGCAGGTGGCCATTCTTGCGCCCACCACGCTGCTGGCCGAGCAGCATTTCCAGAGCCTCTCCGACCGCTTCGCCGAATGGCCGGTGCGCATCGTGGAGCTGTCACGCTTCAAGACCAGGAAGGAGATCGACGGCGCCATCAAGCAGATCAACGACGGCACCGCCGACATCGTGATCGGTACCCACAAGATGCTGTCGGACGACGTGAAGTTCCAGCGCCTCGGCCTGGTCGTCATCGATGAGGAACACCGGTTCGGCGTGCGCCAGAAGGAAATGCTGAAGACCTTGCGCGCCGAGGTCGACGTGCTGACGCTGACCGCCACGCCGATCCCGCGCACGCTGGGCATGGCGCTGGAAGGCCTGCGCGACTTCTCCGTGATTGCCACCGCGCCGCAAAAGCGCCTGGCCATCAAGACCTTCGTGCGGCGCGAGGAAGACGGTGTGGTGCGCGAGGCCATCCTGCGCGAGCTCAAGCGCGGCGGCCAGGTCTACTTCCTGCACAACGAGGTCGACACCATCGAGAACAAGCGTGCCAAGCTCGCCGAGCTGGTGCCGGAGGCGCGCATCGCGGTGGCGCATGGGCAGATGCACGAGCGCGAGCTGGAACGCGTGATGCGGGACTTCGTGGCACGCCGCGACAATATCCTGCTGTGCACTACCATTATCGAGACCGGCATCGACGTGCCGACCGCCAACACCATCCTGATCCATCGCTCCGACAAGTTCGGCCTGGCGCAGCTGCACCAGTTGCGCGGCCGCGTCGGGCGTTCGCACCACCAGGCCTACGCCTACATGCTGGTGCACGACGTGGATGGCCTGAGCAAGCTGGCGCAGCGCCGGCTCGAAGCCATCCAGCAGATGGAGGAACTGGGCTCGGGCTTCTACCTGGCCATGCACGACCTGGAGATCCGCGGCGCCGGCGAAGTGCTGGGAGACAAGCAATCCGGCGAGATCCACGAGATCGGCTTCCAGCTCTACACCGACATGCTCAACACCGCCGTCAAGGCACTCAAGGCCGGCAAGGAGCCCGACCTGATGGCGCCGCTGGCGGCCACCACCGAGATCAACCTGGGCACCCCTGCCTTGTTGCCCAACGACTATTGCACCGACGTGCACGAGCGCCTTTCGCTGTACAAGCGCCTGGCCAACTGCGAGGCCGCCGAGCGCGTGGACGATATCCAGGAGGAGCTGATCGACCGCTTCGGCCGGCTGCCGCCGCAGGCGCAGGCGCTGATCGAAACCCACCGGCTGCGTATTGCCGCGGCGCCGCTGGGCGTGCGCAAGATCGACGCCGGCGAGGCGTCGATCAGCATGCAGTTCCTGCCCAACCCGCCGATCGATGCGATGAAGATCATCGATCTGGTGCAGAAGAACCGCCATATCAAGCTGGCCGGCCAAGACAAGCTGCGCATCGAGGCCAAGATGCCGGACGTGGCCGTGCGCTCGCAAACCATCAAGCACACCTTGCGCCAACTGGCCTGAACATTGCGTTGCCGAGCCCGCTCCCCTCGCACTGCCGCCGCAGCGGGCATCGATGCTGCACCGTGCATGGACCCGCAGCCCGGCACGGTGTAGCATCAGTTACTTAACACGTTACCAATCGTTATCAAAAGCCAAAGGCCCCAAGCCATGCAAGCCGATACCCTCAGCAAGCCTGCCGATGCCGCCAACCGCGGCAGCGCGCTCGACTGGACCCAGCGCCTGGTCAGCTACGACACCACCAGCCGCCATTCCAACCTCGGCCTGATCGAAGCGGTACGCGATCATTTCCTGGCCAAGGGCCTGCGTCCCCACCTGAGCTACAACCCGCAGGGCGACAAGGCCAACCTGTTTGTCACCGTGCCCGCCGCCAACGGCAGCACCGATGGCGGCATCGTGCTGTCGGGCCACACCGACGTAGTGCCGGTGGACGGCCAGAACTGGACCACCGATCCGTTCAAGCCGGTCATCCGCGACGGCCGGCTGTACGGCCGCGGCACTTGCGACATGAAGGGATTTATCGGCACCAGCCTGGCGCTGCTGCCCACCATCCTGCAGGCCAGGCTGCGCGAGCCGGTGCACTACGCGCTGTCCTTCGATGAAGAGATCGGCTGCATGGGCGCGCCCTACCTGCTGGCGGAACTGCGCGATCGCGGCGTGCGCCCGGCCGGCTGCATCGTGGGCGAGCCCACCAGCATGCGCGTGATCGTGGCGCACAAGGGCATCAACGCCTACCGCTGCTGCGTCAAGGGCCAGGCCGCGCATTCGTCGCTCACGCCCAAGGGCGTCAACGCCATCGAGTACGCCGCGCGCCTGATCTGCTTTATCCGCGACATCGCCGACGAGTTCAAGGCCAACGGCCCCTACGACCGCGACTTCGACGTGCCCTTCACCACCGCGCAGACCGGCACTATCCAGGGCGGCATCGCGCTCAATACCATCCCGGCATCGTGCGAGTTCGTGTTCGAGTTCCGCAACCTGCCGGGCGTGGATCCCGAGGCCATCTTCGCCCGCATCCAGCGTTACGCCAACGAGGTGCTGCTGCCGAAGATGCGCGCCGAGCACGGCGACGCCGGCCTCACCATCGGCAAGATCGCCGCCGCGCCCTCGCTCGACGTGGCCGAGCAGGAAGCCATCACGCAACTGGTGCGCGCGCTGAGCGCGGACCGCGACGTCAACAAGGTTGCATACGGCACCGAGGCCGGCCTGTTCCAGCGCGCCGGCATCCCGGCCGTGGTGTGCGGCCCCGGCGATATCCAGCAGGCGCACAAGCCCGACGAGTACGTCGAGCTGGAGCAGCTCGCCGCCTGCGAGTCCTTCCTGCACAAGGTGGTCGACAGCCTGCGCGTGAGCTGAGCCGTTTTCCGTTGTGGCCGGTCCGCCTCGCCACGCAAAGAGCGCGCCGTCCTTTGCGCAGCGGGAAAGCGCGCGGCAGCCTCTTTTCAGACCAGACGCACCGGCCCAGGGTACTGGGCCAACAGTGAATCCCCGGTCAGCAGCGTGATGCCTTCGATTGTCGCCTGGGCAACCAGAATGCGATCAAACGGGTCTTTGTGGATCGGCGGCAAGCCATCGATCGCCACGGCGTGCTCGCTGGCGACGGGAAGTTCGCTGTAGCCGTTGTCCAATAGTCCACGCCGCAATAGCCGCGCGTCCGCCTGAAAGTCCGCGCGGCCCAGCCCTCGCTTGCTGGCGATCTCCCATAGGCTGGCGGCGCTGAAGAACAGCTCATTGTCGGCAGCTTCGAGCAGGGCGCGCGCGGTACCGGACAAGCGCTCCGGGGCGCCGGCCGCCCACAGCAATAGATGCGTGTCCAGTAGCAACTTCATGCGCCGCCGCCGAAAAGCTGTTCGATCTCGGCAGCGCCCATCCGGTCAAAATCGTCCGGCACGGCGATCTGGCCGGCCATGAAACCCAGCCGTTTGATCTGGCCGGCCTCCGGCGCGTTCAGTGGCACCACCTTCACAAGTGGCTTGCCGGCCTTGGCGATCACGAACGGTTCCCCCTTTGCCGCCTGTTCGACGAGTCGCGAAAGATGCGTCTTCGCCTCATGGATATTGATGGTTTGCATATCGGCCCAGTTAAACTAAGTTTGATTAGCTTAGTCCGATTGAAGAGGGAGCACAATCACCGCCTGCGAGGACTTCCCCTTCCAGCACAGCAGGCTGGCTGCGCCGCATGCGTCCGGGCAGTTACAATAGCGGTCTTCGCCGCCGCTGCGGCACGTACCCCGCACTTACCACCATGCGCCGGCCAGCCCGGCCCGGCATTCGCGCCATGCCCCTGATTCTGCAAAGTCCTGCCCCGCTTTCCGCCAACGATCTCGATGCCATCCGCGCCATCGCCCAGGCTCCCACGCTCGCGCTGCGCGGCGAGACCGTGGCGGCCGCGGACGCCAGCGCCGCGCTGACGCCGGCCCTGCGCGAAGCACTCGACGCTTGCTGCGGCCCCCGCGCCATTGACTGGGCCATCGTTCCCGCCGGGCGCAAGCTTTCGGACTTCAAGCTGGTGGCGATGGATATGGACTCCACGCTGATCACCATCGAGTGCATCGACGAGATCGCCGATTTCTGCGGGCTCAAGGCCGAGGTCTCGGCCATCACCGAGGCCGCCATGCGCGGCGAGATCACTGACTTCAACGAAAGCCTGCGCCGCCGCGTGGCCCTGCTCAAGGGGCTGGACGCCAGCGTGCTGGACCGCGTCTACGAAGAGCGCCTGCGCCTGTCGCCCGGCGCGGAAACCATGCTGCTTGCCGTGCAGGCGCTGGGCATGCGCACCCTGCTGGTATCGGGCGGCTTCGTGCATTTCACCGAGAAGCTCAAGCCCCGGCTGAAGCTCGACGTCACCCGCGCCAATACACTGGAAATCATCGACGGCAAGCTCACCGGCCAGGTGCTGGGCGAGATCGTCAATGCCGACGTCAAGGCCCGCGTGGTGCAGGAAGTGTGCGCGCAGATCGGCGCGGACCCGTCCCAGGCCATCGTCATGGGCGATGGCTCCAACGACCTCAAGATGATGGCCGTGGCCGGCCTGTCGGTGGCGTTCCGTGCCAAGCCGGTGGTGCGCGCACAGGCCAGCGTGGCGTTCAACCACGTCGGGCTGGACGGCTTGCTGCAACTGTTCCCGCACTAAGCGCCACGGCCGCATTGCGGCAAGCACCGAATATGGGCTACGGGCCGCCCCGGATGATGTCCGGGGCGGCCCGTTTTCATGCCACCAGTTGCGACGCCATCGCGCCGCGCAGATCGGCGATCAGGTCGCGGGTATCTTCCAGCCCGATATAGAGGCGCACCAGTTCGCCGGCGTTCCGCCAGCTGGCTGGCGGCCAGCTGCCCACGGGACGCATGGTCTGGACGTGATACGGCACCGCCAAGCTGCGCGCGCCGCCCCACGACCAGCCGATCGCGAACAGGCGCAGCGCCTCGACAAAGGCATCGACCTGGGCCCGGGTATGGCGCGCATGCAGCACGATGGAAAACAAGCCGGTGGCGCCGCTGAAATCGCGCCGCCAGAAGTCATGGCCAGGACAATCCGGCAGGGCCGGATGCAAGACCTTGACTACCTCCGGGCGCTGTTTGAGCCATTCGGCCACTTCGCGCGCGGCGCGATCGTGGGCCGCCAGCCTGACCGGCATGCTCGGCAGCGAGCGCAGCACCAGGTAACAGTCGTCCGCCGACACGCCCCAGCCCATCAGCATGCGGGCGCGCTTAAGGCGGTCGTGGAGCTTCTCGTCGCGGGTCAGCACGGCGCCCATCAGCACATCGCCGCCGCCCGACTGGTATTTGGTCAGCGCCTGCACCGAGATATCGATCCCCTTGTCAAAGGGGCGGAAATAGACGCCGGCCGACCAGGTGTTATCGATGGCGGTGAGTACGCCGCGCGCCTTCGCCGCGGCCACGATCGCTTCGGTATCGGGCACCTCCATCGTCACCGAACCCGGCGACTCCATCCAGATCAGGCGGGTATTGGGGCGGATCAGTCCGGCGATGCCGGCGCCGATCATGGGATCGTAATAGCGAACCGACACGCCAAAGTCCCGCGCCAGCCATTCACCGTGGTCGCGGTTGGGGCCGTAGACGTTGTCCGGGACCAGCACGTCGTCACCCGACTTGACCAGCGCGAAATACACCTGCGAGATCGCTGCCAGGCCGGACGGCAGCAGCAGCGTCTTGTTCGCGCCCTCGATCAGCGCGAGATGCTGGCACAGCGCCTCGCTGGTCGGCGTGGCATGCAGGCCATAGCGCCAGTAGGTCGCGGCGCCGTCGCCATGCGCGCGCAACTCCGCCAGGTTACGGAAGACCACGGTGGAGCCGCGATGCGTGGGCTGGGAGAACGAAGCGAAGCCGGGCGCGATATCCAGTTCGGGCTGGACGGCCACGGTCTGCAGGTAATCGGATTGGGCAGCGGACTGCTCGGAAGGCTGGCGGTCGGACACGGCGGTTCCTCGTCTGGCGATGGCTCGATAATCGTTCGAGCTTACCAGCAATCGGGTGCGTGTTGGCTTGCGTGCGCCTTTGCCGGCGCAATCCGCCCGGCTCGCGCCCCGCACTCTAGCGCCCGGAAATCGAGGATTTCGGTGCTGGCGGCGCGTAAGTAATGCCGCTGTTCGGGGTCATGTCGAAGGGCGGGATCACCAGCACGCCCAAGGGCCGGATCATGAAGGGCAGCACGATGGCCGGGTTGACGGGATCGGTCCAGTTGCCATGGACCACGCCAGCGCCGTCGATGGTGCCTTCCCAATTGCCCGTGACGTGCGTGCCGTCATTGGACTCTTCCATCAGGAAGGCGCCGTTTTCAAATTCGCCAGCCAGCAGGCGCACGCCACCGGCCCGGCCGACGCTGTACTCGCCATGCACGCTGTCGCGCTCGTCCGGCTTGGGGCCGAGGCGCAGGCGCACCGGCTGGTCGCCCAGCGTGCCCACGTAGACCGGCAATGATGCGTATTCGGGAAGCGGCGCCAGCAGCCTGGGCGCGGCGCCGGTCGAGAGCTGCGTGGCGCGCTTCGACTCGCCCTCGCGGATCGCCTGGTTGATGCCGAAGCCCTCCACCTGGCTGCCGGCACTCCCAGCGCCAGCGGTACCCGTGGCCAGCTCGGTACCGCCGGCGGCCAGCGCGGCGCCGGCCAGCGTTGCCGCGGCCAGCCCGGACGCCAGCGTCAGGGAGACGGAAAGGGACGGAGTCGCTACGCGCCGCAAGGCAGCCTCAGGCTCAGAGTCGCTCGAAGATGGCCGCAATGCCCTGGCCGCCGCCGATGCACATGGTGACCAGCGCATAGCGGCCTTGCACCCGTTGCAGCTCGTACAGGGCCTTGACGGTGATCAGCGCGCCGGTGGCGCCGATCGGATGGCCCAGCGAGATGCCCGAACCGTTCGGGTTGACCTTGGCCGGATCCAGCCCCAGTGCCTTGGTCACGGCGCAGGCTTGCGCGGCAAAGGCTTCGTTGGCTTCGATCACGTCGAGGTCCGCCACGGTCAGGCCGGCACGCTCCAGCGCCTTCCTGGTCGCCGGCACGGGGCCGATGCCCATGGTCTTGGGGTCGACGCCGGCATGCGCGTACGAAACCAGGCGGGCCATCGGCTTGAGGCCGCGCTTCTCGGCAACGCCACGTTCCATCAACACCACGGCGGCAGCGGCGTCGTTCAGGCCCGAGGCGTTGCCCGCGGTGACCGTGCCGTTTTCCTTGACGAAGACCGGCTTGAGCTTGGTCATGTCTTCCAGGACCGCGTCGTGGCGCACATGCTCGTCGGTATCGAAGCTGACGTCGCCCTTGCGGCTCTTCAGCGTGACCGGCAGGATCTGGTCCTTGAAGTGGCCAGCGCGGATGGCCGCCGACGCGCGGCGGTGCGACTCCAGTGCGGCCTCGTCCTGCTGGCCGCGACTGATGTCGTATTCCTTGGCCACGTTCTCGGCGGTGACGCCCATGTGGATCCCGTGGAAGGGATCGTGCAGCGCGCCCAGCATCATGTCGATCAGCTTGGCGTCGCCCATGCGCGCGCCCCAGCGGGCCGCCTGCGCCAGATAGGGCGCACGGCTCATGCTCTCCGCCCCGCCGCCGATCGCCACGTCGGCATCGCCCAGCAGGATGTTCTGCGCGGCGCTGACGATGGCCTGCAGGCCCGAGCCGCACAGGCGATTGACGGTCAGTGCCGGCGCGTCGATGGTAACGCCGCCCTCCACTGCCGCCACGCGGCCCAGGTACATGTCCCGGGGTTCGGTCTGGATGACGTTGCCGAACACCACATGGCCGACGTCGTCGCCGCTGACCTGCGCGCGGGCCAGTGCCTCACGCACGACCATGGCGCCCATCTGGGTCGGGGAAAGATCCTTCAGGCTGCCGCCAAAGGTACCGATTGCGGTCCGGACGCCGCTTACCACCACCACTTCACGTGTCATTTCGTGTCCCCATAGCTGATGTTGCAGCGCACAGTATAGCGCGGCACACCGAAAAAATGAACGATCGTACTTTTACCTTTCGCGGCGCCTGAACCCTGGTCTCAGGCCTCGCCCCACAGGTCGTGGCCATCGGCGCCGGTGATCTTCACCGAGACGAATTCCCCGACCTTGTAACGCGGCGCACCTTGCGCCGGCGGCTCGATATAGACCAGGCCGTCGATTTCCGGCGCATCGGCCGACGAACGGCCAATGCCGCCGTCCTGGTTGATTTCGTCCACCAGCACGCGCAGGGTCTGGCCGACCTTGCGCTGCAAGCGGCGGGCCGATACTTCCTCGGCCACCTCCATGAAGCGCGCACGGCGCTCTTCACGGACTTCGTCGGGCAAGGCGCCCGGCAGGTCGTTGGCAGTGGCGCCCTCGACCGGCGAATACGCGAAGCAGCCCACGCGGTCCAGCTCGGCCTCGGCGATAAAGTCCAGCAGCGTCTGGAATTCTGCCTCCGTCTCGCCGGGGAAGCCCGCGATAAAGGTGCTGCGGATGGTCAGTTCGGGGCAGATCTCGCGCCAGGCGCGGATGCGGTCCATGGTCTTCTCGGCATTGGCCGGGCGCTTCATGCGCTTGAGCACGTCCGGGTGGGCGTGCTGCAGCGGCACATCCAGGTAAGGCAGCACGTGGCCTTGCGACATCAGTGGAATGATTTCATCGACGTGCGGGTACGGGTAGACATAATGCAGGCGGACCCAGGCGCCGTACCTGGCGGCAAGCTCGCCCAGCGCCGCGACCAGCTCGGTCATGCGCGTCTTGAGCGGGCGGCCATCCCAGAAGCCGGTGCGGTACTTCACGTCCACGCCGTAGGCGCTGGTGTCCTGCGAGATCACCAGCAGTTCCTTGACGCCCGACTTGAACAGGTTTTCGGCTTCCAGCATGACTTCCGCCACCGGACGCGAGACCAGGTCGCCGCGCATCGACGGGATGATGCAGAAGGAGCAGCGGTGGTTGCAGCCCTCGGAAATCTTCAGGTAGGCGTAATGCTTGGGCGTGAGCTTGATGCCGGCGGCCGRCACCAGGTCCAGGAACGGATCATGGGGCTTGGGCAGGTGCATGTGCACGGCCTGCATCACTTCGCCCAGCGCATGCGGGCCGGTCACGGCCAGCACCTTGGGGTGAACCGACGTGATGATATCCTCGCCCGCGGCGTTCTTCTTGGCACCCAGGCAGCCGGTAACGATCACCTTGCCGTTTTCGGCCAGCGCCTCGCCGATGGCGTCCAGGCTTTCCTGCACTGCCTCGTCGATAAAACCGCAGGTATTGACGACCACCAGGTCGGCGCCGTCATAGGTGCCGCTGATGGCATAGCCCTCGGCGCGCAACTGGGTAATGATCTGTTCGGAGTCGACCAGGGCCTTGGGGCAGCCAAGGCTCACGAAGCCCACATTTGGAATATGGTCTTTCTGAGTCGTTGATTCTACGGAGTTTTTCACGGTCACTTCCAAATGTGGGGCGGGCGAGGCGGGACATGGCCGCCTGCGGTAAAGGCTAATCGCGTATTTTAACCGTTCGCCAACGTTTGCCGGCGCCTGACACCACACCTGCCGTATAAACATCGCGCCAACCGATTCGCCTGGCGTGAAGCCTGTGTCCGCACGGCAGCGTCAACCCCGCGCGGATGACGTCGCTGGCATGCCCTCCAGGGCGCTCTCGATCAACGCCTGGATCTCGAACGAATCCTGCAGGCGCCGGATGGCTGCATGCAGGTCGGCAGCCTGCGGCCAGGTCCGCTTCAGGTAGCTGAGCCACAATTTGACGCGTCCGTGCTCATGACGGCATTCGACACGGGCCTGCAATTTCTTCAGGTAGCTGGCGATATGACGGAGCACGAGCGGCCATTCCCCGCCGGACGGCGATCTGTCCATCTGTCCGCGTATCCGCAAGGCCAGGAAAGGATCGGATACGGCACCCCGTCCGATCATCACGTCGGCACAGCCGCTGACAGCCCGGCAGCGCTCCCAGTCGGCAACGGTCCAGACTTCTCCGTTGGCAATGACAGGCACGTCCACCGCATCATCGATGCGTGCGATCCACTCCCAGTGGGCCGGCGGCCGGTAGCCATGATCGCGCGTCCGGGCATGCACGACGAGGGAGGCCGCGCCGCCTTCCGCAAGCGCAGTGGCGCACTCGATCGCCAGCGAGGTATCGGATACGCCAAGCCGCATTTTTGCGGTCACGGCGATGCTGGCAGGCACCGCGGCGCGTACGGACGAAACAATCCGGTTCAGCAGTTCGGGGTCCGCCAGCAACATGGCTCCGCCACCGTGCCTGTTGACGACTTTGGCGGGACATCCGAAGTTCAGGTCAAGTCCATGTGGTGACAAGGTGGCTGCCTGCGCAGCATTCAGCGCCAGCCATTCGGGATCGCTCCCGAGCAACTGGATCACCATCGGCGTGCCACCAGGGGTGTGGCCCCCGTCGGCTATCTCGGGCGTGTCCCGCTCATAGACGCGCTCGGGCAGCAGGGAGCCAGTCACCCTGACGAACTCGGACACGCACCCGTCGAAGCCGCCCGAGGCGGTCAGCTCGTCGCGCAATACGTAGTCCGCAAGCCCTTCCATGGGGGCAAGAAACAGCCGGCTCATGCGAAGGCTGACGTCAAAGGGGAGCGCTTGTCCCGGCGAAGTGCCGGAAAACCGGAAACCACGGAACCGGCCTTCGGAACGGGCTTGGCCTCGGCGGCAAGCGCCTGGCGACTGTCTGGAATTTGGGAGGGCATTGGGATTCGCGCCGTGCAGGCGAGTCCGCAATATGAATCGCCACATTTAAGAGGGGTAGCCACCGCGATAATTGCGCGCGTTACCCGAATTGCGTGATTTTAACCGATTGCCCTCGGCTGTCCCGCGTGCCGGCCCAGCCCATGGGCCGGGCGGCACGAGGGTCGGGCACGCCGCGGCCGGGGCCTGCACGCGTTCCCGGCGGCGGGAACGGGCAACCGGCCAGGGCGGGCCGCGCCGGCTTACTTCTTGTCCGGCTGGTTGAACGGGAACGTGCCGAACATATTCTTGGCCTGGCTCTGCATCTGCTCCTGCATCTGCACGAACAGGTTCTTGCTCTGCTCGATGTAATTGCTCATCATGCCCTGCATCATCGGCCCCTGCATATTCATGAACTGGGACCACATGTCGGGGCTGAACGGCTCGCCTGAATACAGGCCCTTGGAATTCTCGGCCAGCTTGTTCTGGATATCGATAAAAGCCTGGATGTTCTTTTCCAGGTAAGTCCCCATCATGCCCTGCATCGCATGGCCGTAGTAGCGAATGATCTGCGACAGCATGGAACTGGAAAACATCGGCACGCCGCCGGTTTCTTCTTCCAGGATGATCTGCAGCAGGATGCTGCGCGTAAGTTCGTCGCCGGACTTGGCGTCGATCACCTTGAAGTCCTCGGTATCCATCACGAGTTGCTTGACGTCGGCTAGCGTGATGTAGGTGCTGGTCTGCGTATCGTAGAGCCGGCGATTTGGATACTTCTTGATCAGTCGCTCTGCGCCTTTCTTGGTGGTAGCCATCGTGCTCTATCCTTTTATCGTCGCTGTTGCATGTTGCCTGCTGCATGCTGCTGCACCGCATGCTGTGCGGTGCGCAAAAATGAGACCGGCAGCGGGGGGACACAACCTGTTGACCTGCAACGCTTGATCTATTTTGGTGCGGGCTGGCCGCTGCCCTGATTCTATGCCCAACAAGGCACTATTGAAAGCCAGGGCCGTTAAGGAAAACCCGCACGGGACAATGGATTGCGGGAAATCGGGCAAGGCTTTTTTCCCCCGATTCCGACGGTTTGGTGCGGTGCAGGGAGTGCAATGCAATATTGCTGCGGGGAAACGGGCCGAATTCGGCAGCCCCCTCCCCGCCAAAATTAAAAAAGGTCCTCCGAAGAGGACCTCCCTAGGCCAGAAGCCACCCGCAACCAAAGGCGGCTCCTCGACCATCACCCCATATGCAAGCCGCCGTTCAGCGAGAAATCCGCGCCAGTCGCGAACCCCGACTCGTCGGATGCCAGCCAGGCGCAGATCGAGGCGATTTCCTCTGGCGCGCCAAGACGCTTGACGGGAATGGTACCAACGATCTTGTCCAGCACATCCTGGCGGATCGACTTGACCATGTCAGTGGCAATGTACCCGGGCGACACCGTGTTCACGGTCACGCCCTTGGTTGCCACTTCCTGTGCCAGCGCCATGGTGAAGCCGTGCAGGCCGGCCTTGGCGGTGGAGTAGTTGGTTTGCCCGAACTGGCCTTTCTGCCCGTTGACCGACGAAATATTGACGATGCGGCCAAAGCCGCGATCCGCCATGCCGTCGATGACCTGCTTGGTCACGTTGAACAGCGAGGTCAGGTTGGTGTCGATCACGGCATCCCAGTCGGCGCGCGTCATCTTGCGGAACACGACGTCACGCGTGATGCCGGCGTTGTTGATCAGGACGTCGACCTCACCAACTTCGGCCTTGACCTTGTCGAATGCGGCCTTGGTCGAATCCCAGTCGGCAACGTTGCCTTCCGAGGCGATGAAGTCATAGCCGAGGGCCTTCTGCTGCTCAAGCCATCTTTCACGGCGCGGCGAGTTGGGACCGCAACCGGCCACCACCTTGTAGCCGTCCTTGGCCAGTCGCTGGCAGATGGCCGTTCCAATGCCACCCATGCCACCGGTTACGTATGCAATGCGCTGAGTCATATCTACTCCTTGATGGCCAATTATTATGGAAACCTGCGGGGAGAAGCCTTCTCCCCGCCAGTACACCCTTCACACCAACTTGCGCGATTTTGTGTTGCGATCACTCGCGCTCAACCGCCAGCGCCACGCCCATGCCGCCACCGATGCACAGCGAGGCCAGGCCCTTGCGGGAACCGCGGCGCTTCATCTCGTGCAGCAGCGTGACCAGCACGCGGCAGCCCGATGCGCCGATCGGATGGCCGATGGCAATGGCGCCGCCGTTGACATTGACCTTGGACGTATCCCAGCCCATCTGCTTGTGCACGGCCAGGGCCTGCGCGGCGAAGGCTTCGTTGATTTCCATCAGGTCGAGTTCTTCCACGCTCCAGCCGGCGCGCGACAGGCAGCGCTGCGAAGCAGGCACCGGGCCCATGCCCATGACCTTGGGATCGACACCGGCGGTACCGTAGGCGCGGATCGTGGCCAGCGGGGTCAGGCCGAGTTCCTTGGCCTTGGCCGCCGACATCACCACCACAGCGGCGGCACCGTCGTTCAGGCCCGAGGCATTGGCGGCCGTCACCGTGCCGGCCTTGTCAAAGGCGGGCTTGAGGCCAGCCAGGGCATCCTGCGTGACGCCGTGGCGCACGAATTCATCGGTGGCGAACTGCACCGGGTCGCCCTTGCGCTGGGGAATCGGCACCGGCACGATTTCCTCGTCGAACCTGCCTGCCTTCTGGGCGGCTTCCGCCTTGTTCTGCGAGGCCGTCGCAAATGCGTCCTGGGCTTCGCGGGTGATGCCGTATTCCTTGGCGACGTTCTCGGCGGTGACGCCCATGTGGTACTGGTTGTAGACGTCCCACAGGCCGTCCACGATCATGCTGTCGACCAGCTTGGCGTCGCCCATGCGGAAGCCATCGCGCGAGCCCGGCAGCACGTGCGGCGCGGCGCTCATGTTTTCCTGGCCACCCGCCACCACGATCTCGGCATCGCCCGCGGCGATGGCATTGGCGGCCAGCATCACGGCCTTCAGGCCCGATCCGCAGACCTTGTTGATGGTCATGGCCGGCACCATCGCGGGCAGGCCAGCCTTCATCGCGGCCTGGCGCGCCGGGTTCTGGCCGGAACCGGCGGTCAGCACCTGGCCCATGATCACTTCGCTGACCTGCTCGGGCTTTACGCCAGCGCGCTCGAGCGCAGCCTTGATGACGATGGCGCCGAGCTCGGGCGCGGGAATCCTGGCGAGCGAGCCGCCGAACTTGCCCACCGCGGTACGGGCAGCGGATACGATGACGATGTCAGTCATTGGGAGGTCCTCTCGAGTTGAGTAGAGATAAGGGGTGCCATAAGGGGGCACGAGGCTGGCGGCCCTGCTGGGCCCCAGCCCGGAAAAATCCTATGCCTATGCCTTTGCCTTGACGTAACGGCCCGGCGCCGGCTCGATCACGTGGTAGTCCTTGTTGCCGTAGTCGGCAGGCGGCGCCTTGCGCGCACCGGCGTGCTTGGCCAGCCAGTCCGCCCAGTCCGGCCACCAGCTGCCGGCATGCTCGGTGGCGCCGTCGAGCCATTCTTCCGCGGTCGCCGCGATCTTGTCGTTGGTCCAGTGGCTGCGCTTTTTCTTTGCCGGCGGGTTGATCACGCCGGCGATATGGCCGGACGCCCCCAGCACGAAACGCAGCTTGTTCTGCAGCAGCGCAGTGGAAGCGTAGGCCGACGCCCAGGGCACGATGTGGTCTTCACGCGAGCCGTAGATATAGGTCGGTACGTCGATGCTGCCCAGGTCCACCGGCGCATTGCACACGGTCAGCTTGCCCGGCTCCTTGAGTTCATTCTGCAGGTAGGTATGGCGCAGGTACCAGCAGTACCAGGGCCCCGGCAAGTTGGTGGCGTCGCCGTTCCAGAACAGCAGGTCGAACGGCACCGGCGTATTGCCCTTCAGGTAGTTGTCGACAACATAGTTCCAGACCAGGTCGTTGGGACGCAGGAAGGAGAAGGTGTTGGCCAGCTCCACGCCGCGCAGCAGTCCGCATGGCGCGCCCGCGGCGCCGCCCAGGGTCGCTTCGCGCAGCTTGACGTGGGCTTCGTCGACAAACACGTCAAGCACGCCCGTGTCGGCGAAATCCAGCAGCGTGGTCAACAGCGTCAGGCTGGCCACGGGCCGCACGCCGCGATTGGCCAGCACGGCCAGCGCGGTGGACACGATCGTGCCGCCCACGCAGAAGCCCAGCACGTTGATCTGGTCCTGTCCGCTGATTTCGCGCGTGACTTCGATGGCGCGAATGGCTGCATGCTCGATGTAGTCATCCCAGCTGATCTCGGCCATCGAGGCATCCGGATTGCGCCAGGACACCATGTAGACCGTATGCCCCTGAGCCACCATGTAGCTCACCAGCGAGGTCTGCGGCTGCAGGTCGAGGATGTAGTACTTGTTGATGCAGGGCGGCACCAGCAGCAGCGGGCGCGTGAACACCTTCTCGGTGGTCGGCTTGTATTGCAGCAGCTGGAAGCAGGCGTTCTCGTAGACGACCGCGCCCTCGGTGACGGCCACGTTGCGGCCCACTTCGAAAGCCGATTCGTCAGTCTGCGAGATCTTGCCGCGACCAAGGTCCTCCAGCATGTTGAGCACGCCAACCCGCAGCGACTCGCCGCCCGAATCGATCAGCTTTTTCTGCGCTTCCGGATTGGTGACGAGGAAATTGGCCGGCGACATGGCATCGACCCACTGCGAAACCGCGAAACGGATGCGCTGGCGGGTCTTGGAGTCCGCCTCGACCGCGTCGGCCAGCTCGTTCATGGCGCGCGCGTTGATCAGGTAGAAAGCGGCTGCGTAATGGAAAGCGGCACTGCTGCGCCAGGCATCGCCGGCAAAGCGGCGGTCGGCCAGTGCCGCCGTCGGATTGGCGCCGCCGTCGGCCATGCTCTGCCACAGCTCGGTGAAGTCCTTCGTGTAGCGCTGCTGGATGCCGGCCAGTTGCTCGGGCGCGATCTTCACGCCCGCCATGGCGGACCCCGTCAGTGCCTCGAAACCAGGTATGCCGGGCATGCCCTGCTGGGTCGTCGTGCCGTTGGTCGTTGCCTGACGGGACCATTCCAGCCATGTCGCTGGATCAAATGGCGCCGAAGCAAATGAAAACGGTTGGGACTTGTCTTCCTTGGCGGAAGCTGCCGCACCTTTGCCGGTTGCCATGATGTTTTGTCTCTCTGCCGTCACTTTATTGAAAGCTGACCGGGCGGGGTACCGCCACTGCGGGGCAATCCCCCGCTGCCAGCCTCGAAACCGGCCCGCACCGACGCCCTCGGCTGGTGACGTCATGCGGTATGCTTGCCGGACACGCCACTCCGCGGACCGGATGGTTCCGGCGGAGCCAGCGAATGCTCGCTAACACACTCTCGCCAGGCATTCGAGGCCATTGTTGCCTTGCAATGTTATGCCTGTCAATGCGGAAAATTGAGTGGACCGGCGCCGGCGGCAAATTGCGCTCGGCGCGAACCTGCAGGCAGCCCTTTGCAGCCACTCTGGCCCAGGTGCGAGCTTGCATGAGAAGGATGACGTTCTGATGTATATCGTTGCAATCGGTTGGCTGTACGTGGTCCTGATGATGGCCATTACCGAACACACCGTGGTCGCGGGCGTGGCCACTTTCGTCTTCTATGGCCTGTTTCCGGTGGCAATCCTGATGTACATCATGGGCACGCCGGGACGCCTGCGCCGGCGCAAAGCCGAGGAAGCCAGGCAGGCCACGGGCGAGTCCGGCCCGCCGGCCGCCGGCGAGCCCGAGGCAACCGGATCCATCCAGGCACCGGACGCGGGGCAAGCCCGGCCGCCCGCCGGGGACTAACGCAGGGAAGGGATCAGGCGGCTAGCCAGACCAGGCTGGCCATGCGCCCCGTGACGCCATCGCGCCGGTAAGAGTAGAAGCGCTGCGCGTCGCTGACGGTGCAGGCATCGCCGCCATACACCGCGGTGCAGCCGGCCCGGGCCAGGCGGATGCGGGCGAGCGCGAAGATATCCGCCAAATACTTGCCGCCCGCGCCAGCGCGGAATGCGCACTCCACCGCCGTGACCTCCGCAGGCAGCGCCTGGGCAAGAAAGGCCTGCCGGACTTCGGCGCCGACCTCGAAGGCTTGCGGGCCAATCGCCGGCCCGAGCCAGGCCAGCCACTCGGCCTGCGCGCCCGCCCGCTCGCCCATGCGTGCCACGGTGGCCTCGATTACCCCGCCGCACAGCCCGCGCCAGCCAGCGTGCGCGGCGCCCACCACCGTGCCGGCGCGGTCGCAGAGCAGCACCGGCAGGCAATCGGCGGTCATCACGGCGCAGACCCGGCCCGGGGCAGTGGCAATGCTTGCGTCCGCCTGCGGCGCCACGCCATCGGTCGAGAACTGGTCCTCGGTGGCGATCGCGCAGCCATGCACCTGCTCCAGCCATCCTGGCACGGCCGGCAGCCGCGCGGCCAGGCGCGCCCGGTTGCCTGCAACTGCCGAGGGATCGTCGCCGACGTGGGTGCCGAGGTTAAGCCCCCCGGGGCTGCCGTCCGCCAGGCCGTAAGGGGCCTGGCTCAAGCCGCCCTGGCGGGTGGTGGACAACGCGTGCACCCGCGCCGGAGCCGGCCAGTCAGGAACCAGCCACGGCGCCTCAGTCGTCATCGCCGTACTCCCATGCCCCGTCCTCGCCCTCGACCCAGCCATCATCCTCGCCCTCGTCGCCGACGCCGTCGAAATCGAGCGCTTCGATCAATGCCTGCAGGTCGTCGGGCGRCGGCGCCTCCCACGACATGGATTTACCGGTGCCCGGGTGCACCAGCCCAAGCCGGAAGGCGTGCAGTGCCTGGCGCGGCAGCGGCACCGGCAGCGGCGCCTTGATCGCCGGACGCTGGCCGCGCTGGGTGGCGGCGCGATGGTAGACCGGATCGCCGACCAGGGGATGGCCGATCGACTCGAAATGCACGCGAATCTGGTGGGTGCGCCCGGTCTCGAGCTGGCACATCACCATCGAGACATGGCCGCGTCCGAGCGGCACGGTGCCCAGCGTGCGGAAATGGGTGCGCGAAGGCTTGCCGCTGTTGGTGAGTACGATCGCCATGCGGATCCGTTCGCGCGGGTCGCGGCCGATCGGCGCATCGATGGTGCCCGATTCCGGCGTCTCGCCCCACACCAGCGCCAGGTAGGTGCGCTTGACGGTGCGCGCCTGCAGCTGGCGCACGAGGTCGGTCTGGGCGGTCAGCGTGCGCGCCACCACCATCAGGCCGGAGGTTTCCTTGTCGAGCCGGTGGACGATGCCGGCGCGCGGCAGGCCCACCGCCTCGGGATAGCGGTTGAGCAGGCCGTTGAGCACCGTGCCGCCCCAGTTGCCGGCAGCGGGATGCACCACCAGCCCGGCGGGCTTGTCGATGACCAGCAGCGCTGCGTCCTCGTACACCACCTCCAGGGGCACGTCCTCCGGCACGAAGGCGCGCGATTCGGCCGGGGCCTGCGGCCGCACCACGACCCGCTCGCCCATCTGTACCGAGGCCTTCGAGCGGCGCACCTCGCCGTCGACCAGCACCGCGCCGCTCTCGATCCATTGCTGCAGGCGGCTGCGCGAGAAGCCGCTAAGATGGCGGGCCAGCAATTTATCGAGACGCTCACCATGTGATGCACCATCGACTTCGAACTCCACCGGCTGCATCTCCAGCTCGATGGGCGATGCCTGCGCACCAGCCTCCAGGCCGCCCAGGGCGGCCACGTCGGTCAGGTCTTCCAGGTCCTCCACTTCGTTCAAAGTGTCGGCCGAATCGGCAGCTTGCTGCGCGATGCCCTTGGCGGCGGTTTCCGGCAAGGGGCTTGGGCTATAATGCTTGACGCTATTTTTCATCCGGGATATGTTGCCCATGCAATTGTTGATGAGCATGAAGCGCGCCAACTGGCGCGCAAGAATTGGAGCGATTCTGCTCGCAGGCGGCTGCGTCATGCTATCGGCGTGCGGCCTGCTGTCGGATCAACCAGACGAAACTGCCGGCTGGTCGGCTAACAAATTATATTCGGAAGCCAAGGACGCCCTCGATTCCGGCGACTTCACCCGTGCCGTCAAGCTGTACGACAAGCTGGAGGGACGGTATCCCTTCGGCCGATTCGCGCAGCAGGCACAGATCGATTCCGCCTATGCGAGCTACAAGGATGGCGAAACCGCCGCGGCCCTGGCCTCGGTTGACCGCTTCATCCAGTTGCATCCGAATCACCCGAGCGTGGATTATGCCTATTACTTGAAGGGCCTGATCAATTTCAATGACAACCTGGGCTGGCTTGGCCGCTTTTCCGGGCAGGACCTGAGCGAGCGCGACCCCAAGGCCGCGCGCGCCGCGTATGACGCGTTCAACACCCTCGTCACGCGCTTCCCTGACAGCAAGTACACGCCGGACGCCGCCGCGCGCATGCAGTACATCGTGAATTCGCTGGCCCAGCACGAGGTCCACGCAGCACGCTACTACTACAAGCGCGGCGCCTACCTGGCCGCCGCCAACCGTGCCCAGCAGGCGCTCAAGGACTATGACGGCGCGCCGGCCAACGAGGAAGCGCTGTACATCATGATCCGCTCCTACGATTCGCTGGGCATGAAGGACTTGCGCGACGATACCGCCCGCGTGATGGAAAAGAACTTCCCCAACAGCGATTACATCAAGTATGGGGAACGCCGCAAGGACAAGTCCTGGTGGGAAGTGTTCTGAACGCCAGGCGATGCGCCTGACCCTGCCGGTGACGCAAGCGTCACCGGCAATAGAGAACCGATTGCAAAGCCCGATTTCGATCGGGTTTTATTTTGGCTGGGGCGCTCGCGCTCAATCGGACTGCGCTTCGTCCCTCTGGTCCTCCGAACCTTTGCCATCCCGGATCGCCTCCAGGAAGCGGATCACGGTCTCGGCTTCGCGCGTGCGCTTGAAGGGCGGCAGGCTCTGCCAGATCTGGCGGCCGTAGGGTTTCTCCACCAGCCTGGTATCGCAGATCACCAGCACGCCACGATCGGTCTCGGAGCGGATCAGGCGCCCCGCCCCTTGCTTGAGCGTGATCACCGCATGCGGCAACTGGTGCACGGCGAACGGGCTCAGGCCCTTTTTCTGCAGGACTTCCATGCGCGCGGCCAGCACCGGATCGTCCGGCGGCGCAAACGGCAGCTTGTCGATGATCACGAGCGACAGCGCCTCGCCACGCACGTCGACGCCCTCCCAGAAGCTCTGGCTGCCGACCAGCACTGCATTGCCAAGCTCGCGGAAACGGTCGAGCAGCTCGGTGCGGCTGGCCTGGCCCTGGACCAGCAGGGGCAGATTCAGGCCGCGTTCGGCGAAAGCCTCGTAGAGCATGTCGGAGGCGCGCTGCACCGCCCGCAGCGTGGTGCACAGCAGGAAGGCGCGCCCGCCGGCCGCCTCGATCAGCGGCAGCGCGGTTTGCACCACCGCCTCGGTGAACTGGGGCGACTGCGGCGCCGGCAAATCGCGCGGCACATAGAGCAGGCCTTGCTCGGCATAGTCGAACGGGCTTGGCAAGGTCAGCGACCTGTCCTTGTCCAGGCCTAGCTGGGCCGCATAGTGGCTGAAATTACCCTTCACCGAGAGCGTGGCGGAGGTGAAGATCCAGGCGCGCGGGTGCCCTTCGCGCTGCCGCGTGAAGATCGGCGCAATCGACAACGGGGTGCGATGCAACTGCACCGTGTGGGAGAACACCTCGACCCAGCGCACCGTGTCCGGTCCCTGCACGGATGCGGGTGACGCGGATGCCGCGCCATCCTGCGCCTCATCGCTCGCCGCGGCCGGCCGCACCGCCCCGGATTCGTTGCGCCAGGCGGCCAGGCGCTGGTCAAGCTCCACCGCGCGGCGATGGCACTGCTCCAGCGACTCGGCGCGCTCTGCCTGGCTCTCCAGCAGCGCCACGAATTCCGAAAGCGCACGTTCGAGCGCGTCCAGCGTTTCGAAGAAAGGCTGGCTGATACGCGGATCCGCCTCGATCTGGTTCACCGCCAGGCGCGCATTGTCCTTGGTAAAGGCCAGGCGCAGGTCCCGCGCGGCACGCTCCAGGGGGGCCGCCATGCGCACCCAGTCGGCGGCGTCCCGCGCATGCGAGAGACCCTCGGCCACGGTATCCCGCGCAAGCTCCAGCAACTGGCTGGTCGACAGGCTATCACCGAAGAACAGCGTGGCCGTGTCGGGCAGCTGGTGCGCCTCGTCGAAGATCACGGTGTTGGCAGCCGGCAGCAGTTCGGCCATGCCGGTGTCGCGCAGCACGACGTCGGCAAAGAACAGGTGGTGGTTGACCACCACCAGGTCGGCCTGCTGTGCCTCCTTGCGCGCACGCATGACAAAGCACTCTTTATAGCTCGGGCACTCCGTGCCGAGGCAGTTGTCGCGGGTCGACGTGACCAGTTGCCATACCGGTGCGTTTTCCGGCACCGAGGCGAGCTCGGCCTTGTCGCCCGTTGACGTCACCTTGGCAAAGCGGCCGATCTCGCGCAGCCATGCGGCATCCTGGCGCGACGCCAGGCGGCCCTGGATTTCCGCCCGCTCCAGATGGTAGTGGCAGAGATAGTTGGCCCGTCCCTTGAGCAGCGCTACCGACACCGGCACATTGAGCGCGCGCCGCACCGTGGGGATATCGCGCAGGAAGAGCTGGTCCTGCAGGTTCTTGGTGCCGGTGGACAGGATGACCTTGCCGCCCCACATCATGGCCGGGACCAGATAGGCAAAGGTCTTGCCGGTACCGGTACCGGCCTCGACGATGACCGTGTCGGCGCGCTCAATCGCCCCGGCCACGGCTTCGGCCATGCGCTCTTGCGCCTCGCGCGGGCGGTAGCCCTCGATGCCCTGCGCCAGGGTGCCGGTCGGGGCGAAAATGGTGGCCAGTTCGGCGGCATGCGAAACCGCCGCACCCGACGGCCTGGTACCGCTGGCAGCGGGCGTATCTGGCGTATCGGCCGCTGCCGATGCAGCGGGCGTTACGGGGGCCGCAGGCGTGGCGGACAGGTCTTTTTCGGAGGCAGGCAAGGCGAGGCTTTATGGCGGGCCGCTTCAGCAGCGGCCCGGGGACAGGAGAATCAGGCGGGCATGTCCGGCTCGAGCTGAAGCTGGAGCAGGGTAATCGCATCCTTGAGCTTGAGGCGGCGCTTTTTCAGGCGGCGCAACTGCAGTTCGTCGTGCGTGRCATCCGCCGCCATGCGGTCGATCAGGTAATCGAGATCGCGGTGCTCGATCTGCAACTCCATGATCTGCCGCGATAAGGTGTTCAGGTTGCAGTCCATGGGCTCCCCCAACTCAATGCCGGCGCTGGCGCCGGCGGGCCGGTGCGGCTTCGGACGCTGGCGCCGGGTGGCGCGCCGCATCGTCTTGCACCGGCTATTGTCGCCGGTATTGCCCCCGGACTGTGGGCGCGGCTCGCACCGCTCAGAAACCGAAGGGACGCGGCGCCGAGGCCTGTCCCTGCTGCTCCTTGGCCTTGGCCCGGCGCTCGTCGACGTCCTTCTGGCGCTGCTCGGCATCGCGTTGCTTGGCCTCGAACGCCTTCACGTTTTCCTGCCGCTGCAGCGCCTGCTGCGCGCCCTGCTCCTGCGCCGCCTTGACGCGCGCATCGAAGTCGGCCTGCTTCTTGTCGTAGGCCGCGGCGTTGGCGGCGCGCTGCGGCGCATCGGCCTGATGCTGCGCATCGCGCAGTTGCTGATCCTGCTGCTTGCGCTCGAAGCTCTCGCGGCTGGCGCGCTCGTTGGCTTCGCGGCCCGGCTGGCCGGCTTCGTACTCGGCACGCTTGACGGCTTGTGCCTGGTCACGCTCGACCGCCTTGAAGGCGCGCTCGGCGTCACCCACTTCCAGTTCCCGCTTGCGCAGCACCTGCAGTTCCTGGCGCTGCGCGTCCTTGGCCTTGTCGATGCAGTGCGTGACAAAAAACTTGTTGTAGCAATCGTGCTCCGCCGTGCCGTAGCGGTAATTGGTCCAGGCACGCGAATCGCTGATGGCCTTGCGCTCCGCGGCGAAGTCCCGCGACGGCTGCGGCGCTTGCTGCGCCTGCGCCACGGGCGCCCGGGCCGGAGCCTGGGCTGCGGCAGGGGCCCCCTGCGCGTGGCCGTGCATCGGCATGAGCAACACCGCCACGCCGGCACACAGCAGGGCAAGCCGCACCGGCACTGACAGGGGGCGGGCCTTGGCCTGGGTGGCGAAGCAGTCGGATAACGCGGCCGCGAGCGGGGCCGGATGTGGCGTGACAATCATGCCTCGATTCTAACATCCGCCCCGCGTCTTGCCGCGGGGCAAGCCGGCTAATTGATGCCCCGGCCAGTCGCCGACGGGATGCCGGCTGCCCCCTGCGCCGCACACCGCGCCGCGCAGCGGCAACCTTGTGGCAAAATGCCCCGCTTTCGACCGACTGTTTTCCTGATGTCCAATCTGCCAGCTTCCGTCATGCAAAAGATCGTGTCGCTCATCGCGGCCGAACTCTCCGTCCAACCCCGCCAGGTGGCCGCGGCCGTGGAACTGCTCGACGAAGGCGCGACCGTGCCCTTCATTGCGCGCTACCGCAAGGAGGTCACTGGCAACCTGGACGATACGCATCTGCGTAACCTGGAAGAGCGCCTGCTCTACCTGCGCGAAATGGAAGAGCGCCGTGCCACCATCCTCGCCTCCATCGACGAGCAAGGCAAGCTGACGCCCGAATTGCGCGCGGCCATCGAAGGCGCCGAGACCAAGCAGACCCTGGAAGATCTCTACCTGCCCTACAAGCCCAAGCGCCGCACCCGCGCCCAGATCGCGCGCGAATGCGGGCTCGAGCCGCTGGCCCTGGCGCTGCTTGCCGATCCCTCGCTGGACCCGCAGGCCGAAGCCGCCAGGTACGTCAACGGCAACCCCACCGCCGAGGGCGGCGTGCCCGACGTCAAGGCCGCGCTGGACGGCGCGCGCGACATCCTGTCGGAGCAATTTGGCGAAACCGCCGAACTGCTGGGCAAGGTGCGCGAGCACCTGTGGAGCAACGGCCTGGTGAGCTCCTCGGTGATGGAGGGCAAGGAAGGCGCGGAAGAAGAGAAATTCCGCGACTACTACGAATACAGCGAGACCATCCGCACCATTCCGTCGCACCGCGCGCTGGCGCTGTTCCGCGGGCGCAACGCGGGCGTGCTGATGGTCAAGCTGGGCCTGGGCGAGGAACAGGACGCGATGGTGCCGCACCCGTGCGAAGGCATGATTGCTCGCCACGTCGGCATCCAGAACCTGAACCGTCCCGCCGACAAGTGGCTGGCCGATGTGTGCCGCTGGTGCTGGCGCGTCAAGGTGCAGCCGCACCTCGAGACCGAGTTGCTGACGCAACTGCGCGAAACCGCCGAAAGCGAAGCCATCAAGGTGTTCGGCCGCAACCTGCACGAACTGCTGCTGGCCGCGCCGGCGGGCCCGAAGTCGGTGATGGGCATCGACCCGGGCATCCGCACCGGCTGCAAGGTGGCCGTGGTCGATACCACCGGCAAGCTGCTCGATACCGCCACCATCTACCCGCACGAGCCGCGCCGCGACTGGAATGGCTCGCTCGCCACGCTGGCGCGCATGGCCAGGCAGCACAACGTGATGCTGGTTTCGATCGGCAACGGTACCGCCAGCCGCGAGACCGACAAGCTGGTGCAGGACCTGATGAAAGCGCTGCCCGAAGCCAAGCTGACCAAGATCGTGGTCAGCGAAGCCGGCGCCTCGGTCTACTCCGCATCGGAACTGGCCGCAAAGGAATTCCCGGACCTGGATGTGTCGATCCGCGGCGCGGTCTCGATCGCCCGCCGCCTCCAGGATCCGCTGGCCGAACTGGTTAAGATCGATCCCAAGTCGATCGGCGTTGGCCAGTACCAGCATGACGTCAACCAGCGCGAACTGGCGCGCGCGCTGGATGCGGTGGTGGAGGATTGCGTGAACGCCGTGGGCGTGGACGTGAATACCGCCTCGGCCCCGCTGCTGGCGCGCGTGTCGGGCCTGAATACCGTGCTGGCGCGCAATATCGTCGAATACCGCGATGCCAACGGCGCTTTCCCCAACCGCGACGCGCTGAAGAAGGTGCCGCGCCTTGGCGACAAGACCTTCGAACAAGCCGCCGGCTTCCTGCGCGTCAACGATGGCGACAATCCGCTGGATCGCTCGTCGGTGCACCCGGAAGCCTACCCGGTGGTCAAGCGTATCCTCGACCATATCAAGAAGGGCCTGCCCGAGGTGATGGGCAACCGCGACGCCCTGCGCGGCCTGTCGCCTACCACCTTCACCGATGAGACCTTCGGCCTGCCGACGGTGCGCGACATCCTCTCCGAACTGGAGAAGCCCGGCCGCGACCCGCGTCCCGAGTTCAAGACCGCGACGTTCCAGGACGGCGTGGAGGGCATCAAGGACCTGCAACCCGGCATGGTGCTCGAAGGCGTGGTCACCAACGTCGCCGCCTTTGGCGCGTTCGTCGATATCGGCGTGCACCAGGATGGCCTGGTCCACATCTCGGCCCTGTCCACCAAGTTCATCAAGGACGCGCACGAGGCGGTCAAGGCCGGCCAGATCGTCAAGGTCAAGGTGATGGAGGTGGACGTCAAGCGCAACCGCATCGGCCTGACCATGCGCCTGGACGACGAGCCTGGCCAGGGCCCGGCACGCGCGGGCCAGGCGGATCGCGGCAACGCACCGCGCCAGGGCCAGCGCCCCGGCCAGGGCAAGGGCTTTGGCGGCGGCCAGCGCCGCGAGGCGGAGCCGTCCGGCGCGATGGCCGCGGCGTTCGCCAAGCTCAAGCGCTGAGCGTCAGGCCCGCATCGAGAAAAAGCCCCTGTGGCGCGTGCCACAGGGGCTTTTTTTGTTCAGCGTGACCCTTCGGCAGCTCGCCTGGCCCGGTCCTTGCGCGCCCTGAAACCTGCTGTCAGATCTCCACCTTGGTCCCAAGCTCCACGACCCGATTGGCCGGGATCTGGAAGAAATCGGAAGGCTTGGCGCCGTTCTGATGCATCCACGCGAAGAGGCTTTCACGCCACATCGACATACCCGGCAGCTTCGAAGGAATCACCGACTCGCGGGCGATAAAGAACGAGGTCTCCATCAGCTCGAACTCCATATTCAGCTTGCGCTGGGCCAGGTCCAGCACCCGCTGCACATCCGGCGTTTCCTTGAAGCCGTATTCCGACTTGAGGATAAACACGCCACCGCCAAGGTCCTTGCAGATCAGGCGATGATCGTCGTCGACATAAGGCACGTCGCGGGTGACAAAGCTCAGGAACACCACGCGCTCATGCAGGACGCGGTTGTGCTTGAGGTTGTGCAGCAGCGAGACCGGGACCGACTCGGTATTGCCGGTCAGGAACACGGCCGTGCCTTCGACGCGGTGCGGCGGATGCGCCAGCAGGCCGCCGATGAAGGGCTCAAGCGGAATGCCATCTTCCAGGCTGCGCGCGCGCAGCAGCTTGCGGCCGCTGTGCCAGGTCATCAGCAGGAAGAAGGCCGTGCCGCCCATCAGCAGCGGGAACCAGCCGCCTTCGGCGATCTTGAGCAGGTTGGCGGCGAAGAAGGCCATGTCGACCAGCAGGAACGTCAGGCCGATCAGCGTCACCAGCACCGGGTTCCATTTCCACACGTTGCGCATGACCACGGCGGCCAGGAAGGTGGTGATCACCATGGTGGTGGTCACCGCGATGCCGTACGCAGCCGCCAGGTTATCGGACTTCTTGAAGGCCACCACCACGATCACCACCAGCACCAGCAGGATCCAGTTGATGACGGGCAGGTAGATCTGGCCGATTTCCGCGGCCGAGGTGTAGCGAATGCGCATGCGCGGCACGAAGCCGAGCTGGATGGCCTGGCTGGTCAGCGAGAAGGCACCCGAGATAACGGCCTGCGAGGCAATCACCGTCGCGCAGGTGGCCAGCAGCACCATGGGGATCAGCAAAGGCTGCGGCACCATCAGGTAGAACGGATTGCCGATGGCTTCGGGGTTCTGCAGCAGCATCGCGCCCTGGCCGAAGTAGTTGAGCATCAGGCACGGCATCACCACCGCGAACCAGCCCATGCGGATCGGACGCATGCCAAAGTGGCCCATGTCGGCGTAGAGCGCTTCCGCGCCGGTCAGCACAAGGAACACGGAACCCAGCACCACGAAGGCCTGGAGCGAATGCGTCATCAGGAACGTGACTGCGTAGTAGGGGTTGACCGCCATCAGGATCCCGGGCGCATGCAGCAGATGGAACACGCCCAGTGCGCCGAGCGTCAGGAACCACACCATCATGATCGGCCCGAACAGCTTGCCCACCACGGCCGTGCCGCTGCGCTGGATCATGAAAAGGACCACCAGGATCACCAGCGTGATCGGTATGACGAAGTGGGAAAGCCCGGGCGTGGCGATTTCCAGCCCCTCGACGGCGGACAGCACGGAGATCGCCGGCGTGATCACCGCATCGCCGTAGAACATGCAGGCGCCGAAGATGCCGAACATCATCAGCAGTTTCGCCATGCGCGAGCGCGGGGCGGCGGTACGCAGCGCCAGCGCCATCAGGGCCAGGATGCCGCCCTCGCCCTCATTGTCGGCCCGCATGACGAACATCACGTACTTGAGCGACACCACGATGATCATCGCCCAGAACAGCATGGAAATGATGCCCATCACGGCAGCGTCGCTGAACGTGATGCCATGTTCGCTACTGAAGCACTCCTTGAGCGCATACAACGGGCTGGTACCGATATCGCCGAAGACGACACCGATTGCCCCGATCACCAGTGCACGCTTGCTGGGACTTTCGACAAAATAATGACTGGTTGCGGGCTGGGTCATGGATAAAGATCTGGTTGAAGGGCTCGCGCAACGCCTTCGGCACGCGGATTGCGCGCCAGGGACGGCACGACGGCACTGCGCTGCTATTGCATTGCACAAACGCGCGCCATTCTAGTTGAAGTGCCGGGTGACGACCACTGGGGAGCATCCTGCCTGGAAACCTGCCATATGCCGATGGCGCATCAAGCATGCGAGGGAAGTCCCGGTCGGTCAAGCGCTTTGCGCGCCCCGGACCACAGACCCCGCGCAGCCGGGCGCGTCCGGTTCCGTTGCTATGTCGCCACAAGTTGTATCCAATCAGGTGCATCCAGACACCTGTCTAGACGCCTGTCTAGACACCTAGAAAGCGATCCAGCAGGCCCGGTTGCACCGCCAGTTCCGCGGCGGGCCCGTTCATGACGACCATGCCCTTCTCCAGCACCACCACCCGGTCGGCATTGGCCAGTACCGTGCGGTAATTGCGATCCACCACCACCGAAGCAATCCCGGTGGCCCGCACAGTGGCAATGACATGCCAGATCTCGGCGACGATGCGCGGCGCCAGGCCTTCGGTCGCCTCGTCCAGGATCAGGCAGTCGGGATTCGTCATCAGGGCGCGGCCGATCGACAGCATCTGCTGCTCGCCGCCGGAAAGCTGCTGCCCACCATGGCCAAGGCGCTCCTTGAGGCGCGGGAAGATATCCAGCACCCTTGCCTCGTCCCAGTCCAGCCGCCCGGACGGCCCTTTGCGCGCCGCCATCACCAGGTTCTCGCGTACCGAGAGATTGGGGAAAATCCCGCGCCCTTCGGGCACGTAGGCTACGCCCAGGCGCGCCACTTCGTAGGGMTGCGCGCGCGAGACGTCGCGACCGCCAGCGAGGATGGTGCCCTCGCGCTGCCGTACATGCCCGAGCAAGGTGCGCAGCAACGTGCTCTTGCCCATGCCGTTGCGGCCCAGCAAGCCCACGGTCTCGCCCGCGCCGACGCTGAAATCGACCCCGCGCAGGACATGGCTGCTGCCATACCACGCGTGCACGCCACGGGCGGCAATCATTTCGCTCTGCGCGCTCATGCGGCTTGCTCCCTGTGAGGGGTTGGCTGATGACCGGAGACTGCACCCGCCCCGCTCGCCTTGCCCTCTTCACCTTGCTCTCCCTCTTCGCCCAGGTAAGCCTGCTGGACTTCGCGATTGCCGCGGATCGCGTCGGGATCGCCCGAAGCAATCACGGTGCCGTTGACCATCACCGTGATGCGGTCGGCGACCGAGAAGACCGCCTCCATGTCGTGCTCGACCAGCAATACCGCATGGCCGTCCCGCAGCGAGCGCAACAGCGCGAGCATGCGGGCCGACTCCTCCGCTCCCATGCCCGCCAGCGGCTCATCCAGCAGCAGCACGGTGGGCTGGGTGGCCAGGCACATGGCCACCTCGAGCTGGCGCTTCTGGCCATGCGACAAGGCCGTGGCGACGGTGTCGGCACAGCCCGCCAGGCCGGCGCATTCCAGCGCCTCGTCACCCAGCGCGCGGCTGGTGCGGCAGCGCTGCGCGCCTTCCCACAGCCGCCAGGCCCGCTGCGCGCGCGACTGGGCCGCCAGCCGGCAGTTCTCGCGCACCGTCAGCGGCAGGAAGATATTGTTGCGCTGGTAGCTGCGGCCAACGCCTTCGCGCGCCAGGCGCGGCTGCGACCAGCCTGTCACGTCGCGCCCCTGCAGTTGCAGCTTGCCCGCCGACGGCGGCAACTCGCCCGACAGCATATTGATCAGCGTGGACTTGCCGGCGCCATTGGTGCCGATCACCGCGTGGATCTCGTGCAAGGCCAGGTCGATATCCACGTTGCCCACCGCGGTGAGGCCGCCGAAGCGGCGGGTCAGCTTGCGGGCCGACAAGACAGGTGCATTCATCGGGATCCCCCTTGGCGCCGGCGCGCAACCCCGCGCGCCAGGCTGACCAGTCCATGCGGCAGCAAGGCCACCGCCACGATGACGAAGCCGCCCATCAGCAGCTGCCAGTGCTTGGTCAGCGAACTGAACCATTCCGCCAGCAACACGAAGGAAAAGGCACCCAGCACCGCCCCGGCCAAGCTGCCGGCGCCGCCCAGGATCACCATCAGCATGGCGTTGCCGGACTGGTGCCAGGACGCGATCTCCGGATTGACGAAGCCATACTGGATGGCATACAGGTAGCCCGCCAGGCCGGCAAACGTGCCAGCCACGCCGAAGGCGCCAAGCTGGTAGCGATAGGTGGCATAACCGGCTGCGCGCATGCGCTGCTCGTTATGCTTGATGCCCACCAGTGCATGGCCGAAGCGCGAGCGCAGCACCACCGCCAGACCGGCCACCGTCAGCACCAGCGCGCCAAGCACCAGCCAGTAGAAATGCGCGACGTCGTTGACATCGAAGGGCCGCGCCCCCAGCAGGCCGAACTCCGGCCGGAAATAGATATAGGTACCGTCGCTGCCGCCCGCGATCTTGGTGTCGTGGAACACGAAGTAGACCATCTGGGCGAAGGCGAGCGTGACCATGATGAAATAGATGCCGCGCGTGCGCAGCACCAGCGCGCCCACCACCAGCGCCAGCAGCGCCGCCGCGCCAAGCGCCCCCAGCAGCAGGAGCCAGCCGTTGCCCGGCCCGGCCTGCGGCGCCATCATCGCGGTGGCATAGGCGGCCATGGCGAAATAAGCGGCGTGGCCCAGGCTGACCAGCCCGCTGTAGCCGATCAGCAATTGCAGCGACAGCGCGAAGATGGCCATGATCATGACCTTGCTGAGCAGCTCGATATAGAAACGGTGCCCGTCCGCGTTCAGCAGCAGCGGCAGCACCGCCAGCACGGCGAAGGCCAGCAGCCATGCCAGCCCGCCCAGCCATTGCGTGGAGGCACCGCGCGCGCGCAGCGGACGGTCCGGCACATAGGTATCGCTTGGCATATCGTTAGCCCGCCTTGAACAAGCCCTGGGGTTTCCAGAGCAGGATGAGTGCCATCAGAAGGTAGATCAGCACGCCTGAGGCCTCCTGCCAGAACACCTTGCCGAAGGTGTCGACGAAACCCAGCAGCAACGAGGCCACCATGGCTCCCTTGACCGAACCGATGCCGCCGATCACCACCACCACGAAGCACACGATCAACACCTGGCCGCCCATGCCGGGATAGACCGAGGACACCGGCGCGGCGATCATGCCGGCCAGCACCGCCAGCGCCACCCCGAGGGCGAACACGAAGCGGTACAGCACCGTGACGTTGATGCCCAGCGACTGCACCATCTCGCGGTTGGTGGCGCCGGCGCGGATCATCATGCCCAGCCGGGTGCGGCGGATCACCAGGTACATCGCCGCGGCCACCAGCAGGCAGATCGCGGAGATAAACAGGCGGTAGACCGGATAGGTCATGTCGTTGCCGATCGGCAGCGCCCAGTCGAGCATGGCCGGCACCGTCACGCCGTGCACATCGTCACCTACCAGGATGCTGCGCATCTCTTCGAACACCAGGATGAGGCCGTAGGTCATCAGCACCTGCTGCAGATGCTCGCGCTCGTAGAGATAGCTGAAGAACACCCACTCCAGCACATAGCCGAACGCCACCGCCAGCACGATGCCCAGCGGGATGGCGAGCAGCAGGTTGCCGGTCAGCCCGGCCAGCGTGAAGGCCAGGTAGGCGCCCAGCATGTAGAAGCTGCCATGGGCGAGATTGATCACGCCCATGATGCCGAAGATCAGCGTCAGGCCGCTCGCCACGAGGAAGAGCAGCAAGCCGTACTGGATGCTGTTAAGGCACTGTATGAAGAAGGAAACGATATCCATGGATATCCATGCGGCAAAGCGGCAACTCGGTTGCGGTATGCGGCCCCTGCGCTGCCGCCCCGGACGGGGCGCGCGGTGGCGGGCCGGACTTCGGCCGGGCGCCGCATGAGCGGCACCGGGCCACGGCGTTCAACCGATCACAGACGGCAGCCGCGCGCCGGATCGGCCAGCGCCTTCACGGCGACCCCACCGACCTTGTTCTCGCGGCCATCGACCTTGCGCAGGTAGAAATCCTGCACGGGGTTGTGCGCCTTGGACAGCGTGAAGGCACCGCGCGGGCTGTCGACCTTGACCTGCTCCATCGCCTTGATGACTTCGGCCTTCCTGCTCATGTCGCCCTTCACCGCGCCGGCGCCGGCGGCCAGCAACTGGGCGGCGTCGTAGCCCTGCACGGCGTACACGTCCGGCTGCAGCTTGTAGGCCTTGGCGTAACCCAGGCGGAAGCTCTTGTCGCGCGGGTTGGGCAAGCCATCGGCATAGTGCAGCGTGGTTTCCAGGCCCTGGGACGCGTTGCCCTGCGCCTCCAGCGTGCCGTCGGTCAGGAAGCCGGAGGCGTAGAGCGGAATCTTGTCCTTGAGGCCCGCCGCGGCCCAGTCCTTGACGAACTTGACGGCACCGCCGCCGGCAAAGAATACGAACACCGCATCGGGCTTGATCGACGCCACTTCGGTAATCAGCGCCTGGAATTCGACATTCGGGAACGGCAGGCTCAACTCCTTCACCACCTTGCCGCCCTTGGCTTCGAAGGCTTCCTTGAAGCCCTTGACCGACTGCTCCCCGGCGGCATACTTCCACGTCAGCGTGACCACCTTCTTCATGCCGCGTTCGGCCAGCACGTGGCCCATGGCATAGCCCGGCTGCCAGTTCGAGAACGAGGAACGGAAGATGTTGGGGCCGCACAGCGGGCCCGTGGCCTCATCGACGCCGGCATTGGGAATGATCAGCAGCGTGTTGTTTTCCTTGGCCACCTTGACGATGCCCATCTGCACGCCCGAGTGCACCGTGCCCACCACCACATCGACCTGGTCGCGCTTGATCAGCTTGGTGGCATTCTCCGGCGCCTTGGCGGGATCGGATTCGTCGTCCACCTTGAAGTACTCGATCTCGCGGCCGCCCAGCTTGCCGCCCTGCTCCTGCACGTACATCCTGAAGCCGTTCTCGATGGCATTGCCCAGCGAGGCATAAGTGCCCGTATAGGGCAGCATGAAGCCGACCTTGATCTTGCCGGTGCTTTGGGCACTGGCGCCCGCGGCGAAGGCGAAGGATGCGGCGATGGCAAGGCATGCGGGGGCCAGCCCGCGCGATGTGAAGCGATGCATGGATGTCTCCTGGTGGTCAAGCCGACTTCCGTCGCCTGGGCCGTCATCGCCGGCCCGCGGGGTTCCCTGCCACTCGCGGCCATCGCGCACATCGCGAACTGCCGGAATCGCTGGAAATGCAGGCTGGCGCGCAGCGGGCGCGAAATTATTTTAGGTATGAAGTATGCGCCGTTATAAACCGGACTGCCGCATCCGTCAACGGTCCTGGCTGGTCGCGGTGTGGCGAGTGGCCGCACCGCGGGAGTTTAAGCAGGACGGTTTGTGGCGCATATCGATGGATACCCTCGATCTGTGCCATGGTGCCGTACTCGTCGTCCTCACCCTGCACGGCAAGCACGGGGCAACGCAATTGCGGCAGCAAGGGGCGCAGGTCGAAGGCGCGGAAGGCGGGGTCGAGCCAGATGTCGTTCCAGCCCCAGAAGGCGGATTCCACGTCGTCGTGATGGCGCGCCAGCTTGTCGCGCAGATCGGTCTGCAGATAGGTTTCGCGGGTGGCCTGGATGCTGGTCACCGATACGTCCTCCACCATGATGTGGGGCGCCAGCACGGTGATCCCGTCGACGGCCTGCGGGAATGCGGCGGCGTGGATCAGCGCGATCGAGCCGCCATCGCTGTGGCCGAACAGCCAGGGCATGCCGCGGCGGCGGCCGGGCCCGATCTCGAGCGCCTCGAACAGCGCCGGCAAGGCCTCGCGCGCCTGCCGGTGCATGAAGTCGACGCCCCACTTTTCCGCGGCAGGACGCGGCGTGGAGCGGCCATAGCCATAGCGTGACAGCACCAGCCCCCGAAAGTCACCTGCCTCGCACAGCGCGGCGGGATAGTCGCGCCACATGCTGATTGAACCGAGCCCTTCGTGCAGGAAGACCACCAGCGGGCGCTCCTGCCGGTCCGGCCGCAGCCACTTCACTTCCACCTGGATACGGCGGCCGTCGAAAGGAATTTCCACCAACTCGCTTTGCATGCCTCTGCCCTTGCTTGTGACTTTGCCTATGACTTTGCCTATGACTTTGCTTGTGACCTTGCCTATGACCTGACTTATGCCGTTGGTTTTCCGTCCGCAGCCAGCGCGGCCTCCTCGCGCTGGCGCAAGCGAAAACGCTGTATCTTGCCGGTGGCCGTCTTCGGCAGCTCGGCCACGCACTCGACCTGGCGCGGGTATTTGTAGGGTGCCAGGCGCGACTTGACGAAGGCCTGCAGTTCCGCGGCCATGCCATCGTGCCATGAGTGGCCGGGGCGCATCACCACGAAGCCTTTGGGCTTGACCAGTCCGTGCGCATCGGCCACGCCGATCACCGCGGCCTCCAGAACGGCGGGGTGCAGTGCCAGCACGGCCTCGACCTCGAATGGCGAGACATGGATGCCGCCCACCTTGAGCATATCGTCGCTGCGCCCGGCGTAGATGAAATAGCCTTGTGCATCCTGCAGGTACTTGTCGCCGCTGCGGGTCCACTCGCCGACGAAGGTGTCGCGGCTCTTGTCGCGGTTCCCCCAGTACATCAGCGCGGCGCTCGGACCCTTGATGAAGAGGTCGCCGATCTCGCCCGGCGCGCAGGGCTGGCCCGCTTCGTCCAGCAATTTCAGCGTATAGCCGGGCACCGGCTTGCCGGTGGTGCCATAGCGCACGTCGCCGGGACGGTTCGAGAGAAAGATGTGCAGCATCTCCGTGGAGCCTATGCCATCGAGAATGTCGCAGCCGAAATGCGCCTGGAAACGGTCACCGATATCCTTGGGCAGCGCTTCTCCCGCCGAGGTGCAAACCCGCAGGGAGACGTCCGGCCGCGCGGGCAGGTCGCTGGCCGCCAGCATGCCCGCGTAGAGCGTCGGCACGCCGCAAAAAACCGTGGGCCGGTGCTCGCGCAAGCGGCGGAATACGGCCTGCGGCGTGGGGCGCTCGGCCATCAGCACCGTGGTCGCGCCCACCGCAAGCGGGAAGGTCAGCGCGTTGCCCAGGCCATAGGCGAAGAACAGTTTCGCCGCGGAGAAAACCACGTCGTCTTCACGCAGGCCGAGCACCTGGCGCGCATAGAGATCGGCGGTATGGAACAGGTTGCCATGCGTGTGCACGGTGCCCTTCGGGCGCCCCGTGGAGCCGGACGAATAGAGCCAGAAGGCAATGTCATCCGGCCGCGTGGCGGCGGCGCTTTCCAACTGTGCGCCCTGCCCGGCCATCCCGGCCACGCTGGGCGCCGGGCCGGCGGCAGCGTCATCGGGCCCCGCCAGTATCAGCGCGGGGTTGGTGCCCGCCTTGCCGATGGCCTCGCGCATCGCGCTGGCCAGCGGTGCCGACACCACGACCGCGCGCGCGCCGCTGTGCTCCAGCATATAGGCGTAGTCGTCGACGGTCAGCAGCGTGTTGACCGCCACGGGCACCACGCCTGCCAGCAGGCAGCCGAGGAAGACCGTGGGGAAATCGATGGTGTCGAGAGCGCACAGCAGCAGGCGTTCCTCCGGGCGCACGCCCGACGTCAGCAGCGCGGCGGCGAAGCACCGGCAGCGCTCGTCAAGCGCGGCGAAGCTGAGCGTGCCGGCATCGTCCACGTAGGCGGTCTTGCCGTCGCGGCCTGCGCCGAGGTTGCGCGTCAGCAGGTCCGCGGCCGCGTTGTACCGGGCTGGCAACACCGCAACGGCAGCCGCCGGCAAGGCCGCATCGGCCGCCGGGGACCGGGATGCTACTGGGGGCGTCATGTCTCCACTCCTCGATGCCGTCCCCCAGTCACGCATGGCCGTGGGAAACGGAGTCAGGTTTTGTTGTGTCTTCTCTTTTTTTGTTTTCTTTTGTGGATGCATTTTATTGCATATCAACTATTATGCAAGCAGAGTAATGCACTATATGACACAAGTGTGCCGTCCCTTATAATCGCAACCCCGATCCGGATGTCGTCCGGGTCTCATTGACTCGCAACCGTCATGCGCCGCGACCCTGACCCCTTGCTGGCCCCAGACCCCTCCGATGCCCGCCCTGCCGGCGAGCGCGATCCCTACCTGACGCAACTCGGCGAGCGCATTCGCTCGCTGCGCGCGGCGCGCGGCATGTCGCGCAAGGACCTGGCGCGCGGCGCGGAGGTTTCCGAGCGCTATCTCGCCAATCTGGAAACCGGCACCGGCAACGCTTCCGTGCTGCTGCTGCGGCAGGTAGCGAGGGCGCTGGACGTGCCCCTGCCGGTGGTGCTGGCGGAGATGGAAACGCAGCACGCTCCAGGTGGCCTGCCGGCTTCCGAATTCTCCCAACTGGTGCAATGGCTGGCGCAACTGCCCGCCGGCGACCTGGCACGCGTGCGCGAGGCCTGCCACCATGCGCTGGCACCATCCACGTCCCATGACGCGCGTCACCGCCGCATCACCCTGATCGGGCTGCGTGGCGCGGGCAAGTCCACGCTCGGGCGGGCGCTGGCAGCGGCGATGGAAGTGCCCTTCGTCGAACTGAACGGCGTCATCGAGCAGGAAGCCGGCGCCAGCCTGGCCGAGATTCACTCCCTGTATGGACAGGCGGCCTACCGCCGCTACGAGATGCGCGCGCTCGAACGCGTGCTGCGCGAACACGACCGCATGGTGCTGGCCACGCCCGGCAGCCTGGTCTCCGAGCCATCCACCTTCAGCCTGCTGCTGGCGCGTTGCTACACGGTCTGGGTAAAGACCTCGCCTGAGGAACATATGGCACGGGTAGTGGCGCAAGGCGATATGCGCCCGATGGAAGGCAACCGCGAAGCCATGGACGATTTGCGCCGCATCCTGCAGGCGCGCACCCCGCTCTACGCGCGCGCCGATGTGACAATCGACACCAGCGGCCAGGATCCCAACACCTCGCTGCAGGCCCTGCGGGCCAAGCTTCGCATGCCGGAAGCCTGAGCTGCGCGGACTTGCCCGGGATGCCCGACGCGGACTGAATGTTATCGCAAGGATTGCGCCGCCCCGCTTTGCGCACTATATTTCATCGCAGAGAACGATCGACAATATAGTGCATAAAGGAGACCACAATGTCCGCCCCGGCCGTTCCTTCCGCCAGTTCGCATGCCTCCGTCACCTTCGAGCGCGACCCCGCGCAATACCGCCACTGGAAGCTGACGTATGACGGCCCGGTGGCCACGCTGTCCATGGATGTCGACGAGGACGGCGGCCTGCGTCCCGGCTATGCGCTCAAGTTGAACTCCTATGACCTCGGCGTGGATATCGAACTGCACGATGCCCTGCAGCGCATCCGCTTCGAGCACCCCGAAGTGCGCACCGTGGTCCTCACCAGCGCCAAGGAGCGTATCTTCTGCTCGGGCGCCAATATCTTCATGCTTGGCAAGTCGTCCCACGCGTGGAAGGTGAATTTCTGCAAGTTCACCAACGAAACCCGCAACGGCATCGAGGACGCCAGCCGCTATTCCGGCCTGAAATTCATCGCGGCCTGCAACGGCACCACCGCCGGCGGCGGCTATGAACTCGCCCTGGCCTGCGACGAAATCGTGCTGGTCGATGACCGGTCTTCCGCCGTCAGCCTGCCCGAAGTGCCACTGCTCGGCGTGCTGCCGGGCACCGGCGGACTGACGCGCCTCACCGACAAGCGTCGCGTGCGGCGCGATCATGCCGACATCTTCTGCACCACAACCGAGGGCGTGCGCGGGCAGCGGGCGTTCGAATGGAAGCTGGTCGATGCCGTGGTCAAGCCGGCGCGCTTCGCCGAGCACGTGCAGCAGCGCGCCCTGGCGCTTGCCGCTGACAGCGACCGACCCGCGGATCAGCCGGGCGTCAGGCTCACGCCGCTGTCGCGCAGCCAGGATGCGCATGGCTACCGCTACGACACCGTCCAGGTGCACCTGGACCCGGCCGCGCGCAAGGCAACGCTCACCGTATTCGGCCCCCGCAAGCAGCAGCCGCAGACGCTGGCCCAGATCCTGGCTGCCGGCGCCGACTGGTGGCCGCTGAAGATGGCGCGCGAACTCGACGACGCCATCCTCACGCTGCGCGCCAACCACCTCGACATCGGCATCTGGATTCTCAAGACCGAGGGCGACCCGCTCCAGGTGCTGGCCATGGACGCGCTGCTGGATGCGCATGCCGGCCACTGGTTCGTGCGCGAGACCATTGGCATGCTGCGGCGCACGCTGGCACGCCTGGAGATTTCCTCGCGCACGCTGTTTGCCCTGATCGAGCCGGACTCCTGCTTTGCCGGGACCCTGCTGGAACTCGCGCTGGCCGCCGACCGCAGCTATATGCTGCACCTGCCCGATGCGCCTGACGATGCCCCGCGCGTGTTCGCCAGCACCGCCAACTTCGGCCGCTACCCGATGGTCAACGGACTGACGCGGCTGGCCGCGCGCTTCTACCAGGACGAGGCTGCGATCCGTGCCGTGCAGGACCATGCCGGCGCGCCGCTCGATGCCATCAGCGCCGCTTCACTGGCGCTGGTCACCGCCATCCCCGACGATATCGACTGGGAAGACGAAATCCGCATCGCCATCGAGGAACGGGCAAGCCTGTCGCCGGATGCGCTGACCGGGCTTGAGGCGAACCTGCGCTTCGGGCCGGCGGAAACCATGGAGACCCGCATCTTCGGCCGCCTCACCGCCTGGCAGAACTGGATCTTCAACCGGCCGAACGCGATTGGCGAGCACGGCGCGCTCAAGGTGTTCGGTTCGGGCAACAAAACCCGCTTCGACTGGGATCGGGTCTGAAGCGGCATATAGCATAGACAAAGACAAAGGCAGGCTCGACAACACAAATGAAAAGAAAACAGGGAGACACCCCGTGAGCATCGACTACAGCCAGAAGATCCCCAACAACGTCAACCTGTCGGATGACCGCGCGCTCCAGCGCGCGTTGGAGCACTGGCAACCCGCCTTTCTCGACTGGTGGCGCGATATGGGGCCAGAAGGCTCGCACCAGCACGATGTCTACCTGCGCACTGCGGTGTCGGTCGATCCTTCCGGCTGGGCTCACTTCGATCACGTCAAGATGCCGGACTACCGCTGGGGCATCTTCCTGCAGCCTGCGGATCCCGCGCGCCTGATCCATTTCGGCGAGCACAAGGGCGAGGCAGCCTGGCAGGAAGTGCCGGGGGAGCATCGCGCCAATCTGCGCCGTATCATTGTCACCCAGGGCGACACCGAACCGGCGTCGGTGGAACAGCAGCGCCATCTCGGCATGACATGCCCCTCGCTGTACGACCTGCGCAACCTCTTCCAGGTCAATGTGGAGGAAGGCCGCCACCTGTGGGCCATGGTCTACCTGCTGCACCGCCACTTTGGCCGTGACGGGCGCGAAGAAGCCGAAGCCTTGCTCGGCCGGCGCTCCGGCGACGAGGACAATCCCCGCATCCTTGGCGCCTTCAACGAGCGCACGCCCGACTGGCTGGCCTTCTTCATGTTCACGTACTTCACCGACCGCGACGGCAAGTTCCAGCTGTGCGCGCTGGCCGAATCCAGTTTCGATCCCCTGGCGCGCACCACGCGCTTCATGCTCACCGAGGAAGCCCACCATATGTTCGTGGGCGAATCCGGCGTGTCCCGCGTGATCCAGCGCACCTGCGAAGTGATGCGCGAGCGCGATATCCGCGATCCGGCCGAGGTCCGCGCCGCGGGCGTGATCGATCTCGAAACCATCCAGCGCTATCTCAACTTCCACTACAGCGTGACCATCGACCTGTTCGGCGCGGATCAGTCGTCCAACGCCGCCATCTTCTATAGCGCCGGACTCAAGGGCCGCTTCGAGGAAGGCAAGCGCAACGACGACCACGTGCTCAAGGGCGACGTGTACCGCATCCTCGAAATCCAGGACGGGCGCCTCGGCGAGCGCGAGGTCCCCATGCTCAACGCACTCAACGAGGTGCTGCGCGACGACTACATCAAGGACTCCATCGGCGGTGTGTCGCGCTGGAACAAGGTGATTGAAAAGCACGGCATCGACTTCCGCATGACGGTGCCGCACAAGGCGTTCAACCGCAAGATTGGCAGCTTTGCCAATGTCCATGTCTCGCCCACCGGCCAATTGCTTACCGAAGCCCAATGGCAGGCCAGCGAACGCGACTGGCTGGCGACGCAAGAAGACCGCGCCTTCGTTGCCTCGCTGATGGGCCGCGTCACGGAGCCCGGCAAGTACGCCAGCTGGATCGCGCCGCCGATGGTCGGCGTCAACCGCCAGCCCATGGATTTTGAATACGTGCGCTTCAATTGAGCCATCAACTGACCCACCAACTGACCCACCGGCAACGTTCCGCGCAGCGGCGGCAACAGACCGCCCGCGCGCCAAGGAGACCACGAGATGGGCGCCCCCGACGTCATCAAGCAGCACCTGATCGACCCTGAAATCTGCATTCGCTGCAACACCTGCGAAGACACCTGCCCGATTGGCGCTATCACCCACGATGACCGCAACTATGTGGTCAAGGCCGACGTATGCAACGGCTGCGGCGCCTGCCTGTCGCCGTGCCCGACCGGCGCCATCGACAACTGGCGCACGGTGCTGAAAAGCGCGGCCTACCCCATCGAGGCGCAATTGCTGTGGGATGAACTTCCTGCTGCCGCGCCATTACCGGCAGCCGCCGGGATCGAAAGCCAAACCGAACCGGCCGCGCCGGACGGCGCACGGGAACCGCAGGCGCAACAGGTGGAAACCAGCCGGCATACCTCGCCCAGGGCGCCCTGGTCGGCCGCGCACCCCTACGTCGGCCTGCACGGCTTGCGCGCTCCCGTCACGGCCACCGTGGCCGGCAACTACCGCCTGACAGCCGACGACGCGTCGAGCGACGTCCACCACATCGTGCTGGATTTCGGGCAGCACTTCTTCCCGTTGCTGGAAGGCCAGGCCATCGGCATCGTGCCGCCGGGCACCGACGCGGCGGGCAAGCCGCACTACATCCGCATGTACTCGATCGCCAGCCCGCGCGACGGCGAACGGCCGGGCTACAACAACGTCGCGCTGACCGTGAAGCGGGTCGAGCAGGATCATGCGGGGCAGCCGGTGCGCGGCGTGGCATCCAACTTCCTGTGCGACCTCGCGCGCGGGGACGCAGTGCGCGTGGTCGGCCCGTTCGGCAGCACCTTCCTGATGCCGAACCACCGCGAAGCCAGCATGATGATGATCTGCACCGGCACCGGCTCGGCGCCAATGCGCGCCATGACCGAACGCATGCGGCGCAACCTGGACCAGTTCGCCGGGCAGCGCATGCTGTTCTTCGGCGCGCGCAACGCGCGGGAGCTGCCCTACTTCGGCCCGCTGATGAAGCTGCCGCCAGACTTCCTCGATATCCACTTCGCTTTCTCGCGCGACGCCGGACAGCCGCGCCGCTATGTGCAGGACGCCATTCGCGACGCCGGCGCAAGCGTGGCACGCTTGTTGAACGACCCGCACGGCCATGTCTATATCTGCGGCCTCAAGGGCATGGAAGACGGCGTGCTGGCCGCATTCGGACAAGTCTGCGCGGAGGCGGGACTGTCCTGGGCCGAACTGGAAACCCGCATGAAGGCGGAAGGACGGCTCCACATCGAGACCTATTAGGAGGCCTGCTCGCCCTGGGCCAGGGACATACAGCATTTCCCGAGAACTTGCCGCGGCCGAAGCCACCAAACTCTACAGATACGGCGTTGTTTAGTATTGTTTAGTACTTCCCTTACGAAACGAACCGCCTATAGTGTTTCTGAAGAAACAGGAGCGAGGCGATGCAACCCAGGCATGTTCCCGAGCATCTTCCTGCCGGCAGCCCAGACCCCGGTACCACACTCACCAAGGCGGTGATGCGTGCCGCCGGCTTTCTCGGCATCAGCCAGGCGGGCGTGGCCAATGTGCTGGGCATCAGCACGGCCTCGGTATCCCGCATGGCATCCGGTGGCTATGTGCTCGATGCGCATCGCAAGGAATGGGAATTCGGCGTGCTGTTCGTGCGGCTGTTCCGCTCTCTCGACACCATCCTCGGACACAGCGACCAGGCCCGTCTCTGGCTTGCCAATGAAAACCTGGCGTTGGGCGGCAAGCCGCTCGACCTGATCCGCACAACCGAGGGCCTGGTACGTGTCGTTCACTATCTGGATGCCACCCGCGGTCGCGTCTGAGCGCAAGGCGTTTGCGCTCACGCTCTGGCGCGCTGTGGAAGCCCAGCACGTGGTCTCGACCATGCCGCTGGTGGACAGCCTGGAAGAGCAGGCCGTGCTGGAAGCCGTGCTCGACGCCGGCAAGCCCGCCGTACCCGCCGAGGCGCGCCGTCTCCATTACCTGCTGTTCACGCCGTTCCGCTACCCGCCGTCGTCATGGGGTTCGCGCTTTCGCGCCGAACAGGATCCCGGCGTGTTCTATGGCGCCTACGATATCCGTACCGCCTGTGCCGAACTTGGCTACTGGCGCTGGCGCTTCCTGCTCGACAGCCCGGCGCTGCCGCGCATCGATGCCCGGCCGCACACGCTGTTCCAGGTCAGCGTTCGCACCGAAGGCATCGCGCTCGACACCCCACCCTTCGTGGAGGATGCGGCACAGTGGACCGATCCCGACCGCTACGACGCATGCCAGGCACTGGCCCGGGTGGCGCGTGAAGCGGGCCTGGGCATGATCCGCTACTCCTCCACGCGCGACCCGCAACACGGCCCTTACGCCGCGCTGCTGACGCCGCGCGCCTTTGCCGAACCCAACCCGCGCGTGACCGCCACCTGGATGCTGACCGTGCGCCCCGACCGCGTCATCTGGCAGCGCGACGACCTGCTGCAGCGCGACAGTTTCCAGTTTGCGACCAGTGCATGGCAGCGCAGCACGGACGCGTCCGGCAAGGGGTGAGTGGCGGTGCGCCGTTGCGGTTGCGTGCGATATCGAAGCACGCTCTTGCGCGCTTGCTTGCTGCCGCGCAATTAGCTGTTGCACCACGAAAAGAATTGCCTTATAATCTTTTTCTTCGACGGACGCGGGGTGGAGCAGTTGGCAGCTCGTCGGGCTCATAACCCGAAGGTCGCAGGTTCAAGTCCTGCCCCCGCAACCAAAGCCATGCAGACCGATGCAATCGGAATCGGCTTTCGAAGTTTTCGAACGCAAAACGAACTAACGCCCTGCCCGGGCGTTTTTTGTTTTCAGGGCGCCGGACTCTCTACATCGCCGCCACCCGTCCCCGCTGACCATTCCCAAACTCGCATCCCGCCCCCGGCAGCCCGCATCGGCGGTGCTACACTTTCGCCATTCCCCCCGGACGCCCCCTCATGAAATTCTGCTCGAACTGCGGCCATGCGGTCGTGCTGCGCATCCCTGAAGGCGACTCGCGCCTGCGTTCAGTGTGCGACAACTGCAGCACCATCCACTACGTCAACCCGCGCAATGTCGTCGGCACCATTCCCGTGTGGGAGGACAAGGTCCTGCTGTGCAAGCGCGCCATCGAGCCGCGCTACGGCTTCTGGACGTTGCCCGCCGGCTTCATGGAGATCGGCGAAACCACCGCCCAGGGGGCCGCGCGCGAGACGCTCGAGGAAGCCGGTGCCCGGGTCAAGGTTGGGGAACTGTTCTCCATCCTGAATGTGCCGCATGTGCATCAGGTGCATCTGTTCTACCTGGCCACGCTGGAGGATCTCGATATCTCGGCGGGCGAGGAGAGCCTGGAGGTGAAGCTCGTCGAGGAAGCCGATGTGCCCTGGGACGAACTGGCCTTCCCCACCGTGATCCACTCGCTGCGCTGCTTCTTCGCCGACCGCGCAGCGGGACGACTGGCCGACGGCAGCTTCCGCCTGCACAGCCTGGATATCGACAAGCCGATGCGCCCGCTGACCAGCCGGGCCACGGTCGAACCCTGAACACGGGCGCATTGCCCGCCACCCCCGCATGATCACCTGGCTGGATCCGCATGATCCGTTCCCGCCGGTCGAGCGTGCGCTCGGCCCGGGGTCCGACGCGCCCGGCCTGCTGGCGGCCAGCCGCGAGTTGTCGGCACAGCGCCTGCTGCTGGCTTACCGGCAAGGCATCTTTCCCTGGTATGCCGAAGGCCAGCCGGTGCTGTGGTGGAGCACCGATCCGCGCATGGTGCTGGCGCCGCAGGCACTGCGGGTTTCCGCCACGTTCCGCAAGACCCTCAAGCGCGTGCTGCGCGATCCCGACTGGGAAATCCGTGTCGACGACGACTTTGTCGCCGTGATGCAGGCCTGCGCCCTGACCCCGCGCGACGGCCAGCATGGCACATGGATCACCGAAGACATCATCGCCGCCTATGGCGCGCTGCACCGTAACGGCATGGCCCATTGCGTGGAAAGCTGGTATCGCGGTGAGCGCGCGGGCGGCCTGTATGGCGTGGCGCTCGGGCGCATGTTCTACGGCGAATCCATGTTCGCGAGGCGCACGGATGCGTCCAAGATTGCCTTGGCCGCGCTGTGCGCGTTCCTCGGCAGCCACGACGTGGCGATGATAGACTGCCAGCAGGAAACCGATCATCTGGCTTCGCTCGGGGCGAGTCCGATTCCGCGTGCGGAGTTTGCGGCCCATATCCGCATCGCCACCCGCCAGCCGGAGATCGTGCCGTGGCGCTTTGACAAGACGGTGCTGCAGCGATGGACGCAGGCTCAGGATCCGGCATAGGACCCACGCCGTCGACCACCTGCCGCGAAGTCCGGTCCGCGCGCCGTCGGTTTCCTTGCGCCGCTGTTTTATCCCTGGCCGTTGCCGACACATGAGCAAGCTAAAGGAACTACCCCTTTCCGCGCTGCAGTTCTACGCTACGGCGCCCTACGCTTGCAGCTACCTTGATGGCCGCATGGCGCGCTCGCAGGTGGCCACGCCCGCTCACCTGATCAATGCCGACGTCTATTCGCGGCTGGTGCGCGCCGGGTTCCGGCGCAGCGGCATCTTTACCTACCGGCCCTATTGCGATGAATGCCACGCCTGCACGCCCTGCCGCGTGGTGGTGAGCCAGTTCCAGCCCGACCGCAGCCAGCGCCGGGCCTGGCGCCAGCACGAGAGCCTGCAGGCCCTGGTGGCGCCGCTGACCTACGTCGAAGAGCATTACTCGCTGTATCTGCTGTACCAGTCGATGCGCCATGCCGGCGGCGGCATGGACCAGGACAGCCGCGACCAGTACGAGCAGTTCCTGCTGCAAAGCCGGGTCAACTCGCGCCTGGTCGAATTCCGCGAGCCGCCGGGCTCGCCGCAGGCCGGCCGCCTGCGCATGGTCAGCATGATCGACGTGCTCGACGACGGGCTGTCCTCGGTCTATACCTTCTACGACCCACTGGAAGTCAAGGCCAGCTATGGCACCTACAACATCCTGTGGCAGATCCGGCAGGCGCGCGAACTCGCCCTGCCGCACCTGTACCTGGGTTACTGGATCGCCGATAGCCGCAAGATGGCCTATAAGGCGCGCTATCAGCCGCTGCAGGTGCTGATCGCCAACCAGTGGCGCGCCTTCGATTCGCCGCGCGAGCCGGTCGCGGCTATCTCTCCTGCCGCCGTACCCATCGTTCCGCCGCAGTCCGGCGAGTAAGCGCCGGACAATCACCGCCGAGCGCGGTGCGAGCCAGCGGGAGCCGGGCGGCGTTAACTGCGCTTGCGGCCCAACCGTTACAATGCCGCCCTGGCCCCGACTTCAAGCTGATTCCCCGTGCTGAACGCGCTCTATCCCCTGTTTCGCCCCGCCCTGTTCTCGATGGATGCGGAGGACGCCCACCATTTCACCCTCAACAGCCTGCTGCGCGCCAAGCGCCTGGGGCTGGCGGGCTGCATCGGCAACACCATCGCCGACGACCCGCGCACGGTGATGGGCGTGCGGTTCCCCAATCCCGTGGGCCTGGCCGCGGGGCTCGACAAGGATGGCGCCTATATCGACGGGCTGGCAGCGTTCGGCTTCGGCTTTATCGAAGTGGGCACGGTGACGCCGCGGGCGCAGCCGGGCAACCCGCGTCCGCGCATGTTCCGCCTGCCGCAGGCGGATGCGCTGATCAACCGCATGGGCTTCAACAACGGGGGCGTGGATGCGTTTATCGCCAACGTCAAAGCCTCGCGCTGGAAGGCCGAAGGCGGCGTGCTGGGCCTGAACATCGGCAAGAACGCCGATACGCCGATCGAGCGCGCAGTGGATGACTATCTCCACTGCCTGGAGCGGGTCTACCCGCACGCCAGCTACGTCACGGTCAATATCTCGTCGCCGAACACAAAGAACCTGCGGCAGCTGCAGGGCGCGAGCGAACTCGACAGCCTGCTCTCGACACTCAAGGACGCGCAGCAACGCCTGGCTGACCGGCACAAGCGCTACGTGCCGCTCGCGCTCAAGATCGCGCCGGATCTCGACGCCGACCAGATCCGCAATATCGGCGACGCGCTGGTGCGCCACCGCATCGATGGCGTGATCGCCACCAACACCACCATCGCCCGCGACGCGGTCAAGGGGCTGCCGCACGGCGAGGAAGCTGGCGGGCTGTCGGGGCGGCCGGTGTTCGAGTCGTCCACGCAGGTCGTCAAGGGCTTGCGCGAGGCGGTCGGGGATGCGGTGCCCATCGTGGGCGTGGGCGGCATCTTCAGCGGCGCCGATGCGAAAGCCAAGATCACGGCTGGCGCGCAACTGGTGCAGGTGTACAGCGGGCTGATCTACCGCGGGCCGGCGCTGGTCAAGGAATGCGCCGCCGCGCTGCGCGCCTGAGGCGCGTTTCGTGGCAAAACAGGGCAAATCGGGCCTCGGAGTGGTATCCTCGCGACCTTATCGCCGTCGTATCCGCTGCGTTCCGGCGACCGCCTGCCTGCCGCCTGGTGTGTCGCTTGCGCAACGGACCGGCCGGCCGGCGCCACGCGCCGCCGGGCAGGACTGCGGACCCAATCGTAAAAAACCAAGAGCGGCTGATTACCCAGAACCCACTCCGGGGGAGATCCGTACTATGAAGTGTCTCAAGACATCGACCAAGACCATCCTGGGCAGCGCCGTAGCCCTCGCGCTGCTGTACGGCGGCGCCGTGCAGGCCCAGACGGTCAAGGTGCTCTCGATCGTCGACCATCCCGCGCTCGACGCCATCCGCGATGGCGTGCGCAACGAACTGAAGAGCGCCGGCTTTGACGCCGACAAGAATCTGAAGTGGGAATACCAGAGCGCACAGGGCAATACCGGCACCGCCGCGCAGATCGCCCGCAAGTTCGTCGGCGACCAGCCCAATGTGATCGTCGCCATCGCCACGCCGTCGGCACAGGCGGTAGTGGCCGCCACCAAGTCGGTGCCGGTGGTGTACTCCGGCGTGACCGACCCGGTCGCCGCCCAGCTGGTCAAGAGCTGGGGCGCATCGGGCACCAATGTGACCGGCGTATCGGACAAGCTGCCGCTGGACCGCCAGGTCGCCCTGATCAAGCGCGTGGTGCCCAAGGCCAAGACGGTCGGCATGGTCTACAACCCGGGTGAAGCCAACTCGGTGGTGGTGGTCAAGGAACTGAAGGCAATGCTGTCCAAGGAAGGCCTGACGCTGAAGGAAGCCGCCGCACCGCGTACGGTCGACATCGGCGCCGCCGCCAAGAGCCTGGTCGGCAAGGTCGACGTGATCTACACCAACACCGACAACAACGTGGTGTCGGCGTACGAAGCACTGGTCAAGGTCGCCAACGAGTCGAAGATCCCGCTGATCGCGGCCGATACCGACAGCGTCAAGCGTGGCGCCATTGCCGCGCTCGGCATCAACTATGGTGACCTCGGCCACCAGACCGGCAAGGTGGTGGTGCGTATCCTGAAGGGCGAGAAGCCCGGCGCGATCGCCTCGGAAACCAGCGACAAGCTGGAACTGTTCGTGAACACCGGCGCGGCCGAGAAGCAAGGCGTGACGCTGTCGCCCGAGCTGATCAAGGAAGCGAAGACCGTCATCAAGTAATCAACACGGCACGCTGACCCTGCGCGCTCGCGCGCAGGTGGCTCTATCCGGGCCCGCACCGGAACGCCTGCGCCGCGCCGCCCCACCCGGGCAGCGCGCCAGGCGTTTCTGATCCGGCCTTCCGTGCCGGAAATAGCAACTGGATTCCCCCATGTCCCTCTTTTCCCTGATGGGCGCCCTGGAGATCGGCCTGATCTTCAGCCTCGTCGCCCTGGGGGTGCTGATCTCCTTCCGCATCCTCAACTTCCCCGATCTGACCGTCGACGGCAGCTTCCCGCTGGGCGGCGCCGTGGCAGCCACGCTGATCGCTTCCGGCCAGGATCCCTTCATCGCCACCGCGCTGGCGATCGTGGCGGGCGCCCTTGCCGGCTTCATCACCGGCTGGCTCAATGTGCGCCTCAAGATCATGGACCTGCTGGCCAGTATCCTGATGATGATCGCGCTGTACTCGGTCAACCTGCGCATCATGGGCAAGCCCAATGTGCCGCTGATCACCGAATCGACCATCTTCACCATCCTGCAGCCCGACTGGCTGCCCGACTACCTGCTGCGCCCCGCCCTGCTGCTGATCGTGGTGGTGGTGGCCAAGCTCGGCCTGGACTGGTTCTTCTCCTCGCAACTCGGGCTGGCCATGCGCGCCACCGGCGCCAACCCGCGCATGGCGCGTTCGCAGGGCATCGCCACGGGCCGCGCCACGCTGGCCGGCATGGCGCTGTCCAACGGCCTGGTGGCGCTCGCGGGCGCGCTGTTCGCGCAGACCCAGGGCGGCTCCGACATTTCCATGGGCATCGGCACCATCGTGATCGGCCTGGCCGCAGTGATCATCGGCGAGAGCATCCTGCCGGCGCGCCGGCTGGTGTACACCACGCTGGCTGTGGTGCTGGGTGCCATCCTGTACCGATTCTTTATCGCGCTGGCGCTCAACAGCGAGTTCATCGGTCTCAAGGCGCAGGATCTGAACCTGGTCACCGCAGTCCTGGTCACCGGCGCACTGGTGCTGCCCGGAACCCGCAAGAAGCTGTTCGGCCGCAAGAACGGAGGTGCCTGAGATGCTGCGCGCACAAGACCTGAAACTCACCTTCAATCCCGGCACCCCGATCGAGACACGCGCCCTGCGTGGTCTTAGCCTGGATATCCCGACCGGCCAGTTCGTGGCCGTGATCGGTTCCAATGGCGCGGGCAAGTCGACCTTCCTCAACGCCATCAGCGGCGACCAGATGGTGGATACGGGGCGCATCACCATCGACGACGTCGATGTGACACGCAAGCCGGCCTGGGACCGCGCCCCGCTGGTGGCCCGCGTGTTCCAGGACCCGATGGCGGGCACCTGCGAGGCGCTGACCATCGAGGAGAACATGGCACTGGCCATGGCGCGCGGCAGCCGCCGGGGCTTTCGCGCCGCGCTGAACAAGCCCTCGCGCGAGCTGTTCCGCGACAAGCTGCGGCTGCTGAACCTGGGCCTGGAAAACCGCCTGACCGACCGCATCGGCCTGCTCTCGGGCGGCCAGCGCCAGGCGGTGAGCCTGCTGATGGCCTCGCTGCAGCCCTCGCGTATCCTGCTGCTGGATGAGCACACCGCCGCGCTCGACCCGAAGACGGCTGCCTTCGTGCTGGAACTGACCGCCAAGATCGTGGAGGAAGCCAGGCTCACCACCATGATGGTCACGCACAGCATGCGCCAGGCACTGGACTACGGCCAGCGCACGGTGATGCTGCACCAGGGCCAGGTGGTGCTGGACGTGTCTGGCGAACAGCGTGCCGGCCTCGATGTGCCGGACCTGCTGCGCATGTTCGAGCAGACGCGTCATGAGCAGCTGGATGATGACGCATTGCTGTTAGGCTGAGCTTCGGTTCAGCCATGCAGAAAGCGGAAAGGCCCCCGCCGAGCGGGGGCCTTTCCGCTTTCCGGACCGGCTGCGTTCAGGCCGTGGCCGCCTTGTCCAGCCAGCGCTTGAGCTGATCGGTCACCGCCGAACCCGAGAACGAGCAGCTATCCTGCGCAAACACCGCCGACATTTCCAGCCGGCGCAGCAATTCTTCCATTGCCTGCCCGTACATGGGTGGCAATACCAGGGCCGGGGCAGCCTCGCGCCAGCTGCGCACCAGGCCCGCGGCGGCGACCTGGCCGCCGATATGTTGTTCAAGCGCGGTGCGCATGGTCGCCAGCGCAGGTGCGTTGCCGGTCGTTGTGGCCATCATCGGGCCCTCCTTTCCTTGTAGAGTTCGCGGAACGTCCGTCCGCTCGGCGCCGGCAAGTCGCGGGTCTCGGTCCAGCCGCGGCCGGCCATCGGCAGGCTTGCAATCAATTTGCTGCTGCCGCCCATGCGCGCCAGCAGGCGCGCGCCGACACGGGTGGCGAAGGCGTACAACCCCGGGCGGCGCGCGACATAGCCCCACACCTGCAGCCCGAGCCGCTCCTGCCAGGGACGCAGGCCGCGTTCCATCTGCTTCTCGCGCAGCTTGCGCAGCAGGTCCGAGAGCGGGATCGACGCCGGGCACACGCGGTTGCATTCGCCGCACAGCGTGGCCGCCTGCGGCAGGTCCAGCGCGTTGGCCAGGCCCACGTAGCTCGGTGTCAGCACGCTACCCATCGGGCCCGGATAGACCCAGCCATAGGCATGGCCGCCGATCTTCTGGTACACCGGGCAATGGTTCATGCAGGCGCCGCAGCGGATGCAGCGGAGCATCTCCTGGAAGTCGCCGCCGATCAATCCGCTGCGCCCGCCATCGACCAGCACGAAATACATATGCTCGGGGCCGTCGCGCTCGCCCTCGGCGCGCGGGCCGGTCAGCAGCGAGAAGTAATTCGAGATCGCCTGGCCGGTGGCCGAGCGCGGCAGCAGCCGCATCACCGTGGCAAGGTCTTCCAGGGTTGGCAGCACCTTCTCGATGCCGGTCACGGCTACGTGCACGCGCGGCAGCACCGTGCACATGCCCTCGTTGCCTTCGTTGGTGACCACCGCCACCGAGCCGGTCTCGGCGATGATGAAGTTGCCGCCGGTGACGCCCATGTCGGCCGACAGGAATTCCGGCCGCAGCACTTCGCGCGCCTCGCGCGTCATCGCGGGGATATCGGTCAGGCGCGGCTTGTGGTGCACCCTGGCGAAGAGATCCGCGATCTCTTCCTTGTCCTTGTGCACCACCGGGGCAATGATGTGCGACGGCGGTTCGGCATCGTTGATCTGCAGGATGTACTCGCCGAGATCGGTCTCGATGCTTTGCACGCCCATCTCGCCAAGCACCTGGTTCAGGCGCATTTCCTCGGTCACCATCGACTTGCTCTTGATGACCTTCCTGACGCCATGCTTCTGCGCGATCTCCGCGACCAGCCGCGCGGCATCGGCGGTGGTTTCGGCAAACAGCACGGTGGCGCCGCGGCGCGTGGCGTTTTCCTCGAAGGTGGCCAGCCAGACGTCGAGATTCTGCAGCGCGCGATCGCGGCGCTCCTTGAGCGCCTCGCGGGTGGCATCGAAATCGATGTCGCGGATGGCATCTGCGCGCGCCGTGACGAACTTGGTGGAGAGCTTCTTGAGGTTCTGCTGCAGGCGCTGGTCGGCCAGCTTCTGGCCCGCGCGCGCCTTGAATTCCATGCTGCGAACTTGCATAGCGGGGATCTCGCTAAAGTTTATTTTCTGACTGCCCGCGTTGAGAGCGCCTCTCAGGCGTCGCCGGCCAGCACTTGCGCGATGTGCAGCACCTGCGTGCGCGTGTCGCCGGTCCTGCGCAGGCGCCCTTCGATATTGAGCATGCAGCCGAGGTCGCCCAGCACCACGGCATCGGCGCCGCTGGCCTTGATATTGGCGCACTTCTCGTCGACGATGGCCGTCGAGATATTGCCGTACTTGACCGAGAAGGTGCCGCCGAATCCGCAACAGGTCTCGCAGTCCTTCATCTCGCTCAACTGCACGCCGGGCAGTTGCGCCAGCAAGGCGCGCGGCTGGCTCTTGACACCGAGTTCGCGCAGGCCGGAGCAGGAATCGTGATAGGTGACATGGCCGGCGAACGTGGAATCGAATTCACCCAGCCTGGCCACGTTGACCAGGAAATCGGTCAGCTCGAATACGCGCGAGCGCAGGCCCTCGTAGCGGCCATTCAACTCGGGATCGTCACCCAGCAGGTCGGCGTAATGATGGAGCACCATGCCGCCGCATGAGCCCGACGGGATCACCACGTAGTCGAACATCTCGAACTCGCGCAGGAATTTCTCCGCGAGGTCGCGTGCGGCCGTGCGCTCGCCCGAGTTGTAGGCGGGTTGCCCGCAACAGGTCTGGGCCTCGGGCACCATCACTTCGTAGCCCGCCTTCTCGAGCAGCTTGAGCACCGAGAAGCCGATTTCCGGACGCATGAGGTCCACCAGGCAGGTGGCGAACAGACCGACTCGCATTGTTTCCCTTTTCCAGACCCCGAAACCCCGCAATTATGCGCTCTTGCGCACCAGGCGGCATGCAAAAGCGTTCAGGGCACGGATGAATTCGCCGCATTTCCGCATGCTTCTTCCGGCACATACACTAGCCGCGTCATGCGAAGTTTTTTGGTAATCTCGTTTCACCTATTGAAATTTTCATAATGCGAGATAGAATCAGGCAACCGCTTAATTTGCCGCAGGGCAACATTTCTCCATGGCAGAAGCAGACAAAGCCCCAGGAAAGACGTCCATCCAGGTCATCGAACGCATGATGACGCTGCTCGACGCGCTCGCCCAGCATGCTGATCCGGTCAGCCTGAAAGAACTGTCGCTGACCACCGGCCTGCACCCTTCCACCGCGCACCGCATCCTGAACGACATGGTGGCCTGCCGCTTCGTCGACCGCTCCGACCCCGGCAGCTATCGGCTTGGCATGCGGCTGCTGGAACTGGGCAACCTGGTCAAGGCCCGGCTGTCGGTGCGCGACGCGGCGCTGGCGCCGATGCGCGCGCTGCATCGTGTGACGGGCCAGACCGTAAACCTGTCGGTGCGCCAGGGCGATGAGATCGTCTATATCGAGCGCGCGTACAGCGAGCGCTCCGGCATGCAGGTGGTGCGCGCCATTGGCGGCCGCGCGCCGCTGCACCTGACCTCGGTGGGCAAGCTGTTCCTGGCCGCCGATGAAGTCGCGCGGGTGCGCAACTACGCCACCCGCACCGGGCTGGCGGGCCATACCCGCACCTCGATCACCGATCTGATCAAGCTGGAACGCGAACTCAACTGGGTGCGCACGAACGGCTACGCGCGCGACAACGAGGAACTGGAACTCGGCGTGCGCTGCATCGCCGCCGGCATCTACGACGATTCGCGCCGCCTGGTGGCCGGGCTCTCGCTCTCGGCCCCCGCCGATCGCCTGCAGGACAGCTGGCTGCAGAACCTGAAGGAAACCGCGCTGCAGATCTCGCGGGGCATGGGCTACGCCACCGACGTGGCAGCCTGAACCCCATGGGTGAGGGTCAGGCGGGACAGGGGCAGGCGCCCTTCCCGCCGGCCAGCGCACCGCGTTCGTCCAATTTCCGTTCTTTCCCGGTTGGCCGGCTCTGGCCGCACTCCCATTCAATCCATGCATCGATCCGTAGCACGGGTTTACACCTAGTTTTCAGATAACCTGAATAGCTATATCCTGCCGGACATGCGTACCAAGGCCATCACCCTCACCGAACAGGTGACCCAACAACTGCGCGCCGGGATTGCCGACGGCACGTATCCCGTTGGCGCGCGGCTGCCGACCGGCAAGCAGCTTGCCGAGCAGTACGGCGTGAGCCCCGCTGTCATCCGGGAAGTGACGGAGCACCTGCGCTCCCAGGGCCTGATCGAAAGCCGGCAGGGTGTGGGCAGCACGGTCCGCTCGCGTGTGGGCAATGCCGGTTTCCAGTTGCCGCAGGAGATGGGTATCGATCGCGGCGACCTGTCCAGCATCTACGAATTGCGCCTCGACCTCGAGAGCGCTGCCGCCGCCCTGGCCGCGCAACGGCGCACCGCGCAGGATGTCGAGCATATGCAATCGGTGCTGGAACGGCTGGCGGCGCAACTGCACGACCCGCATCGCAGCGTGGATGCGGATACCGCCTTTCATGTGGCCATCGCCGCCGCCACGCACAACAAGTACTACCTGCAACTGCTGCAATACCTCAACCTGCAACTGCACCAGGCCGTGCACGTGGCGCGGCTGAATACGCGCCAGCAGGATGGCCTGTCCGAGCAGGTCCACCAGGAACACCTGGCCATCTTCCACGCGATCCGCGCGGGCGACCCGGAACTGGCGCGCGCCGCGGCCGTGTCCCACCTGCAGGGTGCGGCGGCGCGCCTGGACTTGCGCCCGGCCAGTGGTCGGTAGTTCCGTTGCCAGTTGCCGTCCCACTCAGCAGCCCGAGCCGTTTCGCCCCTTTCGTCTGTCCAGTCTCTCCAGATAGAACCACCATGCAAAATTCCGCTTTCCTGCCCCGCCTGATCGAAACGCTAGGCCCCGACGTGGTCGCCACCGAGCCCGAGCAGGTCGCCCCGTGGCTCGCCGACTGGCGTGGTCTCTACCGCGGCAATGCGCAAGCCGTGGTGCGGCCGCGCACCGTGGATGAGGTGGCCCGCTGCCTGGCGCTGTGTCAGCAGGCCGCGGTGCCGGTGGTGCCGCGCGGCGGCAATACCGGCCTGTGCGGCGGCGCCACGCCGGACAGCAGCCCGGCCAACGTGGTGCTGAGCATGGACCGCATGAACGCGATCCGCTCGATCGATACCATTGCCAACACGCTGGTCGCCGAAGCAGGCTGCATCCTGGGCAACCTGCGGCGCGCCGCCCAGGAAGCACATCGCCTGCTGCCGCTCAGCCTGGCGGCCGAGGACTCCTGCCAGATCGGCGGCAATCTCGCGACCAATGCGGGGGGCGTCAACGTGGTGCGCTACGGCATGACGCGCGAGCTGGTGCTGGGCGTCGAGGCCGTGCTGCCCAACGGCGAGATCTTTCACGGCCTGCGCGCCTTGCGCAAGGACAACACAGGCTACGACCTCAAGCAACTGCTGATCGGTTCCGAGGGCACGCTCGGCGTCATCACCGCCGCGGCACTGCGCCTGTTCCCGCGTACCGATGCGCGCTCCGTCGTGCTTGCCGCCGTGGCCTCCCCCCTGCAGGCGCTGGAACTCTTCGAACTGCTGTTCGCCCACTGTGGCGCGCGCCTGCAAGCCTTCGAATTCTTCACCGGCGATTGCGTCGACCTGGTGCTCAGGCATGCGCAAGGCGTGCAGGAGCCGTTCGCGCAGCGCCATCCCGCCTATGTGCTGGTGGAACTGGCCGACACCACCGACGAAGACGCCCTCAACGCCCTGCTCGAACGCGTGATCGGCGAAGCGCTGGAGCGCGAGCTGTGCCTGGATGCCGCGGTCTCCGCCTCGCTGGCGCAATTGCAGAGCCTGTGGAAGCTGCGCGAGGAGATCTCCGAGGCGCAGCGCGCCGACGGGCCGCACCTGAAGCACGATGTCTCGCTGCCGATCGAGCAGATCCCCGCCTTCATGGCATCAATGGAAACGCGCCTCAAGGCTATCAGCCCCAGCGTCCGCCCCTTCATCTTCGGGCATTTCGGCGACGGCAACCTGCACTACAACCTGTCACGTCCGGCAGGCGCGGAGCGCGACTGGACCGCCCGGCACGGCAAGGCACTGACCGCCGAGGTGCTGGACGAGGTCGCGCGCTACGGCGGCAGCATCAGCGCCGAGCACGGTATCGGCCAGCTCAAGCGCGACGACTTCCTGCGGCTCAAGGACCCGCTCGAATTGCGCCTGATGCAGGGCATCAAGCAGTTGCTGGATCCGGCCGGCATCATGAACCCGGGCAAGCTGCTGTAGGCGCAGGACGACACCGTCGAAAAAAACGCGCCGGGAACGGCGCGTTTTTCCTGACGCATTGTGCATGTGCATGGGTGCCGGGTCATCCCGGCGCCGCCATCAGATGCCGTGTGGCTGCTGGGCGCTAAGGATAGCCTGGGGGGAAGTCGGTGTTAGCCCCTGCGTCAGGTTAGGGGACGTCGGAAAAGGGCGGCCGGGACCGGTTTGCGCGTGTTCCAGCCAGTCCTTGACACGAGTGGCATCCGCAAAGCGCGACAGTTTGCCGACCGAATCCAGGAACACCATCACCACATTGCGGCCGTTTACCTTGGCCTGCATCACCAGGCACTGGCCAGCCTCGGAGATAAAGCCGGTCTTCTGCAGGCCGATATCCCAGTTGCCGCCGCGCACCAGGCGGTTGGTGCTGACATAGTGCTGGGTTCGCCCGAGCACATTGACCTCATACTCGGTCTGCGTCGAGTACTCGCGGATGGTGGGGTTGCGGTATGCCGCGTTGACCATGCGCACGAGATCCATCGCGCTGGAGACATTGCTGCTCGACAAGCCGTTCGAATCGACGAAGTGGCTGTCGTTCATGCCCAGCTCGCGTGCCTTGTGGTTCATGGCCTGCACAAACGCCGGCAGGCCGCCCGGGTAGCTGCGGCCCAGCACCGATGCCGCCCGGTTCTCCGAGGACATCAGCGCCAGCAGCAGCGCGTCCTGGCGGGTCAGCTGCGCACCAAAACGCAGGCGCGAACTACTGTGCTTCTCGTTGTCGCGGTCGTCCTCGGTGATGGTGAGCACTTCATCCATCGGCTGGCGCGCGTCCATCACTACCAGGGCGGTCATCAGCTTGGTGATCGAGGCGATCGGCAAGACCGCCGCGGCGTTCTTCTGGAACAGCACTTCGTTGGAAGTCTGATCCATCACCAGCGCCACGCTGGAGCGCAGCGCGAGCGCATCCTCCGTGTCACGCAGGCCGAGCGCCTCGCCCAGCGAGGGTTTCGCGGGGATGAACGCCGCGCGAACCGGCACCGCCTGGTGCTGCGCCACGACATGGCGCTTGCCGTTCTTCAGCACCACGACCTTGCGCGTAGTGACGCGCTCGGCCTTGCCGCTGCTGGCGACCTGCTTGGTCTTGGTGGATTTGGAGGAGTGACTTGCCGACTTTTTCTCGGACTTGGTGACCTTTGCCGACTTTTTGCTGGTTTTTGCGGTGTCCGACGTATTCGTCGCGGCATCGACCGCAGGGGCGGCCAGCATCGATACGGTCAGCAGCACAGAGGCCGCGACCGATGTAAGAGGGGTAGAGCCGAAGAATCGAAACATTAGGGGGGAATCAGACCGGAACATGATTCATTCAGCGCGCAACTTGGATTGCGCCAGTTTAGGAAAAAAAGAAATTGTTAGCAAGATTAAAGACTTACGAAGCCTCTTTAAAGTTCGATTTGCAAACAATTCCACATTGCGGAAAAAATGCACCATACAACACATGGCGCGTGCATAAAAACCTACATGGACTGTGGCAAATCCACAGCGGATGGCTCTGTTGCCTGCTCAATCGCACCTCCACTGCCCACCAGCCTGCGGCGGACTTACAAATGAATATAGTCCGCAGCCGGCGCGTTTCATGACAAGAAACGCGCGAACCCGCTCACAGGTTCACGCTCCGTACTAAGGGTATTCTCTATGGCCGCTGGATCGGCATACCCGAGGGCCATGCCGCACACCACCATCTCATCTTCCGGCAGGCGCAAGTGATTGGCGATGACCGCGTGGAACTGGGTGAACGCCGCCTGCGGGCAGGTATCCAGCCCGCGCGCCCGGGCCGCCACCATGATGCTCTGCAGGAACATGCCGTAGTCCAGCCAGCTGCCCTGCTCCAGGATGCGGTCGATGGTGAAGATCAAGCCCACCGGCGCGCCGAAGAAGGTGAAATTGCGGGAGTGCTGCGCGTGCATGCGCCCCTTGTCCTCGCGGCTGATCTGCAGCAGGCTGTACAGGTCCCAGCCCACCTTGCGGCGGCGGTCGATATACGGCGTCACCCACTCGCGCGGATAGTAGGGATACTCTTCGCGGTACTTGCTGTCGCGCTGCGGATCGTCGAAGGCGCTCAGCACATCGGCGGACAATTTCAACTTGGCATCGCCGCTCAGCACATAGACCCGCCATGGCTGGGCGTTGGTGCCGGAAGGCGCACGGCTGGCCACCGCCAGGATCTCGCTGACGACCGCGTGCGGCACGGGCGTATCGAGAAAAGCGCGCACCGAACGGCGCGTGATGATGGCCTGGTCTACAACGGCGGCGTCCCGCTTCTGCTGTGAATCCATGACGCTCATCTCCTCTGCGTGGGCTGGCTCAAGCACCGGCGTCCACGGATTCGCACACCGGCGCCTTGCGTCTCGATCACCAGCCCGATGGTGTCGCCAGCCCCGATATTGAGCACGCCTTCCCGAATCAGACAGGTGTTCACAACGGTATCAAAGTAACTGTAGTAGATGGCGTTGTTGACGTGGCCATAGACGTCGTTGTCCATCCAGCGCATGGCGACGGGCTGGAAATGACGGCAGGCATTGCGGGGGTCGGCGATCGGTTTCATTGCAAGCACGCAAACGGAAGATCAGCGGCGGATCACCAGGGCCACGCCGCCGGCGGCCAGGGCCATGCCAAGCGCAGCCAGCGGCGGGAAGCCCTCGCCGAACAGCAGCCATGCCATGGCGGCCGTGGTCGGCGGCGTGAGATACATCAGGCTGGACACCTGGGTGGCCGCGCCTTGCCGGATCAACAGGAACAGCAGCGAGATCGCGCCGATGGACAGCGCCACCACCGACCAGGCCAGCGCGCCGAACATCTCGGCGTTCCATTCGACATGGCGAGTCTCGGTGAGGAACATGAAGGGCAGGCAGGCCAGCGCGGCAGCCGCGAACTGGATCACCGAACCCATGCGCAGGTCCAGCATCGCGCAATAGCGCTTCTGATACAGCGTGCCGAAAGTGATCGAGAACAAGGCGCCCAGGGCAAGCAGCAGGCTAGGCGCGGACAGCCCGCTGACCGACAGCTTGTTGGCCACCACCAGCCCCACGCCCGCGATGCCCAGCAGCAGCCCCAGCCATTGGCGCCGCCCGATGGTCTCGCCCATGCGCGAAGCCGCCAGCGCGGTCAGGATCGGCTGCATGCCGACGATCAGGGCCGAGACGCCAGCCGGCATGCCGAGCTTGACCGCTGCCCACACGCCGCCAAGGTAACCCGCCTGCAGGAACAGCCCTGCCACGGCGATGTGCCCCACCATGCGCCAGTCGATGGCACCCGCGCGCCGCGGCAGCGGCACCCGCGCCACCACCACGAAAGGCACCATCAGCACCAGCACGCCGACGAAACGCAGGAACAGGAAGGTCATCGGCTCGGCGTGCGGCATGCCGTACTTGGCCACGATGAAGCCGGTACTCCAGATCACCACGAACAGCCACGGCATGGCCGCCATCCACAAGTTGCCGCGCGCAGCGCGGACTTGGCCGGTTGCGCTCATTGCCGTGCCACCACGGTTTCGCCGGCAGGCACGCGGGCATAGCGCGTGTGATATTGCGCAGCCAGCGCGATGGTTTGCGCGTGCACCGCCACGGTGTCCTCGATCTGGTTGCCATAGCCGCCAGCCATCGCCACGGCGACCGGCAGCCCGCGCGCCAAGGCTGCCTCGAACACAAGCCGGTCGCGCGTGGCCAGGCCGGCGAGTGTCAGTTTCAAGCGCCCGAGCCGGTCACCTTCATGAGGATCGGCGCCAGCCAGGTAGATGATCAGGTCCGGAGAAAAGCGCGCAAACAGGGTATCCAGCGCGCCCTGCAACGCCTCGGCGTAGGGCTGGTCGCTGCAGCCGTCGGGCAGGCCCACGTCGAGATCGCCGGCCTCCTTGCGGAACGGATAGTTCTTCTCGCCGTGCAGCGACAGCGTGAATACGAAGGGGTCGTCGCGCARGATGGCGGCGGTGCCATTGCCCTGGTGCACATCGAGATCCACCACCGCCACGCGCCGCACCTGGCCATCGCGGCGCAACTGGCGCGCAGCGATCGCCGCGTCGTTGAATACACAGAATCCGCCGCCCTTGTCGGCGTAGGCATGATGCGTGCCGCCGGCCAGGTTGACCGAGATGCCCTCGCGCAGCGCGGTACGGCATGCCTCGATGGTGGCGCCGGCCGAGCGCCGCGACCGCTCGACCATGGCTTCGGACCAGGGAAATCCGATCTCGCGCTGGCGCGCGGGGTCCAGCGCGCCGCGGGAGACGCTGGCGACATACTCAGGCGTATGCGCCAGCAGCAAGGCGTCGTCCCCGGCACGTGGCGCCTCGGCAAGCCTCAGGCCAGCCACTTCCCGCTCGACCGTCTCCCTCAACATGCTGTACTTGCGCATCGGGAAACGATGCCCCTCGGGCAGGGGCAGGACAAAGTGGTCGGCGTAAAAAGCAAGCATTGAGGGTGAACTTGGGGCGGACATACCGGCCGGCGGGCCGCGGAGCCTCGGCCGCTGGGTTGCGCCCTTCGGCGACGACTCGGGCAGACCGCGATGGTAGCACTGCAGCGGCTTGAAGGTACGCGGCCACAATCGCCCAGCCCTGGCCCAGCCTGGTGCAAATATGCAACCCAGGCACCGCAATACATGCTTTAAGGCAGACTTCCCGCGGACTTGTTTGTGCAATGCACAAGAACCCCTTGACACCGTTTTTCTTTTCCCTACAATTGGAATTGTTGCGGCGCACCATCGGTGTGGCGGCGCTAGCCAGAAGGTATGGCAGCGCTAGCCAAAAGCGCCGGCAACTCCCATTCGCCTGGGGCTGGCAGACGAACTGCAGTGCATTCGTCATGGCTCTGACATCTGGGCGGCCTAATTTTGCATGACCTTGAACTTCATCTTTGGAGACCAGCATGAGCTTCACCCCGGAACAAGTCGCCGCAGCGCAAAAAGCCAACCTCGAGACCCTGTTTGGCCTGACCACCAAAGCCTTCGAAGGCGTTGAGAAGCTGGTGGAACTGAACCTGCAAGTGGTCAAGGCCACGTTCACTGAAAATGTGGACAACGCCAAGAAGGCCCTGGCGGCGAAAGACGCTCAGGAATTCCTGGCCATCCAGTCCTCGCTGATCCAGCCGGTTGCCGAAAAGGCCCTGGCCTACAGCCGCCACCTGTACGAAATCGCCTCGGAAACCCAGTCGGAGTTCACCAAGGTTGCCGAAAGCCAACTGGCTGAGAACTCGAAGAAGGTGCAAGCCATGGTCGAGAACCTCGCCAAGAACGCACCGGCCGGCTCCGAGTCGACCGTCGCCATCGTGAAGTCCGCGATCAGCGCCGCCAACAACGCTTATGAGTCGGTCCAGAAGGCCACCAAGCAAGCTGTTGAAATCGCCGAAAGCAACTTCCAGGCAGCCGCCAGCGCCGCCACCAAGGCCGCCCAGCAAGCCAGCGCAACGGCTCGCACCGCGACCAAGAAGGCCACTACCGCCGTCTAAGCAGCGATAGTACAAGACGAACCGGCTGCGGCCGGTTCGTTGGCAAAGCGCGATTGGCACAGCCAGCGCATTTTGCCAACGAAGGCAGCATGGAAGGCGCCCAAGCCCCCTGCCCTCTGACGATGTCTCCTCGGTATCTGGTTTCCTTGTATTCCAATATCGATTCGCTCCCGGCCATGCGCCGGGATTTTTTTGCCCTTACTCTCACCCCGCCCGCGCAACTGTAAGCCGGGTTTAGTTGGCGGAGCCACAGGCAGGCGGTTGTAAATGCTGGCGGTTAATTGCAAATAGACCGAAAAAAGGCCCGCCATCCGGCGGGCCTCATTGCGCGGCAGACGCTTAACGCTTGCGTGGCGGCGGCACGTCGGTGCAGACGCCTTCATAGATCTCGGCAGCCATGCCGATGGATTCGCCCAGCGTCGGGTGCGGGTGGATGGTCTTGCCGATATCCACCGCATCGGCGCCCATCTCGACTGCCAGACAGACTTCGCTGATCAGGTCGCCGGCATGGGTGCCCACGATACCGCCACCGATGATCCGGTGCGTTTCGTCCTCGAAGATCAGCTTGGTGAAACCCTCGTCGCGGCCGTTGGCAATGGCGCGGCCGGAAGCCGCCCACGGGAACACGCTCTTGCTGTACTTGATCCCCTGTTCCTTGCACTGATCCTCGGTCAGGCCAGCCCAGGCCACTTCCGGGTCGGTAAAGGCCACCGAGGGAATCTGCTTGGCATCGAAGTAGGCCTTCTCGCCGTGCGCTGCCTCGGCCGCCACGTGCGCCTCATGCACGGCCTTATGCGCCAGCATGGGCTGGCCGACGATGTCGCCGATGGCAAAGATGTGCGGCACGTTGGTGCGCATCTGCTTGTCGACGTCGATAAAGCCGCGCTCCGTCACCGTCACGCCCGCCTTCTCCGCGCCGATACGTTTGCCGTTGGGCGCACGGCCCACCGACACCAGCACCAGGTCATAGCGCTGCGGCTCGGCCGGGGCCTGTTCGCCTTCGAACCTGACGTAGATGCCGTCCGGCTTCGCTTCCACGCCGACCGTCTTGGTCTTGAGCATGACCTTGCCGAAGCGCAGCTTGTTCATCTTCTCCCAGACCTTGACCAGATCGCGGTCGGCGCCCTGCATCAGGCCATCGAGCATCTCCACCACGTCGATATTGGCGCCCAGCGTGCTATACACCGTAGCCATTTCCAGCCCGATGATGCCGCCGCCGATCACCAGCATCTTGTTGGGCACCTCGGGCAGTTCCAGCGCGCCGGTGGAGTCGACAATGCGCGGGTCTTCCGGGATGAATGGCAGCTTGACCGCCTGGCTGCCGGCCGCGATCACGGCCTTCTCGAAGCGGATCACCGTCTTCTTGCCAGTGGTCTGCTTGGCGTCGCCTTCGGTCTCCTCGACCTCCAGGTGATGCGGATCCAGGAAGGTGCCAACGCCGCGCACGACCTGCACCTTGCGTGCCTTGGCCATACCGGACAAGCCGCCGGTCAGCTTGCCGACTACGCTGTCCTTGTAGTGGCGCAGGCCGTCGAGGTCGATCTTGGCTTCGCCGAACAGGATGCCGTGGGCCGCCAGGGCCTTGGCTTCGTCGATCACGGCGGCATTGTGCAGCAGCGCCTTGGACGGGATGCAGCCAACGTTCAGGCAGACCCCGCCCAGCGAGCCGTAGCGTTCGACCAGCACGGTATTCATGCCCAGGTCGGCACTGCGGAAGGCGGCCGAGTAGCCGCCGGGGCCGGCGCCGAGCACCAGCATGTCGCAGGTGATGTCCGCACTGCCCGAATGCGAGGCAGCCACGGGGGCAGCCGCAGGCGTGGCGGCCGGCATCGCAGCCGCCGCGGGAGCGGGAGCAGGCGCCGGGGCCGGAGCGGCGGCCGGGCGGGCCGCGGCTTCGCTTTCCACCGTGCAGATCACGGCGCCCTTGGCCACCTTGTCGCCAACCTTGATACGCACCTCGACCACCTTGCCGGTAGCCGACGAAGGCACGTCCATGCTGGCCTTGTCCGACTCGAGCACGATCAGCGACTGTTCCTGCTCAACCGTATCGCCGGCCTTGACCAGCACTTCGATCACTTCCACCGCGTCGAAATCGCCGATATCCGGCACCTGGACTTCGATCACACTCATGTCTTGCTCCTCAAGAACGCGTCCCGCTTCAGATACGGGCCGCGCCATCGTTATTGGTTGCGCCGTCGCCGGCCGTGTCACCAAGCCGCACCACCTGCACTTCGACCGGACCTGCCGAACTCTTGTCGAACTCCACGCCCGCGTCCACGCCGATCCGGGCAATCTCCCTGGCGCTCATGCCCGGCTGGTCGTAGGCCGCGTGCATGGCGCCCAGCGCGTAATTGCGCCCCGAGCCGATGCCCCAGAAACGGTCGAACGAAAAGACTTCGCGGTACGAATAAACGCCGAAGACGCCCGCCGGATTGGCAATCAGGCACACGATCTGCGAGGACTCGTAAGGATCGTCCTCGTCTTCCTTGGTGTTGATGAAATACTCGGTCTTGAGCTTTTCATGCACCTTGAGGAAGGTCCGGAAGATGTCGTCGCGCGAGCCCAGGCGGCAATCCTCGCCCAGCCCGGCCAGCAGGCTGCGCATGACCGGGAAATGGGCGGTGGTACCCGCGAGCGCCACGAAACTGTCCCCCACCGGAAACACCTTCTGGTTGCGCTCGTAGGCACGCGTGAGCCGGGTGTCGCCGAACGTCACCAGTGCATCGGCGGCAATTGCCACCTCACCGGCCTTCTTGACGACAACGCAGGTAGTCATGGACTCGCTTCCTTCCTGTTTTCCGGACGGCAGGTTGCAGACGTTGCGGACGTTGCGCGCGCGGCCGCGAAGCCAGGCGCGCCCCGTCCGCCTTACAGCAGGATGCGGCGGAAATCGGCCAGCAGTTGCCCGAAGTAGGTATTGAAGCGGGCCGCCTCCGCACCGTCGATGACGCGGTGATCCCACGACAGCGACAGCGGCAGCGTCAGGCGCGGCACGAATTGCTTACCATCCCACACCGGCTTCTGGTACGACTTGCACACGCCCATGATGGCCACTTCCGGCGCGTTGATGATCGGCGTGAAATACGTGCCGCCGATGCCCCCCAGCGAGGAAATCGAGAAGCAGCCGCCTTGCATCTGGTCGGGCTTGAGCTTGCCGTCGCGCGCCAGCTTGGCCAGCTCGTTCATTTCCTGGCCAATCTCGATCACGCCCTTCTTGTCGGCGTTCTTGATGACCGGCACGACCAGGCCGTTCGGCGTGTCCGCGGCAAAACCGATGTTGAAGTACTTCTTCAGCACCAGGCTGTCGCTTTCCAGCGAGGCGTTGAAATTCGGGAATTTCTTCAGCGCGGCCACGGTGGCCTTGATCATGAAGGCCAGCATGGTGACCTTGACGCCCTGCTTCTCGTATTCCTTGTTGAGCTGCACGCGGAAGGCTTCGAGATCGGTGATATCGGCTTCGTCGTGGTTGGTGACGTGCGGAATCATCACCCAGTTGCGATGCAGGTTCGCGCCGGAGAGCTTCTTGATGCGCGACAGCGGCTTGCTTTCCACCTCGCCGTAGCGGGTGAAATCCACCTTCGGCCACGGCAGCAGGTTCAGCTCGCCACCACCGGCCGGCGCGGCCGCGGCTTGCGCCGGGGCTGCGGTGTGTCCGGTCATCACGCCCTTGACGTAAGCCTGCACATCGTCCTGGGTGATGCGGCCCTTGGGGCCGGTGCCCGGCACGCGCGAGACGTCCACGCCCAGCTCGCGCGCGAACTTGCGCACCGAGGGGCTGGCGTGGGCGGCGGTGCCGGTCACGCCGACGACGGGCGCGGCTGCGGTAGGTGCGGCCACGGGGGCCGGTGCCGGAACGCTGGCGGCGGGGGCCGGCGCAGCGGCGGCGGCAGCGGCCGGAGCCGGGGCGGCAGCCGCGGGCGCGCTCGCCGGGGCGCCGGTGGCGCCTTCGAGTATCAGGATCAGCGTGCCTTCGGAGACGTTGTCGCCCACCTTGATCCGGACTTCCTTGACCACGCCGGCGGCCGGCGACGGCACGTCCATGGTGGCCTTGTCGGATTCCAGCGTGACCAGCGCGTCTTCGGCGCTGATCGTGTCGCCCGGCTTGACGTGGACTTCAATCACCGGGACCGAGTMGTAGTCGCCGATGTCCGGCACCTTGACCTCGATCGGGCCCGCGGCAGCGGCCGGCGCGGGGGCGCTTGCCGGCGCGGGCGCCGGTGYGGCCGCGGGAGCAGGCGCGGCCGCGGCGGGTGCGGGAGCCGGTGCAGCCGGGGCAGGCGCGGCCGCAGCAGCGCCGGCAGGCTCCAGCATCACCAGCACGATGCCTTCGGCGACGTTGTCGCCGATCTTGACCCTGACTTCCTTGACCGTGCCGCCCTGGGGGGAAGGTACGTCCATCGTGGCCTTGTCCGATTCCAGCGTCACCAGCGCGTCTTCCGCGCTGATGGTGTCGCCCGGTTTCACGTGCACTTCGATGACGGGAACGGCGTCGTAATCGCCGATATCCGGCACCTTGATTTCAATCGCTTGACTCATTCAGTGTCTCCTGGGCAGGACAGCGCACGCGACAAACACAAGCGTGTGAGGTTACCCTCACTGCCTGCATCTGTCACGCCGCCGCGCCGCAAGGCACCGGGCGTCAGCCCGGCACCCGCGGCGCGGCGTTACCGTTCCTGCGGGGGGGTTTCGTGCAGTCGGTCCGCTTAGACCGACATCGGGTTCGGCTTGTTGGGGTCGAGGTTGTACTTCCTGATCGCTTCGGCCACCTTGTCGCGACCGATGGCACCTTCGTCCGCCAGCGCCTTCAGTGCAGCCAACGTCACCCAGAAACGATCCACCTCGAAGAAGTGACGCAGCTTTTCGCGCGTGTCCGAGCGACCGAAACCGTCGGTGCCCAGCACCACGAAGCGGCGCGGCACGAACGGACGGATCTGGTCGGCGAAGGCGCGCACGTAGTCGGTCGAGGCGATCACCGGACCGCGCGCCGACTTCAGGCTCTTGGCCACATGCGATTCACGCTGCGTCTCGGTCGGGTGCAGCAGGTTCCAGCGCTCGATATCGTGGCCTTCGCGGGCCAGTTCGGTAAAGCTCGGGCAGCCCCACAGGTCCGACTCCACGCCCCAGTCCTTCTTGAGCAGTTCGGCAGCGGCGATCACCTCGCGGAAGATCGTGCCCGAGCCCAGCAGCTGCACGCGCGGCGCATTGCTGTTCTCCACGCCCTTCTTGAACTGGTACATGCCCTTGACGATGTCGCCCTCTACGCCAGCCGGCATTTCCGGATGTTCGTAGTTCTCGTTCATCACCGTCAGGTAGTAATAGACGTCTTCCTGCTCGGCATACATGCGGCGCAGGCCGTCCTGCATGATCACCGCCAGCTCGTACTGGAAGGTCGGGTCGTACGAGATGCAGTTGGGGATCGCAGCATGGAACACGTGCGAGTGGCCGTCTTCGTGCTGCAGGCCTTCGCCGTTGAGCGTGGTGCGGCCCGAGGTGCCGCCCAGCAGGAAGCCGCGCGAGCGCATGTCGGCAGCCGCCCAGCACAGGTCGCCGATACGCTGGATGCCGAACATCGAGTAGTAGATATAGAACGGGATCATCTGCACGCCGTGCGTCGAGTACGACGTGGCGGCGGCGATCCAGTCGCACATGGCGCCGGCTTCGTTGATGCCTTCCTGCAGCACCTGGCCAGTCTGCGATTCCTTGTAGAACATCAGCTGGTCATGGTCTTCCGGCACGTACTTCTGTCCTTGCTGGTTCCAGATGCCGATCTGGCGGAACAGGCCTTCCATGCCGAAGGTGCGCGACTCGTCGGGCACGATGGGCACCACGTGCTTGCCGATCTGCTTGTCCTTGAGCAGGGTGTTCAGGATCCGCACGAAGGCCATGGTGGTGGAGACTTCGCGGCCTTCGCTGGTGGCCTTGAGCAGCGCTTCGAAGGCGGACAGCTCGGGCACCTTCAGGGCTTCGGCCTTCTGGCGGCGGGCCGGCAGGTAGCCGCCCAGGTCCATGCGGCGGGCGCGCATGTATTCCAGTTCCTTCGAGCCTTCCTCGAAGGTGACGTACGGCACTTCTTCGATCTTGTCGTCGGTGACCGGGATATTGAACTGGTCGCGGAAGCGGCGGATTGCCTCCACCGGCATCTTCTTCTGCTGGTGGCTGATGTTCATGGCCTGGCCGGCGTCGCCCATGCCATAGCCCTTGATGGTCTTGGCCAGGATCAGCGTGGGCTGGCCCTTGTGCTCGTTGGCGGCGCTATAGGCGGCGAAGATCTTGTGCGGATCGTGGCCGCCGCGGTTCAGGCGCCAGATGTCCTCGTCGGACCAGTCGGACACCATCGCCTTGAGTTCGGGCGTGTTGAAGAAATACTCGCGCACGTAGGCGCCGTCCTTGGCCTTGAAGGTCTGGTACTCGCCGTCCACGCAATCCATCATGCGCTTCATCAGCAGGCCCTTCTTGTCGCGCGCCAGCAGCTGGTCCCAGCGGCTGCCCCACACCACCTTGATCACGTTCCAGCCCGCGCCGCGGAACTCGGATTCCAGTTCCTGGATGATCTTGCCGTTGCCGCGCACCGGGCCGTCCAGGCGCTGCAGGTTGCAGTTGATCACGAATACCAGGTTGTCGAGCTTTTCGCGGCCGGCCATGCCGATGGCGCCCAGCGATTCCGGCTCGTCGGTCTCGCCGTCGCCGAGGAATGCCCATACCTTGCGGCCTTCGGTCTGTACCAGGCCGCGGCTGTGCAGGTACTTCATGAAACGGGCCTGATAGATGGCCATGATCGGACCCAGGCCCATCGACACCGTCGGGAATTGCCAGAAGTCCGGCATCAGCCACGGGTGCGGGTAGGACGAGATGCCCTTGCCGTCGACTTCCTGGCGGAAGCTGTCGAGTTGTTCGGTGCTCAGGCGGCCGAGCAGGAAGGCGCGCGAATACACGCCCGGAGCCGAATGGCCCTGCACGAACACCAGGTCGCCGCCGTGTTTCTCGGACGGGGCGTGCCAGAAGTGGTTGTAGCCCACGTCATACAGCGTGGCCGCCGACGCGAACGAGGAGATATGGCCGCCAACATTGGTGTGCTTGTTGGCGCGCAGCACCATCGCCATGGCGTTCCAGCGCGTGTACGAGCGGATGCGGTGCTCGATGTCCTGGTCACCGGGAATGCGGGCCTGCTGTTCCACCGGGATGGTGTTGATGTACTGCGTCTCGGCGTGGAACGGCTGGTTGACGCCGTTCACGCGTGCATATTCGATCTGCTTCTCGATCAGGAAGGCGGCCCGATCGGTGCCTTCGGCGGCGATCACGCCCTGCAGGGCATCGAGCCACTCGTGGGTTTCCTGGGGATCGGCGTCGTTGGCGCTGCTGGCGCCGAGGATCTGCTCTGGTACGGCTGACATGACTGTCTCCTGGTGAATTCCTGCCTCGGTGCCCCCTGATTCTTGTGGTGGGAGCCCCGGCGTGACGGGGGTGACTACGGTACGGCGCGCGGGCCGCGCATGTTTTCGCATCGCCCTTCGCCAACGCTTCGTCCCGGCTTGCCAGACGGGCTGGCAGGACCGGACGCAGCACTGCCGCCCGCACTTTCGGTCGCACCGATTCTATGGAAGCGCTTGAGGCAAGACAAGCCCAATTTTCAAATTGCGATATTGTTTCTCATAATATGAAATATTGTGGCGACGCACCACAACATGGCGCCAAGCCTTGCCCCGCGGCGCCGACCGCCCGCTGCGGCTGCGGCAGGAATGCGGCACTGCCGCATTGGCGCTTACCCCAAGCGACGCGGGGCCCCAATCCCGCTACACTGGTCGGTCAGTCGTCAATCCCGCCATGCCGTCCCTCAAAGATTTCTTTTCCCACCTCCGCGCCGCCATCGTCCCCCCTGTCGCTTCCGGCACCGCCAAGGCGAGCGGCGGCGACCCCGCGCTTGCCGCGCCGCCCAGCCCGCTGACGCATATCGATTCGCTCGGCCACGCGGACGAACCCGCCGCCGTCAACGGCCCCCCGCGTGGCTTGTGGTGGCTGCGCTGGCGCAACCTGGTCGCGACCAGCTGGTTCATGTTCATCCCGCTGGTGGCCATCGTGCTGTTCACGGCGGCGATGGGCGTGATCCTGTATTCGCTGCATGAAACCGAACGCCAGCAGCAACGCGATGCGCTGTACCGCGACGCCGCCTGGGCGCAGCAGCGCGTACGCCTGTCGCTGCTGAGCAACCAGGACCAGATTGCCTCGCTGGCGCGCGACATCGCCGCCGCCCAGCTCGACCAGGGCGCCTACCGCACCGCCGCGCAGGAAATCCTGCGCGAGAATCCCGAGATCGTCTTCGTCAACTGGCTCGACGCGACGCGGCGCGGGCGCTGGTCCTTGCCCTCCACCTCGGAATTTGCCGGCCGCCTGCGCGAAACCCAGGACCAGCCGCTGGAGCCCGAGGTGCTGGATACCTTCGACGCCGCGCGCGAAACACAGCGCGTGGTGTACTCGCGCCCGCTGGTCAACGACCGCGGCGACAGCTTCATGCTGATGGAAGTGCCGATCGTGCGCGACAACGAGTTCCTCGGCACGCTGGGCGCCCTGTACTCGGTCAACGGCATCCTGACCCACCTGCTGCCGCCGGAACTGACCGAACGCTACCGCTTCTCGCTGATCGACAAGGACAACCAGATCCGCGCCAGCACCTCGCTGCGGCCGGTGCCGGGCAACGCGCTGTCCTACGAGGTGCTGCTCGACCCGCCGGGCCATTCGCTGTCGCTGCGCGCCGATGCTTACCCGCCCGCCTCCAACCTGCCCAACAACATGCTGTTGTGGCTGGTGGTGGGGCTGTCGTGCTTCCTGCTGTGGAGCTTGTGGAGCATGTGGCGGCACACCAGCCGCCGCTCCGAGGCACAGCGCGCCCTGCTGTCGGAGACCTCGTTCCGGCGGGCCATGGAAAACTCCATGCTCATCGGGCTGCGTGCGCTCGACCTGAACGGCCGCATCACCTACGTCAATCCCGCCTTCTGCCGCATGACCGGCTGGCAGGACGCCGACCTGGTCGGCCGCGTCCCCCCCTTCCCCTACTGGCCGCCTAACGACCAGCAGGAGATGCAGAAGCAGATCGACCTGACGCTGCAGGGCAAATCACCCGCCGGCGGCTACGAAATGCGGGTGATGCGACGCGACGGCAGCAGTTTCCACGCCCGCATGTATGTGTCGCCGCTGGTGGACAGCCGGGGCCGCCATACCGGCTGGATGAGCTCGATGACGGATATCACCGAGCCCAAGCGCGCCCGCGAGGAGCTGGCCGCCGCCCACGACCGCTTCACCACGGTGCTGGAAAGCCTGGACGCCGCGGTGTCGGTGCTGGCCACGGACAAGCCCGAGCTGCTGTTCGCCAATCGCTATTACCGCCAGCTGTTCGGCTGGGAAGCCGAGGGCCACCTCAAGCTGGCCGGCGGCGAGGTCGACAAGGAGCAGGTCTCCAGCGATGCCACCGACTTCGTCGACGCCTATGCCGGCCTGCCGGCCTCGGAGCTGATGCCCTACTCCTCGGACGCGCGCGAAGTCTTCGTGCCCGACATGCAGAAATGGTTCGAAGTGCGCCGCCGCTACATCCAGTGGGTGGACGGCCACCTGGCGCAGATGCAGATCGCCACCGACATCACCGTGCGCAAGGCGGCCGAGGAAATGGCGCGCCAGCACGAGGAGCGGCTCCAGTTCACCAGCCGCCTTACCACCATGGGCGAGATGGCGTCCTCGCTGGCACACGAGCTGAACCAGCCGCTGGCGGCAATCAACAACTATTGCATGGGCGCTGTGGCCCGGCTGCGCTCCGGGCGCAGCACCGCCGAAGACCTGATCCCGATCCTGGAGAAGACCTCGGCGCAGGCCGTGCGCGCGGGCACCATCATCAGCCGCATCCGGGGCTTTGTGAAACGCAGCCAGCCCCAGCGGCGCGAAGCCGCCCTGCATGACATCGTGGCCGACGCGGTCGGCCTGGCCGACCTGGAAGCCACCCGCCGCCGCGTCACCATCCTGACCCGGCTGCCGGCGCCGCCGATGCTGCTGTTCGTCGATCCGGTGCTGATCGAGCAGGTGCTGGTCAACCTGCTCAAGAACGCCGTCGAGGCCATGGCCGGGCTGCCGGCCATGCTCGCCGCCGGCGTGGTCCGACTGCACGCGCGCGTGGAACCGGGTGAATTCGGCCAGGTCATGCGCATCGACGTGATCGACCAGGGCCCCGGCGTGGACGAGGCCACCAAGGAGCGGCTGTTCGAGCCCTTCTTCAGCACCAAGTCCGACGGCATGGGGATGGGGCTCAATATCTGCCGCTCCATCATCGAATCGCACCAGGGGCGGCTGTGGGTGGAGAACAACGCCGACGGCATCGGTTGCACGTTCAAGATCATGCTGCCGCTGCTGCCGGCGCATATAGACCAATAGAAGACCGATAAACCGCCCGGGGCCTGCCAGGCGGGGAAACCATCGCCCCCGGGCAGCCTCTGTTGCTTGCCGCCCGGCCCGGTTACACTTGGCGGCAAATGACTTTGTTGTCCAGGAGACTTCATGACCGTAACGCCAAACCCCACCTCCCACCGCGGCGAGACTGTCTTCATCGTCGACGACGATGAAGCCATGCGCGACTCGCTGACCTGGCTGCTGGAGGGCAATGGCTACCAGGTTCGCAGCTTTACCAGCGCCGAACAGTTCCTCTCCGCCTACGACGCCGGCCAGGTTTCGTGCCTGATCCTCGACGTGCGGATGCCGGGCATGAGCGGGCCCGAGCTGCAGGAGCGGATGATCGCGGAGAACATCAATATCCCGATCGTCTTCATCACTGGCCACGGCGACGTGCCGATGGCGGTCTCCACGATGAAAAAGGGCGCGATCGACTTTATCGAAAAACCCTTCGACGAGTCCGAACTGCGCGCGCTGGTGGAGCGCATGCTGCAAAAGGCCCGCACCGACCACTCCGCCGCCCGCGAGCAGCGCGCCGCCAAGGACCTGCTGGGCAAGCTCACCACCCGTGAGCAGCAGGTGCTGGAGCGCATCGTGGCCGGCCGGCTGAACAAGCAGATCGCCGACGACCTTGGCATTTCCATCAAGACCGTGGAAGCGCATCGCGCCAACATCATGGAAAAGCTCAACGTCAACACCGTGGCCGACCTGCTGCGCCTGGCCCTGTCCAAGAGCAGCTGAGCACAAGCGGAAGAAGCCAGGGCAGCCCTCCCGGCCGCGGGCGGGTTGCCGGCTCGACGCCCGGGATATTCCTCGTCGTCCCCGGCACCCGGCGCGGCCAGCCCGGCCAGTTCAAGCCCCCTGCGCGACTTCGCCCCGGGTCGCGTCAACCTTTATAATTCCGCTTTGACCACCTCCCGCGGCCTCCTCCCGCCCCATCCCATGCCCGCCCAACTGATCGACGGCAACGCCCTTGCCAAGCAACTCCGTACCGAAGCCGCCCGCCGCGCCGCCAGCCTCACCGAACGCGGTCACCGGCCCGGCCTGGCCGTGATCCTGGTGGGCGAAGACCAGGCCAGCCAGGTTTATGTGCGCAACAAGGTGAAAGCCTGCGACGACAACGGTTTCCATTCGTCCCTCGACCGCTATCCGGCCGACCTGTCCGAGGCCGACCTGCTGGACCGCATCGATGCCCTGAACCGCGACCCGCACATCCACGGCATCCTGGTGCAGCTGCCGCTGCCCAAGCATATCGACAGCCACAAAGTGCTGGAAGCGATCGCTCCGGAAAAGGACGTGGACKGCTTCCACGTAGCGAACGCCGGCGCACTGATGACCGGCGCCCCGCTGTTCCGCCCGTGCACGCCCTATGGCTGCATGAAGATGCTGGAATCGGTGCAGTTCCCGCTGCGCGGTGCCCGCGCGGTGGTGATCGGCGCATCCAATATCGTCGGCAAGCCGATGGCCATGCTGTTGCTGCAAGCCGGCGCCACGGTCACCATCTGCAATAGCAAGACGCGCGACCTGGCCGCGCATACCCGGGATGCCGACGTGATCGTGGCTGCCGTGGGCAAGCGCAACATCATCACCGCCGACATGGTCAAGCCCGGCGCGGCCGTGATCGACGTGGGCATGAACCGCGACGACAACGGCAAGCTGTGCGGCGACGTCGACTTCAGCGGCGTCAAGGAAGTGGCCGGCTATATCACGCCTGTGCCGGGCGGCGTGGGCCCGATGACCATCACGATGCTGCTGATCAATACGCTGGAAGCCGCCGAGCGCTCGGCCGGCTAAAGGCCGCCCGCCATGCGGCGCTGGCGTCGTGCGCGCCGGCGCCGCATGGCACTGGAAATCCTGCCGCCCCGCCCCAATGTGCGGGGTATTGCCCTCACCGGCCCCGCCAAGAGAGACGTCATGGACCAAGCCGCCAAGCAAGCCAACGAAGCCAACACCGCAACCGGCGCCAACCCGCTGCTGGATTTCACCGACCTGCCGCGTTTCTCGGAGATCCGCCCCGAACATATCGGCCCGGCCCTCGATGTCCTGCTGGCCACCGCGCAAGCGGCAGTCGGGCGCGCCGAGGACCCCGCCACCGAAGCCACCTGGGCCAACGCCGTGGAAGCGCTGGAAGCCGCCACCGAGCCGCTCGGACGCGCCTGGGGCGTGGTCGGACACCTGAGCGCCGTGGCGGATACGCCGGCGTTGCGTCAGGCGCACGCCGACAACCTGCCGCGCATGACCGAATTCTGGTCCTCGCTCGGCCAGAGCCTGGCGCTCTATGACAAATACAAGGCGATCGCCGCCAGCCCGGCATTCGCCACCATGAGCGCGGCCCGCCGCCAGCTGATGGAGAACGAACTGCGCGGCTTCCGCCTGGGCGGCGCCGAACTGCCGGAAGACAAGAAGCCCCGCTTCGCAGCGATCCAGGAGCAGCAAGCCCAGCTGTCCAAGGCCTTCTCCGATCACGTGCTCGATGCGACCAATGCCTACGCGCTGGTGATCGAGGACAAGAGCCGGCTGAGCGGCATCCCGGAAGATGCGCTGGAAGCCGCCCACGCCGCCGCCGAAAAAGACGGCAAGCCGGGCTGGAAATTCACCCTGCACTTCCCGTCCTATTTCCCGGTGCTGCAATACGCGGACGACCGCACGCTGCGCCAGACCATGTACGAGGCCAGCGTCACCCGCGCTTCGGAGCTGGCCGCGCAGTATGGCCAGGGCAAGGCCGAATGGGACAACACCGCCAATATGCGCGAGCAACTGGTGCTGCGCCGCGAAGAAGCACAACTGCTGGGCTACGCCTCCTATGGCGAGGTCTCGCTGGTGCCCAAGATGGCGGAATCCCCCGCCGAGGTACTGCGCTTCCTCGACGAACTGGCCGCCAAGGCGCGGCCGTACGCCGAGAAGGACTGGGCCGAGCTGAAGGCCTTTGCCGCCGCCGAACTCGGGCTGACCGATCTGGCACCGTGGGACGTGGCCTACGCATCGGAAAAGCTGCGCGAACAGCGCTACGCGTTCTCCGAGCAGGAAGTGAAGCAATATTTCCCCGAACCCCAGGTGCTCAAGGGCTTGTTCGGCGTGGTGGAGAAGCTGTTCTCCGTGCGCATCGAAGCCGACCAGGCCCAGACCTGGCACGACGACGTGCGCTTCTTCCGCGTGGTATCACCCGAGGGTGAACTGCTGGCGCAGTTCTACATCGACCTGTACGCCCGCGAAGGCAAGCGTGGCGGTGCCTGGATGGACGACGCCCGTGGCCGCAAGCAGCTCGAGGGCGGCCGCGTGCAGACCCCGGTGGCCTACCTGACCTGCAATTTCACCGCGCCGGTGGGCGGCAAGCCCGCGCTGTTTACCCACGACGAAGTGATCACGCTGTTCCACGAATTCGGCCACGGCCTGCACCATATGCTCACCCAGGTGGGCGAACTGGGCGTGTCCGGCATCAACGGCGTGGAGTGGGATGCGGTGGAACTGCCCTCGCAATTCATGGAGAATTTCTGCTGGGAATACGAGGTGCTGACCGGCATGACCGCGCAAGTCGACAGCGGCGAGCCGCTGCCGCGCGACCTGTTCGAACGCATGCTGGCCGCCAAGAACTTCCAGAACGGCATGATGACGCTGCGCCAGATCGTGTTCTCGTCGTTCGACATGCACCTGCACACCGACTTCGAGCCCTCCGCCGGGAAGTCCGTGCTGGCGCTGTCCCGGGAGATCAACGACCGTGCCCACGTGGTGCCGCAGCACCCGCTCTCGCGCTGGCCGAATACCTTCAGCCATATCTTCGCCGGCGGTTATGCGGCTGGCTACTACAGCTACAAGTGGGCCGAAGTGCTCTCTGCCGACGTGTACGCCGCGTTCGAGGATGCCGCAAAGCTCTCCGGCACGGTGCTGGACGCCGAGACCGGCGCGCGCTACCGCCGGGAGATCCTGTCCGTGGGCGGCAGCCGCCCGGCGATGGAATCGTTCACCGCGTTCCGTGGCCGCGCTCCGCAGATCGACGCCCTTCTGCGGCACGGCGGCATGTCAGTGGCTTAAGGAATGCAGGCAGATGGCGGGCTGTCAGGCCCGTCCCCGGCAACGACGCAGGCGGCTCACATCGAGCCGCCTTTTTCATGGCTGCCTGCGCGGGGGAAATTGGCTAGACAAGCCTGGTCAAGTAATATGCGGCCATGACCTACCTGCCGCCCGCCGCCGCCTACGCGCACATCAAGAACTACCTGAAGGAAGGACTCAGCGCCGGACGCTGGCCGCCCGGCACGCTGATGCCGTCGGAATCCGAACTGGTCACCCAGTTCCGCGTCAGCCGCATGACCGCCAACCGGGCCGTGCGCGAGTTGCAGGCCGAAGGGCTGGTGGAGCGCGTGCAGGGCGTGGGCACCTTCGCCACCCAGCCCTACCGCGCGTCGTCCACCCTGACCATCCGCGACTTGCACGACGAGATCACCGAGCGCGGCCATCGCCATCGCTCGGACGTGCATCTGGCGCGCGCCGAAGTCGCCAGCGAGGCACTGGCCCAGCGCATGGGACTGCCCGTCGGCAGCCCGGTATTCCACACCTTGATCGTCCATAGCGAGAACGGCGTGCCGCTGCTGTGCGAGGACCGCTACGTCAATCCAGCCCGCGCGCCGGACTACCTGGACGTGGACTTCACCAAGACCACGCCCACCAATTACCTGCTGACCGTGGCGCCGCTATGGGAGGCCCAGTACTCGATCGAGGCGCAGCTGCCCACCGCGCAGGAGGCCGAGTTGCTGGGCGTCAAGCCAAGCGAGCCCTGCCTGATCGTGATCCGCCGCACCGAAAGCCAGGGCTCGCCGATCACCCTGGCGCGCCTGGTACACCCGGGATCGCGCTATACCATCGAGGGTTCGTTCAAGCCTTGAGCCCGCCGTTGCCTGGAACGCCGCAGCGGGGCGATAAACGCATCACCGCGAGCTCCTGCACGCGGCGGCTCAACGTCGTGTAATTGGGTACTGGCCCTATGGTTGGCGGCCAACATTAACATCAATTTGCACGATAACAATAGTAATGTTATCGTGCGATTGTTAAGTTATGAATCCCAGTTGCCGTGCCCACCCTTGCCACCAGCGTGCAGAACTACTTGCATGAAACGCTCGGCGTCTCCACGTCGGGACACAAGCCATGGGCGGGCGAGGAGAGCCTGCCCTACTTTCTGCGCGACGCCTTCGATTTCCGGCAACTGGGCATCCTTGACCGCGAGGTCTTGCTGGCCCTGGAACGAAATCCAGACAAGCCGTCCATTGGCGATATCCGGCATCGGTTGGACAAGTTGCGGTCGGTAGCGGGACAGCCCGTGGTCTATGTGACGGAGTCACTCGCCTCCTACGAGCGCAAGCGCCTGATCGTACAAAAAGTGCCGTTCATTGTTCCTGGCAACCAGCTCTATCTGCCCGACTTGGGGCTGGACCTGCGCGAGTACTTCCGCCAGCGCCCCAACTCGGCGGACGTTCCGCTCAGCCCTTCGGCTCAGGCCATGTTGATCACGGCCTTGCTGCGTCATCGCTGGGAGGCCGAATGGCGTCCTGCAGAGACAGCCGCGCTCCTGGGCTATACACCTATGACGCTCTCGCGCGCCGTGCGAGAACTGGTGGCGGCAGGACTCGCACAGGCACACAAGGCCGGCCGGTCCCAGTACCTGAGCATGGCGTACTCTCCGCGTGAGATTTGGGAGCAAGCACTACCCCTGCTGCGCAATCCCGTGCAGCGCACCGTCTGGACATCCACGCAGACACGGACAGAACTGCCCGTGCGAGTGGCTGGCTTGAGCGCGCTCGCGCGCCTCTCGATGCTCACGGAACCCAGATCGCCGGTATTCGCGGTGAGCCGCACCGCATGGCAGGCACTGAAGGCAGACATCGTCGAACTGCCGGAAGCCATGCCAGGCGCATGCGAATGGCAGTTGTGGAACTACACCCCGACGCTACAGCCGGACAGCGACACGGTGGACCCCCTCTCGCTCATGCTGAGCTTGCGGGATAGCACCGATGAACGTGTCCAAAGCGCCCTGGATGCGCTGAAGGAGCAATTGCCATGGTGAAGGGACTCGATGTTTTCCAGGCATGGTTCGCCGACTACCCGGACCAGTACATCCTGATTGGCGGCACCGCGGCCACCTTGGCAATGGAAGAGGCGGGACTGGACTTTCGCGCCACCAAGGACCTTGATGTCGTGCTGCATGTCGAGGCGCTGACGCCGGCATTCGGCGAATCCTTCTGGAAGTTCATCGAAGCGGGTGGCTATGAAATCCGGCAAGCCAGCGACACGGGCAAGCCGGCCTTCTACCGTTTTCAGAAGCCGACCGACAACAGCTTTCCGGTCGTGGTCGAACTGTTCTCCCGTGCGCCCGACAGCCTGCGGCCCATCGAGAACGGACAGCTCACGCCGATCCCTTTCGACGAAGCGGTTTCAAGCCTGTCGGCCATTCTGCTCGATGACGCCTACTATGCATTCATCATGGCCGGACGACGCGAGGCCGATGGCTTGCCCTGGGTCGGCGAGGATCGCCTGATCCCGTTGAAAGCCATCGCCTGGCTGGACCTGAGCGCCCGCCGGGAACAGGGCGAACAGGTGGACGCCAAGAGCATCCGCAAGCATGCCAACGAGGTCCTGCGACTTTCGCAATTGCTCGCCCCCACAACGCGCATCCCTCTCGAAGCGAAAATCGCCGATGACATGAGGAGATTTTTGGATGCGGCGATAGCCGACGACTCCCTTGACCCCAAGGCCCTGGGGCTCGGCCGGGCGCCCCTCGCCGATTTTCTCGGTCGGATCGCACAGGCGTATGGACTCAAGGATGGAGAGACTTCATGAGCGGGCTTGATGGTTGCGAGGACAGCGGCGCAGATTGCCGTCGGCTGGAACGAAGGAGCGTTGCCCAAAGGGCGTCAAGAGATTTCATTTGGGGGCCTCCATGGGGGCCTCGAAAGACGCGATAAAAGATAAATTATTTGAAATCAATGTGATGGATTACTTATGAGAATCGCCACCTGGAACGTCAACTCTCTCAAGGTCCGGCTGCCGCAGGTGCTGGACTGGCTGATCGAGCAGGAAAAGGCCGATACGCCGATCGACGCCCTGTGCCTGCAGGAACTGAAGATGCCGGACGACAAGTACCCGCTGGCCGAACTGGAGAGCGCGGGCTTCCATAGCGTGTTCACTGGCCAGAAGACCTACAACGGCGTGGCGATCCTGGCGCGCAATGCCACCATGGCGACGCCCTCCGACGTGGTGCGCAATATCCCCGGTTACGAGGACGCCCAGCAGCGCGTGGTGGCGGCCACCTATGGCGATGTACGCCTGGTGTGCGCGTATTTCCCCAATGGCCAGGCGCCGGACTCGGACAAATTCACCTACAAGCTGAGCTGGCTGCAGGCGATCACGGTCTGGCTGCAAGAGGAACTGAAGAAGTACCCCAGGCTCGCGCTGCTGGGCGACTTCAATATCGCGCCCGAAGACCGCGACGTGCACGATCCCAAGAAGTGGGAAGGCCAGAACCTGGTCTCGCCCCCGGAGCGGGACGCTTTCAGGGCGCTGGAGGCGTTGGGCCTGACCGATGCCTTCCGCATGTTCGAGCAGCCCGAGAAGAGTTTCTCGTGGTGGGACTACCGCATGCTCGCCTTCCGCCGCAATGCCGGCCTGCGCATCGACCACATCCTGCTGTCGCCGGCCTTGCGCGAAGTGTGCAGCGCTTGCGTGATCGATCGCGTGCCGCGCGCATGGGAGCAGCCGTCGGACCACACGCCGGTGGTGGCCACGCTCGCGCTGGGGTGAGTGGGCTGAATGGGCTGAATGGGCTGAATGGGTTGAATGGCTGAATGGGCGGAAGCACTGGGCCGAAGGCCACGTTCAGGAGATCCGGGTAGCCACCGGCTCGCTTCCGGACGGCCGCACAGCTACACTGCGGGCATGAAACCGGCCACCTTCCGCCACCGCAACCTTCCCCACCTGCTGCTGCAAGCCCGCGAAACGCTGATGGCGGGCTTTCGGCCCATCCTGCGCGAGCACGGCATGACCGAGCAGCAATGGCGCGTGGTGCGCACCCTCAGCGAGCAGGGCGACATGGAGCCGAACCAGGTCGCCGATGCCTGCCTCATCCTGAGCCCGAGCCTGACCCGCATGCTGTCGAGCATGGAGGAAGCGGGCCTGATCCTGCGCTCGCGCTCCACCACGGACCAGCGCCGCCAGCTGATCTCGCTGACCGATAAATGCCGCGCCCTGATCGCCGAGATGGAGCCGCTGATTGACCGGCGCTATGAGGAACTCGAGCAGATGATCGGCGCCGAGCGACTCGGCAAGGTCTACGGCGCGCTCGACGAACTGCTGGAAAGCCTCACCGAGCGGGACCAGCGCGCATGACCACGCCGGCAGCGCAAGGCGCAGCGGGCGGCGTGCGGGGACGCCTGCTGCCGGCATGGCGCCACCGCGTGAGCGCCGCTTCCCTGCGTGCCGACCTGATCGCGGGCCTGCTGGGCGCCGTGCTGGTGCTGCCGCAGGGCGTGGCCTTCGCCACGCTCGCCGGCCTGCCGCCGCAATTCGGCATCTACGCGGCCGTTATCCCCTGCATCGTGGCGGCCTTGTTCGGGTCGAGCTGGCACGTGATGTCCGGGCCGACCAATGCCAATTCGCTGGCGCTGTTTGCCATGCTGAGTCCCGTGGCCCTTGCCGGCAGTCCGGAGTACATCAGCCTCGCGCTCGCCGTCACCGTCATGGTCGGCGTGCTGCAGTTTGCCGTGGGTACCCTGCGCCTCGGCTCGCTCGCCAACTTCATCTCGCCCTCGGTGCTGCTTGGCTTCACCTGCGGCGCGGCGACGCTGATCGGGCTCTATGCGCTCAAGGACCTGTTCGGACTGGCGGTGCCCACCGGCACGAGCGCTTTCGGCGTGGTGCGCTTCCTGCTCGACAACGCCGACGCCATCAACTGGAGCGCGTTCACCGTGGCGGCGATCACGCTGGCGGTCACGCTTGCCGTCAAGCGCATCTCGCGCCGGCTGCCCTTCATGCTGGTCGGCCTGCTGGCGGGCTACGGTGTCGCCCTGCTGCTCAATGCGCCGGGCTGGAGCGCGGGCGCGCGCCATGTCGACGTGGTCGGCCCGATTCCGTCGGCCATTCCGCCCTTCCACGTTCCCGGCATCTCCTGGCAGGCCATCCCCGATTTGCTGGGCATCGCCGCCGCGCTCACCATCGTGGCGCTCGGCCAGTCGATCTCGATCGCCAAGGCGGTGGCGCTGCGCTCGGGCCAGCACATCGACGCCAACCGCGAGTTCATTGGCCAAGGCTTGTCCAATATCGCGGGTGGCTTCTTCTCCGCCTATATCTCCTGCGGCTCGCTGAACCGCTCGATGCCCAACTATGAAGCCGGTGCGCAGACGCCGATGGCCAGCATTTTCTCGGCCTTGCTGCTGGTCGTGCTGGTCACCGCCAGCGCGCCGCTGCTGGCGCAGATTCCGCTCGCGGCGATCGCCGCGATGCTGTTGCTGGTGGCCTGGGGCCTGTTCGATTTCGCCCGGCTACGCCGCATCGCCAGCCTGAGCCGCACCGAATTCGCCATCGCCATCGGCACGTTTGCCGCCACGCTGGTCATCCGCCTGGAACTGGCGGTATTGCTCGGCACCATCCTGTCGCTGGTCGCTTACCTCTATCGCACCTCGCGGCCGGCAGTGCGCAGCCTGGTGCCGGACGCGGACGATCCCGACCGGCGCTTTACGCCGCTGGACGAGCTGCAACGTCCGCAGCCGGAATGCCCCCAGCTCAAGCTGCTGCGCATGGAAGGAGCAATCTACTTCGGCGCCGTCCAGTACGTTACGGACCGGTTGCACGAGGCACGTAGCGCGCATCCCGGCCAGATCCATCTGCTGGCCATGACCAAGAGCATGAACTTCATCGACCTGGCCGGCGCCGAAATGTGGGAAAGCGAGCTGGCCGAACGGCGAGCCACCGGCGGCGATCTGTATTTCCACCGCCCGCGCAAGCAGGTCTTGCAGACATGGGATCAGACCGGCTTTGCACTAAAGCTGGGCGAGGGACATATCTTCTCCACCAAGCGGCAGGCGCTGCACGCCATCATTACCCGCCTGGACCCCGCCCGATGCGCGCAATGCCAGGCGCGTATCTTCGAGGAATGCGCAAGTCGCCCGGGCGGCGCAAGCGCAGCCATGACGTGACGTGACGTGACGTGACGTGACGTGACGTGACGTTATCTGACGTGATGACCTGATGACGTCAGTACGTCAGGGATGAACGCGTGGAGTGAAAAAGAAAAACGCCGGCGGGAAACCGGCGCCAGGCGGCGAGAAGCCGCAATAACATGAAACGGTAGCCCGCGATCGGACCGATGACCGACCCGGAGGACCGAGGCCCGCGTCAGAGCGGCGCCACATGGGCGCGCTTGACGACGACAGGCTGGGCCGCGCCCTGTTCGATCAGCACCACGGCGGCGCGCTCGATGGTCTCGCGTCCGGCACGGAAAGCCTCTTCCAGCGACAAGACCTGGTCGGCGCTGAAGCCTTCCCACAGCGCTTCGCGCGTCACCACGCAGGTGACCGGTTCACCGTTGACCACAGCGTGAAATAGCAAGCCTTCATTATTGATGTCGTAGCGCTCTTGCTCTTGGAATTTGATATCCATCGGTACAGCCCTCCATTGCAAGTGAAGAATCATCCTAACATGGGTCGGCCCGACTCGTCCGCAAAGGCCTGCACCTCGCTCGCCCCCATGCAAGACTCTCAATGGCCCGGACGAGTTCCCGCGGCTTGCATGCCTGGATTCGGTGCAAAGGAAAAAGCTTCGCGCCATGCAATGCGCGCGCGGGAAGATTTCCGCAGCGAGGAGTTTGACAAGCGCAAAAACAATGATATAATCTTCTTCTTCGTTGGGGCGTTAGCTCAGTTGGTAGAGCAGCGGACTCTTAATCCGTAGGTCGAGTGTTCGAGTCACTCACGCCCCACCAGCGAATTCCAAAAGGCCGGAAGCAGAAATGCTTCCGGCCTTTTTCATTGGCGCGGCCATGCCGCCCGGCATGCACCCCCAGTACCCCTCGATAAACGCGCAAAGACATCCAAAAGACGTGCAAAAAAAAAGCCCGCGTCAATGGCGGGCTTGAGAAGGGTCAGGGGCGTTCGGGGAACGTCCCGGCATCTAGTTTGAATACATTGCAGACATGGCGCGACCCCTCTCGAGTGGGGTCGCGCGCACGCGGCATCCGGGAATAGCTTCAGGCGGCGCTCGCGCGCGCGAACAATTCGCGCGCCAGCCCGCGGTGCCGCGCCAGCACGCGCGGCAATTCCACCGTGCGCAGTTCGCCATCGCGCACCACCACCTTGCCATTGATCACGCTGGTGGCGACGTTGCCCGGCGTGCAGAACACCAGCGCCGCCACCGGATCGTGGCCCGCGCCCGCGTAGGCCACCTGCCCCATGTCGAAGGCCACGAAATCGGCCGACATGCCAGGCGCCAGGGCACCGATATCGTCGCGGCCCAGCACGCGCGCGCCACCCAGCGTGGCAATCTCCAGCGCTTCGCGCGCGCCCATGGCGGCGGGGCCGTATCCCACGCGCTGCAGCAGCATCGCCTGGCGCACCTCCCCCAGCATATGGGCGCCATCGTTCGAAGCGCTGCCGTCCACCCCCAGGCCGACCGGCACGCCGGCATCGCGCATCGCGCGTACCGGCGCAATGCCTGATGCCAGCCGCATATTGGAACAAGGGCAATGGGCCACGCCCGTGCCGGTGCGTGCAAACAACGCAATGCCCTCTTCATCCAGCTTGACGCAGTGCGCGTGCCACACATCGGGGCCGACCCAGCCGAGCTCTTCCGCGTACTGGGCAGGCGTCAGGCCGAACTTTTCGCGCGAGTAAGCGATGTCGTTATCGTTCTCGGCAAGGTGGGTGTGAAGCGACACGCCATAGTTGCGTGCCAGCAGCGCCGACTCCCGCATCAGGTCGCGCGACACGGAGAACGGCGAGCACGGCGCCACCACCACGCGCAGCATGGCATGGCGCGAAGCGTCGTGGTATTGCTCGATCAGCCGCTGGCTGTCCTTCAGGATTGCCTGCTCCTCCTCCACCACCGAATCGGGCGGCAGGCCGCCCTTGCTGCGCCCCACGCTCATCGATCCGCGCGCGGCATGAAAACGCATGCCCATCTGCGCCGCGGCCGCGATCGAATCGTCCAGGCGCGAGCCGTTGGGATACAGGTAGAGATGGTCGCTGGTGGTGGTGCAGCCGGACAGCATCAACTCCGCCATCGCGGTCCGGGTCGAGACATCGATCATTTCCGGCGTCAGGTGCGACCACAACATATAGAGGTTGCTCAGCCAGGAGAACAGCTCCGCGTCCTGCGCGGCCGGCACGGCGCGGGTCAGGCTCTGGTACATGTGGTGGTGCGTATTGACCAGCCCGGGGATCACCACCTGGCCGCTCATGTCGAGCACCTCGGCACGGCCTTCGTCGATCAGCCGGCGGTATGGTTGCGGCAAGTCGGCGCTGGCGCCCACCCATTCGATCGATGGCCCCTGCGCCACCAGCGCGCCACCCGGGATCTCGCGGCGCTGGGCATCCATGGTGACCAGGATGTCTGCATTGATAAGGATGAGGGTCATGGCTGGATCTTCGGATTGGCGATGATGGTGAACGGATAGCGGCGCAGTGCCCGGTTGGCCCGCATCGTGCGGACCGGCCCGGACAGTCTAAGACGACGATGGCCCACCGCAAAGCATCGAATTCCACCGACGGTGTACGCAAAAATAGCACAGCCACCGATGACCCGTTCGGGCCGCTAGCGCAGGCTCCCGAACAGCTCCGCCAGGCCCGCGCCGATGCGCTCGGCCATCAGGCTGGCCGCCGGGCTCAGCGGATTACGCGCGCGCGCCACCAGCCGCAAGGTCTGGCACGGCAGCTTGCCGTCGCGCAGGGGCACCCATGCGAGCGCCCCGCGCGCGCGCTCCTCCAGCACGTCGAGGGGATTCAGGAAGGCGACGCCGTCACCAAGCATGACCAGGCGCCGCATCAAGGCCGTCGAGGTGGTCTCGGTCACCGGCGACACGTCGATGGCCGCGCGGGCGAAGCCCTCGTCGAGGATGGCGCGGATCGACATCGACCGCGCAGGCAGGATCACCGGGTAAGCCAGGCACTCGCCCAGCAGCGTCGATGGCTGCGCGGCCAGCGCATGTCCGGGCGCGACCACCGCGCCGATATGCCAGTCGCTGCCGGCCAGGATGCGAAAGGCGGCGATGTCCGGAAGCTCGTAGGCAAGGCCGAGATCGGCATCGCCGCGCTCGACGGCGCTGACGATGTCCGCCACGGGCAAATCCAGCAGGCGCACCAGGATGCCCGGATATTGCTGGCGGAAGCCATGCACCTGCGAAGGCATCAGCGACCCCGCCAGCCCCGCCGTGGTAGCGACCGTCACCTCGCCCTGGCGCACACCCTTGACAGCCTCGATCCGGCTGCGCAAGAGATCGTGCTCCCGCAGCGTCTGCCGCACGTGCGCGAGCACCATCTCTCCCAGCGCGGTCAGCCGGAGCCGTTTGTTGATGCGCTCGAACAGGGGCGCGCCCAGTTCGGTCTCCAGGTCCAGGATCTGCCGGTTGATCGCGCTCGGCGCCACATGCAGATGCAGCGCGGCCTGGCGGATCGAACCGCGGTTCACCACCTCATCGAGGTAGCGCAGGACTCTGGCATGCATGAGGGCTCCGGATGCTGGCTCGACGCGGCAGCGGCTGCCGCGGACAGGGAAGACGAGCGCATTGTAGCCGCAGGACCTGATGCTGGAGATCGATACCCTGCCGCAGGAGGAAGCGGGCAGCGTGGCGGCGTACCTTGGCGAGGGGGTCGGCAACGCGCACGCACGCCAGCGTCTTTGACCACCGCAAAAAGCTGTTGCATTGCCACAATCGGCTCACTATAATCTCGCACTTCGTTGGGGCGTTAGCTCAGTTGGTAGAGCAGCGGACTCTTAATCCGTAGGTCGAGTGTTCGAGTCACTCACGCCCCACCAGCGAATTCCAAAAGGCCGGAAGCAGCAATGCTACCGGCCTTTTTCAGGCGTCATTGTTCAGGCTTCATTGGGGCGTTAGCTCAGTTGGTAGAGCAGCGGACTCTTAATCCGTAGGTCGAGTGTTCGAGTCACTCACGCCCCACCAGTGAATTCCGAAAGGCCGGTAGCAGCAAAGCTACCGGCTTTTTCATTTGGCTTGGCGACTCCAGGCCACTTGGCATGAACGTCCCCCTGCAGCCAAACCGACCTCCCCCCTTCCCTCTCGCACCACGCTCCATGCGCGGCCATACGCGGGTTGATACCGATTCCGCCGGCCACGCTTTCACGGTTGAATGACGCCTGCAGCACAATGCGGAACATAGTTCCGCATGACGGAATCAATCCAAAGACTCCGGCGTTCCGCGGCAGCTCTTGCCGCCCCGGGACGTTGCGGCACATTGGCGGGATGAACAAGGGCAACGCCGACACAGATCGCCGCATCCCGCGCCCGGCCGATCGGCCCGCTCATACCTAGAACCCTCGGGAGCCTCTCTTGAAAGCAGTATTGAATGTCGGCAGCGCAGCCTGCCTGGCCCTCCTTGGCTTGTGCCACGGCGCCATTGCGCAAACCTATCCGACCAAGCCGATCCGTCTGATCGTGCCGTTTGCCGCGGGCGGCACCACGGACATCGTGGGACGCTCGGTCGCCGAAGGCATCGGCCGTGAGCTGGGCCAGGTGGTGGTGGTGGAAAACCGCGGCGGCGGCGGCGGCGCGATCGGCGCCGACGCGCTCGCCAAGTCCGCGCCAGACGGCTACACGCTGGGCATTGCCACGGTGAGCACCATGGCGACAAACCCGGCCACCAATGCCCGCAACCCCTACGATCCCATCAAGGACTTCGCGCCCATTACCAACCTGGTCAATGTGCCGAACGTGCTGACGATCAACCCCAAGGTGCCAGCCAAGAACCTGCAAGAGTTCATTGCGCTGGTCAAGGCCAACCCCGGCAAGTACAGCTACGCATCGGCCGGCAAGGGCAGCATCTCGCACCTCGATGGCGAACTGTTCAAGTACCTGACCAAGACCGATATGGTCCACATCCCCTATCGTGGATCGGGCCCGGCCCTGAACGACACGCTGGCAGGCCAGGTCAGCGCCCAGTTCGACAACCTGCCCTCGTCCATGCCGCACATCCAGGCCGGCAAGCTGCGCGCCCTCGCCGTGGCGGCGCCCAAGCGCGTGGACGGCCTGCCTGACGTGCCGACGTTTGCCGAAGCCGGCATGAAGGACATGAACAATATGGCCTGGTACGGCCTGGTGGCGCCGGCCGGCACGCCTGCCGCGATCCTCGCCAAGGTCCACGACGCGGCCGTGAAGACGTTGCAGGACCCGAACGTGAAGCGCCGCCTGGCCGAGAGCGGCGCCTACCCTGACGGCAACACGTCGCAGCAATACGCCGCGCAGATCAAGCGCGAACTGGACGTGCGCAAGAAGATCGCGCACGACCAGAACATCACGCTGGAATAAGACCCCCAAGGGCCCGGCCGCCTGCGGCCGGGCCTTGTGCCGCCATTCCCTGCCAACAAGATGGCCGATCGCTGTACCGACGGCGCCAAAGCCGGTAAGGCGCAGCAGAGGCATCCTGTATCAGGCCCTCCCGCCGGATGGTGCGCCAGCGCACCGTCCGGCCCCACAGCGAGCAGGCAGAATCAGGCCAGCATCGCTTGCCGCATGCGCCGGGTTCCCCGCTGCATGGCGTGGCAGGCGTTCTCCCTGACGGAGACCATCATGCTCGACCTGCTGATCCTCATGGCCTTGTCCCCCGTGCTGGCAGTGCTTATCTTCAAAGGATAAACAGAGAGCAGGCAGGACGACCCGTGGCGGATGACACGCCGTTCACGCAGCAGCCAGGGCCGCCTGGGGACCACGCATGGTGCCCTCCTCGCGGTAGCGTGCGTGCCAGGCCAGCGCTTCCTCGATCAGGTGCGGCGTCTGTCCGCCGCGGCGCGTGGCGCGCGTCACGTAATCACGCAGCAAATCCCGATATAGCGGATCCGCGCAATGGGCAATGATCTGCTGCGCGCGCTCGCGCGGCGCCAGCCCGCGCAGATCGGCCAGGCCATGTTCGGTCACGATGACATCGACATCATGCTCGGTGTGGTCCACATGCGAAACCATGGGCACGATGCTGGAGATGGCACCGGCCTTGGCCACCGACTTCGTGACGAACACGGAAATATGCGCATTGCGGGCAAAGTCGCCGGAGCCGCCGATGCCGTTCATCATGTGGGTGCCACCCACATGCGTGGAATTCACGTTGCCATAGAGATCGCACTCCAGTGCCGTGTTGATGGTGATCAGGCCTAGCCGGCGCAATACCTCCGGATGGTTGCTGATCTCCTGCGGGCGCAGGATCACGCGGGACTTGTAGCGTTCCAGGTCTGCCAGGAAGCGCGCGTAGACGGCGCCGGTCAAGGTGACGGACGAAGCCGAGGCAAAGCGCAGCCGCCCGGCGTCGATCAACTCGATCGTGCTGTCCTGCAGGACTTCCGAATACATCGCCAGGTCGCGGAACGGAGAATCGATCAGGCCGTGCAGCACGGCGTTGGCGATGGTGCCGATGCCGGCCTGCAGCGGTTGCAGCGAGGGAGACAGCCGGCCTGCCCGGACCTCATGCAGCAGGAAATCGTTCAGGTGCCCCGCGATCTGGCGCGTTTCCTGGTCGGGCGGCAGCGCCGTCGATGGGCTGTCATCCTTCTGCGTAATCACGATGGCCGCAATCTTCGCGGGATCAACCGGGATATAGGGCAAGCCGATGCGCTGATCCACCGAAACCAGCGGAATCGGCTCGCGGTGCGGGCGCGCCGTGGGCAGGTAGATATCGTGCAGGCCTTCCAGGCCGGCCGGCATATTGAGATTGATCTCGACGATGACCTTGCTGGCCAGCATCGCAAAGCTCGCGGAATTGCCCACCGAGGTGGTCGGCACGATGCCGCCTTCCTCGGTGATCGCCACGGCCTCCACCACCGCCACGTCCACCGGCGCGATCTGCCGTCCGCGCAACTGTTCCACCGTCTCCGACAAATGCTGGTCGATGAACATCACCTCGCCCGCATTGATCTTGCGCCGCAAGGTCGCGTCGACCTGGAACGGCAGGCGCCGCGCCAGCACATTGGCCTCGGCCAGCATCTTGTCGGTATCGTTACCCAGCGAGGCGCCGGTCATCAGCGTAATGCGCAGCGGCTCGGTTGCCGCGCGCTTGGCCAGTGCCTCCGGCACCGCCTTGCAGTCACCGGCGCGCGTAAAGCCGCTCATGCCAACGGTCATGCCGTCCCGGATCATTGCCGCCGCGGCCTCGGCCGGCATCACTTTGTCGAGCAGGCTGGCCAGCCGGATACGTTCCTTGTACATCTTTATGTCTCCATGATGCCTGTCCCGGCGGCTGGGCTGTACCGCGCGCAGCGGCGGGACCCGGTGCCCCGCTCGGCTCGCGCGACCTACCGGCAGGTAAGGCGCTGATAGGCAGTGTAGCCACGGCGATAGCATTCCTGCAGCGATATAAAATCATGAAATCCAGTCGCAAACTTCATAGCCGCGCCTGCACGCACCGGCCCGGCCCAACCGCCTGGTCCCGTCTGTCGTCCAGTGCACTTTGTGCGCAGCGCCCCCCTTTATGCTCTACAGTAGTTAGCACGGTCATGCGGCCATGGCGACGGCACCAGACAAATGGTGCCGCACCAGTCAGCGCCGGCATGACACTGTCAAGACAAGCTGTCTGGGGGAGACACCATGCTGGCGGAAAGCGAATCGCGACTGGCCCAGTTGCTGGCCGACCTGATCCTGTTCGCACAGGGCCACCTGCCCGGCGACATGTTCGCCAAGGTCGAGCCTTTCCTGCGCCACTACTACGACCTGGCCGACGCAGACGACCTGCTCGAACGCGAGGTGGCGGACCTCTACGGCGCGGTCATGGCGCACTGGCAGACTGCCCAGCGCTTTGTCACGGGCAATGCGCGGCTGCGCGTCTATAACCCCAATCTTGAACAGCACGGCTGGCACTCCGATCACTCGGTGGTGGAGATCGTCAACGACGACATGCCGTTCCTGGTCGACTCCGTCACCATGGAGATCAACCGCCTGGGATTGGCCCTGCATTCCGCGATTCACCCGGTGTTCCGGGTCTGGCGCGGCACGGACGGCACCATCGCGAAAGTGGGGCTGGGCAGCGAAGGCGATGCCGCTGCGAACGAACCCGCCGGCGGGCCACGGCTCGAATCCTTTATCCACTTCGAAGTGGATCGCTGCGGCGACACCGCCACGCAAGAGGCCTTGCGCAACGGCATTGCCCGCGTGCTCGGCGATGTGCGCGCCGCGGTGGAAGACTGGCCGCAGATGATGGCCACCACGCGCGCCACCATCGAAACGCTGGCGCAGGGTCCGGAGGGCAAGCAGCCCGAAACGCAGGAAGCCTGCGCCTTCCTGGCGTGGATGCTGGACGATCATTTTTGCTTCCTGGGCCAGCGCGACTACGAACTGCTGAACCAGGATGGCCGCTTCTACCTGCGTGGCGTGACCGGCTCCGGCGCCGGCATCCTGCGCGAGAGCCTGCGCGCGCCCGAGTCGGACACGCTGACCGAGCTCCCCGCGGCGGCCGGCAGCATCATCGAGGGCAGTTCGCCGATCTTCCTGACCAAGGCCAACTCGCGCGCCACCGTGCACCGGCCTGGCTACCTGGACTATATCGGCGTCAAGCTGATCGATGCCAACGGCAAGCTCTTCGGCGAGCGGCGCTTCGTCGGGCTCTACACCTCCACCGCCTACATGATGTCCAGCGCGGAGATCCCGCTGGTGCAGCGCAAGTTCGCGAATATCCTGACACGCGCGGGCTTCCTGACCAAGGGCCACCTCTACAAGTCGCTGGTCACCATCCTCGAGCAGTACCCGCGCGACGAACTGTTCCAGGCCGACGAAGACGAGCTGTTCGACATCTCGCTGGGCATCCTGCGCCTGCAGGAACACCAGCGCATCCGCCTGTTCGTGCGGCGCGACCGCTTCGACCGCTTCGTCTCCTGCCTGGTCTTCGTGCCGCGCGACAAGTACAACACCGACCTGCGCCAACGCATCCAGAGATTGCTGATGACCGCCTTCCGCGGCAATAGCTGCGAGTTCACGCCGCAGCTCTCGGAATCGCCGCTGGCACGTATCCAACTGATCGTGCGCGGCGAGCCGGGCACCATGCCGGAGGTCAATGCTGACGAACTGGAAGGGCGCATCGTGCAGGCCGCCCGCCGCTGGCAGGACGACCTTGCCGCCGCCCTGCTGGACAGCGCCGGCGAAGAGCAAGGCAACCGGCTGCTGCGCCACTATGGCGACTCCTTCCCGGCCGGCTACCGCGAGGACTACCCTGCCCGCACCGCGGTGCGGGATATCGAACTGATGGAAGCAGCGCAGGCCAGCGGCGGCATTGCCATGAACCTGTACCGGCCGATCGAAGCCGCGCCCGGCGCCTTCCGCTTCAAGGTCTACCGGGCGCGCGCGCCGATCGCGCTATCGCTCAGCCTGCCGATGCTCGAACACCTCGGCGTGCGCGTGGACGAAGAGCGGCCCTACCTGGTCGAGCCCAGCGGCGCGGCGCCGGTGTGGATCCACGATTTCGGGCTGGAGATGGCCGATATCGGCGCCGGCATCGACCTCGAAGCCGATATTGCGCGTGTCAAGGCGCTGTTCGAAGATGCCTTCGGGCGCGCCTGGATCGGCGAAATCGAGAACGACGACTTCAACCGCCTGGTGCTGCGCGCCGAACTGGCGGCGCGCGACGTGACCATCCTGCGTGCCTATGCCCGCTATCTGCGCCAGGTGGGATCGACCTTCAGCGATGCCTATATCATGCGCGCCCTGACCGGCAACCCGGCCATCGCGTCGCACCTGGTGGAACTGTTCGTGGCACGCTTCGATCCCGCCACGGAAAGCGCCCGCGCCGCGCGCTGCGAACGGCTGCTGCAAGCCATCGGCGCCGCCCTGGACCAGGTCCCCAACCTGGACGAGGACCGCATCCTGCGCCTGTTCCTGGGCGTGATCAATGCCACGGTACGCACCAACTATTTCCGCCACGGCGCCGACGGCGGGCCGCGCCCTTACCTCTCGTTCAAGTTCAATCCCGCGCTGGTGCCCGGCCTGCCCGAGCCGCTGCCGATGTTCGAGATCTGGGTCTACTCCCCGCGCGTGGAGGGCGTGCACCTGCGCGGCGGCCCGGTCGCGCGCGGCGGCCTGCGCTGGTCCGACCGGCGCGAGGATTTCCGCACCGAGGTGCTGGGCCTGATGAAGGCGCAGATGGTCAAGAACACCGTGATCGTGCCGGTGGGCAGCAAGGGCGGCTTCGTGGTCAAGCGCCCGCCGCCGGCAACCGACCGCGATGCCTTCCTGCAGGAAGGCATTGCCTGCTACCAGACCTTCCTGCGTGGCCTGCTGGACGTGACCGACAACCGCGTCGCGGGCACGCTGGTGCCGCCTCCCGAGGTGGTGCGCGACGATGGCGACGATCCCTACCTGGTGGTCGCCGCCGACAAGGGCACGGCGAGCTTTTCCGACTACGCCAACGCGATCTCCGCCGAGTACGGTTTCTGGCTCGGCGACGCCTTTGCGTCTGGCGGCTCGGTAGGCTACGACCACAAGAAAATGGCCATCACCGCGCGCGGCGCGTGGGAGTCTGTCAAGCGGCACTTCCGCGAGATGGGCGTCAACATCCAGACCACCGACTTCACCGTTGCCGGCGTCGGCGACATGTCCGGCGATGTCTTCGGCAACGGCATGCTGCTGTCGCCCCACATCAAGCTGGTGGCCGCGTTCGACCATCGCCATATCTTCCTCGATCCCAGCCCCGACCCGGGCGCCAGCCTGCGCGAGCGCCAGCGCATGTTCGAGCTGCCGCGCTCCAGCTGGGCCGACTACGACATCAGCGTGGTGTCGGCCGGCGGCGGCGTGTTTCCACGCACCGCCAAGACCATCGCCATTACGCCCGAGGTGCAGGCCTGCCTTGGCATCACCGCCACCACGCTGTCGCCCGCCGAACTGGTCCACGCGATCCTGCTGGCACCGGTCGACCTGCTCTATAACGGCGGCATCGGCACCTACGTCAAATCCAGCCGCGAGAGCCACCTGCAGGTGGGCGACCGCAGCAACGACGCGGTCCGGGTCAACGGTGCGGAGCTGCGCTGCAAGGTGATCGGCGAAGGCGGCAACCTCGGCTTGACGCAGCTCGGGCGCATCGAATTCGCGCTCAATGGCGGACGCATCAATACCGATGCCATCGACAATTCCGCCGGCGTGGATTGCTCGGATCACGAGGTCAATATCAAGATCCTGCTCGGGCTGGTGGTGACGGATGGCGAGATGACCGAAAAGCAGCGCAACAAGCTGCTGGCGGAAATGACGGACGAGGTTGGCCTGCTGGTGCTGGAGGACAACTACTACCAGACCCAGGCGCTGTCCGTGGCGGGCCGCAGCGCCGCCGCGCTGATCGATGCGGAAGGCAGGCTGATCCGCTGGCTGGAGCGCGCCGACCGGCTCAAGCGCAGGCTGGAATTCCTGCCAACGGAGGACGAACTGGTCGAACGCAAGGCCGCCGGACTGGGGCTGACCTCGCCCGAGCGCGCCGTGCTGCTGGCGTACAGCAAGATGTGGCTGTACGACGAACTGCTTGCATCGAGCTTGCCCGAGGAACCGCTGGTGGCCGGCCTGCTCCCCGCATACTTCCCGCAGCCCCTGCGCGAGCGGCATGCCGACACCATGCTGCGCCACCCGCTGCGGCGGGAGATCCTCGCCACGCACCTGACCAACACGCTGGTCAATCGCGTCGGCGCCACCTTCGTCCACCGCATGCTGGAGGAAACCGACGCGCGTCCCGCCGACATCGTGCGCGCCTGCCTGATCGCGCGCGACGTGTTCGGCCTGGTACCGCTCTGGGCGAACATCGACGCGCTCGACAACCGCGTCGACGACGCCGTGCAGGCGCATATGTTCACCGTCGTAGGCAGGCTGCTGGAACACGCCAGCCTCTGGTTCCTGCGCCATCCTCATGCCGGCGGACCAGCCGACAGCAACAGCGCACGCTATGCCGAGGCCGCGGCCTGGCTCACGCCGCAACTGCCAGCGCTCCTGGCAGGCCCCGAGGCGGCCGCGCTGGCCGAGCGCCAGCAGGCGCTGCGCCAGTCCGGCGTGGACGAGGCGCTGGCGCTGCGCGTAGCCGCTGGAGAGATTTCCGCCGCGGCACTGGATATCGCCGAGGTGGCGGCGGCCACGCAGCGCAGCCTGGCATTGGTGGCAAGCGTATATTTCGCGCTCGACACGGAGTTCAGCTTCGGCTGGCTGCGCGAACGCGCGCTGGCCTTGCCTGCCGACAGCCACTGGGATCTGCTGGCACGCACCACGACCCTGGAAGACCTCGGCCGCCTCAAGCGCGCGTTGACGGTAAGCGTGCTGGCGCAACCACAGGAACTGGACGCGCCGGCACAACTCATCGAAGCCTGGCGTGGCGGCCGCCATGCGCAAATCGAGCGCTTCTCGCGCATGCTGGCGGACCAGCGCGCATCGGGCGCGGCAGGCTTGTCGATGCTGTCGGTGGCAGTACGGGAAATCGGCTTGCTGGAACGCAGCCAGCCGTGCGGGTAGACGCGCACGCTGCCGCCAACCGGAGACAATGACGGCAGGTCAGCCAGCGGGGCCAGAGCCAGAGTGCGGGGCGATCCCGCGCCCCGCTGCATTTGCCGCTTCCGCTCAAACCGGAAGCAAACCGGAAACGCGAAGGTCAAGGCTGTCAAAGCCGCGATCGCAGCGGTGATCGTCGTCGCTGCGTGCAGCCACGCCAGGTCTGCCTTACCGCCCCCATTTCGCCTCGAGCAGCACTGCCGTCTTGATGGCGGCGACGGTCTGCTCTTCGGTCTTGAAGTCCCCCAGCAACCGCTTGGACTTGCCGCTGAGCACCGCTGCCTGGAGCGCCTTGCCGGAGGCCGCCGAGGTGCCTTGGCTCCAGCAGTAGCGCGCCGTCCACTTGCCGTCCTGCAAACGCTCCGCCACCCAGATGACGCGAAAATCCCCGAACACAACCCCGAAAGGCTCGTCTTCGTCCATGACATAACCTCCACAACAGCGATCGTTCCCCTCGAACGCCACGGCCGTGCGCGCGCTGGCCGTGTCAGCATCATCGCCAGCCCGGGATCGGCATCGGGCCGGGGCGATGCGTCGCCGTCGATGCGGCGATCTGGTCGTTCAGGGCTGGAGGCCGCGTTGCGCCATGGACGGACCTGTTCAGCCACTGGCCATGGCTGTTCGTCGTCACGGTGGCTTGCTGCGCCAACGCCCCGCTTTCGCGGGATGCTAGCATGCCGCACGCCCGCCTTGCCAGCCATGCCGCACGCGCCTGCGTGCAGCCTGCGCGTGCCGGCTAGTCCGGTGGAATCTCGTGATTGCCGTGCGCCAGGAGCCCGCACTCGCCATCGCCCACTGCGCGTGGCTTGCGAGGCTGGAACTCCAGGCCCAGTCGGATCATCAGCTCGAAAGCGTCCGCCAGCAGATGCTGCTGGCGCGGCAACAAGCTGGCATAGGGCATGTCGTAGATAGACTGGTGGGATCCGCGCGCGCCCTTGAGGCCGCGATCACGCGCCATATCGGACAACAGCGCGGCAAAGCCGTCCAGGTCCTCGGCTGCCAGGGCGGTATTGAGCACCGCTGCCAATACGTGGGGCGGGGACGCCCCCCAGCCCATGGCATCGGCGTTGGCGGCGCCTTCTTCGGAATCATCGAATGGTTTCATACCGGGATTAACGACCGTGATATCGCGCCATGTAGGCCAAATCGCCAAAACTTCTGCCAAATAAAACCATGGCAGGTTATGGCTCCTTGGCTCGCCCGGTGCAGGACGAGCCCCAGCAGGACGAGCCCCCGCAGGACGATCCCTCAGCCCGCGGCATAGGCAACGTGGTCCACGGTGGCATCGATCAGCCGGCGCGCGCGCGCCTGGGCCCGGTCCGCCACTTCGAGCAGTTCGCCCTGCTCCTGCCCCACCCACGACTGCAAGGCCGAAGGATTGCGCACCGCGCCCTTGGCCTCCTGGACGATCGAGGCGCTCACCTGGCACCCCCTGTCCTGCTGCTGCACCGAAATCAGGATCACGTAGCCTCGGTAATTTTGCGTTCTGGATTCATTCATGGATTGCGCCTCCCTTTGCGGCCATCGTAGCATGCCGCAGTGCAGCGTCGGCCCAACAGGAGCGGCAGGCGCGAAAGCTCCCGCCTTCAGGTCCGGTCCTGGGGACGATCCTGGGGGCGGCGCCCCATGCGCCAGACGTTCGGCGGCTCGCCGTGGGCAGCATTCTGGAACATCCAGGCGCCGCAGACGGTGCAGCGCCAGGGCCGGTCCACCCAACGCGAATTGATGTCCATGCCAAGCGCCCCCGCACCGGATGCAGCCAGATTCTCATGCGGCTGCACCGTGGTCGGTGCGCCAACGAGCAGATGGCAGAGATCGCAAGCCTGCATGTCGCTACTCCAATGAAGCCCTTACTCCGGCGAAGAGGGCGTGCCGAAGGGATCAGCAGGTTGCTGGCCCGGTGCCCCGGTCAGATCGAATTCGTCACGTGCCTTGTCCACCACGGCCCGGATACCCTTTTCATAGCCCGCGGCATTGCCGAAGACCTTCATATCCCAGTTACGCCCGCGCGCATCGCGTGCATGTGCTTGCGGCGCCGCCACCCGGACCTTGACACCGTCCTCCATGATGTCGTCGATGCGCTGGATCCGCCGGCTCACCTCGTCCTGCAAGGCCCGGGCGGCGCGCTCGCGTTTGGCCATCGTTCACTCCTGTCGTTTCCACAAGTCACCGCGAGCGACACCTGGCGAAGCCTGCATCCCGGCGCCGCGTGCCGCAAACGTCTACCCGCCATGACATGCAAAATGCGCCGTCGATGGGTTGATTGTAGAAGCCGACGCCCCTTCGCGACAAACCTGTTTGAGCCGCAAGCCGGGCAATGGGAGATAAACGGGAAATGGGACGGGACAAGACTGGCGAGGCTGGGTGGACCTGCGCTCACCTGCGGCGCCGGCAGTCATCTGACTGCACAACCGCATCCACGATACCTGGACTGATGCGCGCGATAGACGGCGATCGGCGCCGCTTGTATTGCCGTCGCCAGGATAGGCGTGCCGAGCACATAAAGAAAAAACCCGCACAGCCAGTGCTGTGCGGGTTTTCTTAATACTGGTCGGGGCGAGAGGATTTGAACCTCCGACCACCTGCACCCCATGCAGGTTTAGCTCCATCCGGATGCATCCCGAAGAATCCTCGCGGTAGGGTAAAAAGCCTTCTACTATAAGGACATAGACGCTTCGCATGTCCGATCCCATATCGAATGCATCCTTCGTCAGCCTGCCATTCTGTTGGGGTCATTGTTGGGGTCAAAATGGCAAAGCTCACGAACAAGAAGTTGCAGGCGCTCAAGCCCACTGATTTAGGCGCGACACTTCGCGACGATGGCAGTCTTTGGGGAAAGGTCCGCAAGGCGGGTTCCGGGGTTAGCGTCACCTTCTGGTATCGATACCGCTGGGGGAACAAGACGCGCGATTGCGCATGCGGCACGTGGCCAGCCACCGGGCTGCCCGCGATCCGCGCCGCTCGTGACAAAGCCCGAGAACTGGTCGCGCAGGGAATTGACCCCAACGAGCGCCGGCGCACCGACAAGCTGGCCCGACAAGCCGCCGAGGCTGCACGGCAAGCCGAGTCAAAGAGACAAGCAAGCCGCCTCACCTTTCGCCAGCTGTTCAGCATTTGGGAGCAGCATGCGCTGTCAAAGCGAAAGGACAAAGGCGCCGAAACCCGCCGCGCGTTCGAACTGGACGTCTTGCCGGCGATCGGCGACCGATACGCAGAGGAGGTTCAGCGAGCGGATCTTCTTGCCGTGCTCGACCGCATCGTCGCACGCGGCGCGAACAGGTTGGCGAACCGCACCCTCACCGATCTGAAACAGCTGCACAAGTGGGCGATCCTACGGGCGTATGCCCCAGCCGACCCGCTGCTGAACATCGTCAAGAAGGACATCGGCGGCGCCGAAGTCGAACGCGAGCGTTACCTGACCATTGACGAACTACGCGCCTTGCCCGTCGCAATGTCAAGCGGCGGCGTCCAGGAAACGACGCAGCACGTGCTATGGCTGATTCTGGCAACCAACGCCCGCATTGGTGAAGTCGTCAAGGCGCGCCGAGCCGACGTCGATATCAAAGTAGGGACCTGGCGCGTCCCGCGTGAGAACTCGAAGAATTACGACCCTCACGTCGTGTTTCTGTCTGACTTTGCCAAAGAACATATGCAGGCGTTGCTTGATGCCTCTAACGGCACGGAGTGGCTAGTGCCCGCTGCCAATGGCAAAGGCCCTGCGGACCCAAAGGGCATCACGAAACAGATCGGTGACCGCCAGTTGAAGTTCTACGATCGCAAAGCCCATAGCAAACGCACAGCGCATGAGAACGCCCTCTGCCTTGGCAATGACCGATGGACCCCACACGACTTACGGCGAACGGCTGCCACGCAAATGCAGGCGCTTAAGATCGCGCCTGTAGTCATTGAAGCCTGCATGAACCATCGGGAAACAAACCGAATGGCACGGATCTATCAGCGGCACGATTACGCGGAAGAAAAGCGCAAGGCATGGGCGCAACTCGGCAAACGATTATATTTGCTGACGCGCGCCAATGCCGCGAACGTGGTATTGCTATCGCGGCATAGCACAGGCACATAAATCCTCTTGCATCCCAAATGAAAATATGCCATCCTAATCAGGTAGTACCTTACCGCGCCAATGGACTGGAACACGGTGGACCCGCAATGGGTCGCATTCCCACTTCCGGCGCTCTCCCCGTTGCTTGATCGCCGGTTATTTAATTAACTGGCGGCGCTATTGTGCCCCGCAATTGGACGCAAAAAAATGGGGATCATCACGATAGATAAGCCGACACTGACCTCCACCGCATTAACGCGATCGTCGAAGGCGAAGCGTGGTGGCGGTGGCGTGAAGGCAAAACCTCCGGCAATTGACCTGTGTCAGCCTGGGCGCCTGAGAGTCTCAAATCTGTTGGCACTATACGGCATTGCCAGCGCCAACACTCTGTATACGTGGCTGCGCCTTCATAAAATCCCACCGCCCGATGGTCACGACGGTAGACCTTACTGGCTCACCAGCACGATCCGCAAGCATCTGGAAGGCCAAAAGTAATACGTTTCCCGCTTCTGCACTCAAGTGCAGGAGCGGATGGCCTCTCCGTACGCGGCAACGCTATAAAAAAACAGCCCGGACCGCCAGAACACGATCCGAGCTTTTTCCCGATTTCGAAAAATTGAAGGTGTACTTTAACACACCTTTTTCCATGGCTATCACTTTCATTTCCAAAAAATCAGACGGCGTTACTAACCCCGTCCCGAGCGAGCCAACCAATAACGCCCATGTAATCAATCTGCCGATCAAGCAGTCGTCGCAAGGCGTGCCGAAGACCGCGCTGGTTATCGACCCGATTTCCGTTTATCGCGAGATGCTGACGATGCTGGATCCCTATTGCAAATATAAACAATGGTTCGAAATCGCCTGCGCCACCAAGGCGGCTGGTCTTAGCTTCCAGGACTTCGATAACTGGAGCAAGAAAGGCGGGCATAAATACAATGCTGCCGCCTGCAAAACCCTGTGGGATTCGACCAATGCCGATGGTGGGATCACGGCGGGGACGCTTGTCTATCTCGCGAAGGAGGCTGGGTACACAGGGCCCGTGCCCACCGCGCATAGCGCCTCACAGGGGACTGCTGGGCAGCCCGTCGCTGCCGACGGGGCAGCAGCGCTCACAGACGTAAAAGCTAACGGCACCGGTTTGGAAAATCGGTTCAACGCGTGGCCCGATGCGCCTGCAGGTCACCCGTACCTCGCGAAGAAGAAGATTCTGCCAAAAGGCCTGAAGATCGCGACCGGCAGTCTTGGCGGGAAGGACGTAACCGGCTGGGCCGCGGTGCCGGTGCGCAAACTCGACGGCACATTTTGTACGGTGCACTTCCTCTCCCCATCCGGCGAGAAGTGGAGCGCGCCGGGGAAAGGGTCATTTAGTGACGGCATGCACGTCATCGGCACCATTGCACCTGACTGCGTGGTGTACCTCGCGGAAGGTCTTGCGAGCGCCTGGAGCATCTACAACGCTGATCCGTCTGGCGCTGCGGTCACGACATTCAGCGCGGGCCGCTTCGGCACCGTGGCGACAGCGCTGCGTACCGCATGTCCGGATGCTAAGCTCGTGCTGGTGCCCGACAAGGGCGCAGAAGGCACCGCGCACAAGGTTGCTGCTGAAGTCGGCGGGTACCTGGTGGAGATGCCGGAGGACGCACCGTCGAACTACGATGCGTGGGACGTCGAAGACAAGGGCGGCCGGATAGCACTCCAGACGCTCCTGACCGGCCTGAAGAAACCCGAACCGAAAACACCCAAGCCGGAGCCGCTGCAGGACTACGAGCACCTGATCGACTGGTCCGACACCGGCAATGCAAACTTGTTTTCCGAACTCACGGCAGGCGACCTGCGGTTCGTGACTGAACTGGGGAAATGGATCTATTGGGACGGCTCAAGGTGGCTCGTGGACAATGACGGCGGCATTGCCCAGAAGCACGCGCTGCGTGTTGCCGAACACTACCGGAATAAGGCAAAGGTCTTCCGTTCCGCCAGCACCAAGGCGTCCAGCGATGACCGCCGCAAACAACTGGAAAAGCGCGCGGACAGCTATGAAAGGTGGTCGGTGCAATGCAGGAACAAAAGCCGGTTGACGGCATTGCTTGGCATCGCAGGCAAGTTTCAGCATGTCGCTCTGCCGATGAAGCGGCTGGACGCCGACCATCAGCTTTTCGGCGTGGCTAACGGCGTGGTCGATCTGCGTACCGGTACATTGAGAGAAGCGGCGCGTGATGACTTCGTAACCAAACGGTCCCCCGTCCCGTTCATCCCAGGCGCCGCAGCACCAAAGTGGGTTCAGTTTATCGAGCAGATCACTGGCAGCCCGATCCCACCCCAAATCGATGCAAAGGGCGACGTAATCCCCGAGACTGTCGGGCAATTCAAGCCACGACCCAGTTTGGCAAATTATCTGCGCCGAGCCCTGGGCTACTCGCTCACTGGGTTGACGGACCAGCACAAGCTATTCGTCTGCGTGGGGGGCGGGTCGAACGGCAAGAATGTGCTGCTTGACATGGAACGATGGGTGCTCGGTGACTATGGCGTCAGCCTGCCCTCCACGATGCTCCTGGACACAAAATACGCCGACGACGCCGAGAAGGCCAGCCCAAACACTGCGCGACTGGCTGGTGCGCGTTGCGCAATCAGCAGCGAGAACAAGGAGGGGCAAAAATTCGCGGTGGCGACAATCAAGCGACATACCGGCGACAAGACGATGACCGCGCGATTTCTGCACGGCAACCCGTTCGAATTTGAAATCTCACACAAGCTATGGATGATGACCAACGCCGCTCCGGCTATCGATCACCTTGACCCCGCGATTAAGGGCAGGCTGCATTTCATCCCGTTCGACAGGCAATGGAACCGCCCCGGTGAAGCCGACCGGGATCCGATGCTGCCTGATGGAGATGAACGCCTGCTTGATGAATTGAAGAAAGAAGGTTCTGGCATTCTGGCGTGGCTCGTGGCCGGGGCGGTCGAGTACGAGAAGAATCGGTTGGTCCCGCCACCCGAAGTGGCGAACATGACGCGCAGTTACTTCAGCGAACAGGACGTGTTCAGCATGTGGCTGACGCACTACGAAAGGTGTGATCCAAAGGAAGGGACCGCGGCCAAGTCGCTGCTTGAAGCAATACTGGCGTGGTGTGCAGACGAAGGGATCGACGGCGGCAAATACAACGCAACCAGCTTCAGCAAGGCACTGGCTTCCAGACATGTCGAGAAGCATAAGTCAAAGCAAGGCATTCTGTATGGCTTACGCCTGCTGCCTGATGGTGTGCCGGATATCATCCCGGACGCCGAAACCGCCGATGAAGTGGTGGATTATTCTGGGATGCTCTGAATACGAGCCGAGGTGCAGGGTGCAAAGTGCTGCAGGCTTTTTACACTTTCTCCGCAGTCATTGCATTTTTTGGATTGCTGTAAAACAAAGAGTAAGTCCCTGCACTACCCTGCACTCTGCACCTTCCCTTCGGGTCTTCATGGGCAACATACTTGGCGACGGGCACGAGCACTCTTGCAATCAAGTGCAAAAACCCCCTCATACAGATCGGTGTTCAGCATGCGCTCTGCCATATTGGCAGCAAGTCCTACACGATGCGATCCAGAAACCCACTGAAGCTGCCGGCAGACAGGATCGTTTCATCCTTCGGGTTCGCCATCTGAAGGCCTCTCCAGCCCGATGTGTTGTCATCAGGCAAATTGCACTTGATTGCAAAACGAGGTCAGGCAAACTCGGCCAGTTGCTCGGGGGATTCTCGTCCGGTATTCTGAAATTACATTCTTTGCGTCATTGCACAGTTTGAGATACCTGCCTACATGATGACCTCTGAAAAGAAAACGGCAGCCAATCGGCGAAACTGCCAGAAGAGTACGGGGCCGAGGACAGCATCAGGTAAGGCACACGCTAGTGGGAATGCTCTGAAACACGGTGTGCTGAGCGATCGGTTGTTTCTGGACGATGAGAGCCCCGAGGAATTCCAACTCTTGCTAGCTGGATTTCAGGCTTCCCTCAGTCCAGTCGGGAGCCTCGAATTGATGCTCGTCGAAAAGCTTGCCATCTCTGTCTGGCGCCAGCGCCGCCTCATTCGTGCAGAGAGCGCGAGTATCGAACTCGGTAGACGGCTAGATGCGCAGAGCAACCGGCGGCAGGTCGAACGCGCACTGGGGATGACCTTTCCCCAACAGCTTGCCGAGGACGCCTTGCGGCCAGCTCATCCCGACGATGCGGCAGCCATCGACTATTGCCGCGACCTTTACGGCCAGTTCATAGGGGTGTGGGACGCGCTTAGCGCCGGCGACGTTGAGCGCCTAGCAGAGGATGGGCCATTGCTATTCGGCGCCCTGAAACGCGATGCCGACGTCAAAGGTATGGGTATCAAGGATTTCTTGCAGCTGTACGATGGAGGCCTGTTCGCTTGGGCCAAGCAAACATCCCTGAAATGTGCCGCGGAGATCAGCGCCCATGCGCGGCGTCATGTCATCTTGGAAGTGGCAGCTCTGGTCAAGGTACAGCAGTCAGCACCGATCCAGCAGGAGTTGATAGGTCGGTACCAAACCGCGTTGGATAACGAGCTATACCGTGCGATCCGTGCGCTCCGGGAAGCGCAGGAATGGCGTCTCAACACCCTTGATGTCGTTGCCGGAATCCCCAATCCGAAGCCGGCGATGCAGGCCTAACTGGCTTCGTTTGGAAAAAGCCGCCGGTAACCGACAACGGCAACAGCGACAGTTGCAACTGAGTGCAAGAAATTCGCCTCGCAAGCACATTTCTACCTCAGAACACTGCCCCCCGTAGCAGACGTATGGCCTGCGCCGGTCCCTTTCGCTCGTCCTGAAACAGATCATCCATTTGATGGATTTTCTGCCCACGCTTGACAAGGGCAAAGTCCGTATGGGGCGTTCGATCGAGCGGCAGTCCAAAAGCGAGTGCTAATGACCCGGGGGAACAAATGAGGGAGAATGGTGGCGCCACTATACGTGACCAATAGTCCAACAGACGGAGGAATGCGTTTGACAGACAACAAGGGATTCGCAGGACTGTTGACGGACCATGGGTCTAATGCAGTCATTGGCGGGCTGGTGGGGCTGCTGGTTGGCGATGCCCTCGGCGTGCCATACGAGTTTCATGCACCCGAAGACTTGCCAAGCCGGAAGCAAATCGAAATGGTCCCACCGGTGGGCTTCAGGCGTGCGCATGCTGGCGTACGCGTCGGTACATGGTCCGATGATGGTGCCCAAGCCCTCGCATTGCTTGCCAGCCTGATGGACGATGGAAGACTGTCACTGATCGACTTCGCCGACCGATTGCTGCAATGGCTGGACTATGGCTATATGGCTGTCGATGGCGATGTCTACGACTGTGGCGTCCAGACGGCTGAAGCCTTGGGCTACCTGCGCGATGGCGTGTCGCCGCACGAATCCGGTGGGACCGATGAACACAGCAACGGTAACGGATCGCTCATGCGGGTCTTACCCTTGGCCCTTTGGCATACGGGCAGCGACGAACAGCTTGTCAAGGACGCACATCTACAGTCCTTGCCTACCCATGCACATCCTCGGTCGCTGGCGGCCTGCGCATACTTCTGTCTGGTGGGGCGAGGCTATCTATATCAGCTTCCCGATCCGTGGTCATGGGCCGACCACCGACTGGCCGAGATATATGACGATTGGCCTCGTGAGCGAGAGAGAAAGATCTTCCCGCGCGAACTGGACGTGCTGAGAGCCTTCCCGAAGACCGATAAGCCACGCGGAACAGGATTCGTGCTCGATACAATTTGGTCTACGCGCAAGGCCATGGAAGAGGATTCGTTCGAGGAAGTGGTCAAGACCGCCGTCATGTTCGGCCACGACACGGACACAACGGCAGCCGTCGCTGGCGGACTGGCGGGCATTCGGTTCGGGCTTATTGAGGCTTGCATAAATGATGACATCACCACAACTCGGCCTGCTTCCAGCACGCGGCAATGATGTTGGCGCGTTGCTGTGCGCTGCGCAGCCGATTGCGGGCGGTCGTTTTGAGTTCGGCGAGCGAGTGTGGGCAGTAGTTGGCC